>MEQV01000079.1:16890-17346 GCA_001770355.1 Betaproteobacteria bacterium RIFCSPLOWO2_02_FULL_62_17
ATGGATCTGCGCAGGAACTATTGAGCCGGCGAGGTGATGCGTTTGTCCGAATCCGGGGTAACGGCTCTCAAAGCATTTCTTTTCATCGCCGCCCTGCTGCCCCTCTCCTACCTGGTTGCGGGCGCGTTTTTCTTTCCCGATTGGCTGGGGGCCAACCCCGCGGAGTACATCACGCGTTCGCTGGGCGATTGGACTTTGCGCCTGCTTCTGCTGACTCTCGCAATAACCCCATTGCGCAGGATCACTGGCCGGACCTGGCTGTTGCGCTTGCGGCGCATGCTGGGGCTTTTCACATTTTTCTATGCATTGCTGCACCTGTCGAGCTACGTGTCGTTCGACCATGTGTTTGATGTCGGTGAAATTCTCAAGGATATTGTCAAGCGCCCCTTCATTACCGTGGGGTTCACCTGTTTCGTCCTGATTATTCCCCTGGCGCTAACCTCGACCAATGCCATG
>MEQV01000080.1:0-7181 GCA_001770355.1 Betaproteobacteria bacterium RIFCSPLOWO2_02_FULL_62_17
TGGAAGCCAGGATCAAGAAGTGACGGCAAAATGTCAAAGATGTTTAAATCTCAACAGAATTTTGCTCAAAAGACTGGAAATAAGCCCCGTAACCCCTGGTTTTCATGGCATGAAGCTTGCATAAGGTCGGGTCTGCATCACTGGATAATTTGCTGGCCAATCTCATAGCGGGGGCCGTATGAACAAGGAAATGTCAATGAAATCCGCCCAGTCGGGCTTTACCTTGGTGGAAATTGCCATTGTGCTGGTCATCATCGGACTGCTGCTTGGCGGTATCCTGAAGGGCCAGGAGATGATCACCCAGGCGAAGATAAAGAATCTTATTAATGATTTCAACGGGTTGGCGGCGGCCATGTATTCTTACCAGGACCGCTATCGGGCCCTGCCTGGTGATGAGTCAAACTCAGCCACGGTGGGACGCTGGGGCCCGGCCGCATTTGGCGGAAATGGCAATGGCACCTTCTGCCGTGTGGCATGTGCGGCGACCGATGTTTATAACAACATCCCAACCGCCGCCGAGGTACCGTCGGCGGCCACCCCAGAAGCAAATCTCTTCTGGATGCATTTGCGCCTTTCCGGTTTCGTTGGGGGCTCGACCGATACCGCGGCGGCCGCTTCAATACTGCCACCCGCCAATTCGGTCAATGGCATCGTCGGGGTACAGACAGCCGGGATGGGCTTTACCTCCAACATCATCTGTACCAGCAACCTGCCCGACAAGGTCGCCATCGCCGTGGATACCCAAGTTGATGATGGTTCAGCGATCCGTGGCCAGGTTAGAGGGCAAATTCAGCTTACACCGAACCCAGCAGCAGGCGGAGCGCCAGCCGCAGAGTTTGCCGAAACCGGCACCAACCAGTACCTGCTCTGCAAGAACCTGTAAGGCTTCACCGTCCCGGAAAAGCCCGCCGCGTGCGGGCTTTTTTCTTTTAAGGGAGCGAGAAATTACCAACGCAGCAGTTTTGTCATTGTGAGCAAAGCGCGGCTATGCCGGTCCCTGGCTCATCCTCGCCCCACCCCACCCAACGCCGGTTTTCGGCCAGATTTCAAGTCACCCTTG
This sequence comes from Betaproteobacteria bacterium RIFCSPLOWO2_02_FULL_62_17, assembly GCA_001770355.1. Classification (GTDB taxonomy): domain Bacteria; phylum Pseudomonadota; class Gammaproteobacteria; order Burkholderiales; family SG8-39; genus 2-02-FULL-62-17. The sequence continues at coordinate 1,061 of MEQV01000080.1, forward strand.
GCCAGCCGATTGCCCCGTTTCTTCCGTGACGCAGGACGCGTGGCTTGCTGCGATTTTATGCTCGGTGAGCGTTCAGAGACAGAGTAAATACACTTGTATTCAAGTTGTTACAGTGATCCACCCAAAGCAAATCGCGGCGTCGCACGGCGCCAAAGAATATTTTTTTTATGAGCAGAACATTAAATGACAGTAAATGTATTGCTCACGAAATATATAACATTTTATACTTCGTGTGCAGAAGATTGAATGACAGAAAATTATTTGCTCACAAAAATTATGAAAGCAACCAAAACTTTAGGTCCTCGGACCTCGCGGCTTTTTTCAGGCCTTCACGACCAAGGCAGGACGGTGTTCGACATTGCAAAAGCCGCTGCATTGATGGGCGTGAGCACGCCAGAAGCCGCGGGTATTTTGCACGCGGCTGCCAAACGCGGACTGGTCACTCCGGTGAAAAGGGGACTCTACAACCTGGTGCCCTTTGAACTGGGGTCCGCAACCTTTCACCTGGAGGACAGATATGTCCTGGTGCGTGAAAGTCTGGGGAACATGCCCTATTTTCTATCACACGCCTCCGCGCTCGATATCCATCAACTGGCCACGCAGCCGAATTTTAATGTCTATGTCACCTCTACACGCCGTCGGAAGAACATAAACCTCGGGGGGGCAATGACGCACTTTGTGTGGGCACCCCCTGCTCGGTTCTTTGGCTATCAAACCATGAAGGTCGGAAACGTTCGTTTGGTTGTGAGCGATATCGAGCGCACCCTGATAGATGGGGTCGCACACCCTGCTTACTGCGGCGGACTTATTGAGGTCGCGAAAGCATTCTTCATGGCCAAGCCCCGGCTGGACAAGTTGCAACTCATTAAATACGCCCAGGCCTTCCAAAAATGGGCCGTGGTACGCCGAACAGGGTTTCTAATGGAGTTATTCAATTGCGCCGATAAAGGCACCCTTAACGACATCGCTCGCTCTTTACCGGCGGGTTACGTAAGACTTGACCCTGATTTTACAGCCGATGGCGCACGCGACAAGAAGTGGGGTCTCGTACTCAATGTCACTCGCGAAGAACTTGAGCAAGCCGTCAGCCACTAACGTGATACTCCAACGAGACATTTCCCGGCTTGCAAACAGGCTCTACCAGGAGACCGTCACCAAGGTCGGCAAAAAACTTGCACGGCGAGTGCCAGAGAACGTAATTGAGCGGGACTACGTCCTTGCTTGATTTCTTACAGAATTTGCGAGACACCCGTTGCTCTCCAGCGCTTTTGCGTTTAAGGGAGGAACAGCTTTGCGTCGAGTGCATTTCGGCGAGTACCGGTTCTCCGAGGACTTGGATTTTTCGATGACGCGCGATGTCCCGCTGGAGGATTTGTTTGACGCTTTCAAGCAGGTATTTGCCTCGCTTGAAAAGAAAAGCGGCATAGCCTTCACTCTGGATGAGGCAAACGTAACGCAGAATTTGCGCAACGACACCTGCTATTTCGGCTATAAGGGGCCACTTCCTGCGGGGAACAGCGTCAAGGTGGACATCACTCGCGGAGAAACCATCGTATTCCCTCTCGAGCAAAAGCGAGTTTTAAAAACTTACCCAGAATATGCCGACCTACCCGAGGACGCACCAGCGCTTCAGGTCTACGGATTCTTCGAAATTGTTGTCGAGAAAACGTTGGCCGTAACAGATGGGGCACGGAGAGAACCGCGCGACTTATACGATTTGTGGTTCATATTGGAGGAACGCCACGTTGCTTACCCAGAGGATGTAGTGGAGGGCCTGAGTAAAAAACTCGCAAGCCGCGATGGGCGCGAAAACGATGTTTTAGTACCTCGACTGGAGAAGGTTGAGGCTGCGCTGCGGAAAGCGTGGGAACATCGGTTAAGCGCGCAGGTTGAAATACTTCCAGGCTTTGACGTTTGCGTTCGAGATGTCAAAAAACTTTTGAGCAACCTTGACAAGCTTCGCGGTAATGCGCCATAGCCCTAGCGCAAACTGCTCGGCCTGAATTCGAGCCACTTTCGCCCCGGCCTGCGCTCGACGCGCACCAGATCCCGCGCCGGGTTCACGCGATAGGTAAGTAAGCACAGGTCGCGCACGCGCGAAAGAACCCCCGGGGTGAAGAGGTCGGCGTTGGTTCCGCGGCTTCGGGCCGAGCGAACCAGCAGACCATTCTGGTTCTGCTCCTTGAGGTAGCGTCCGAGTTGCTGCGGGTACCGGTAATCGCGCCGGTCGAGCAGGCGCCTCTGGCGGCGCTCCTTGCCGCGCAGATCGATCAGGATCGCATCGCAGCGGGCATGGAATACGCGCCGTTCGCCTGTGATCTCCCGGTCTTCCCGGGGATAGCTGTCCGCGATGAATTCGTGCCAGTGATGAACGGTTTCGTACACGCCCGTCTCCAGGTCCAGCGACCCGTACCAGACACCGTAATCGAGGCCGTCTGAGAAGCGTGTTCCCTGGTTGTTCAATGCTTCAAAGGGGTAGGTGATGACCGCGCCGTAGTCGAACGGCCGCGTGAGAAGCGGCGCATCACTCGGTAAGCGGTCCGCCGATTCCGCGGCGACGGCGACCATCTGGTCGTCCCTGTCATCGGATAGATCGTCGAACAGGTTCCGCGATGTGCGGATGCCTTTGATGTTGCGCACCAGGTCGTCGTGAAAATCGACGGCATCCTCGAGCAGGTCCGCGTACACGGGCACTAGGATCGCGCGGCCAAAAGCTCGCCGCGCTGCTTCCAACAGCCGGCGCGAGATTTATGCGCCGGCGGTCTCACTAGCGGCCGCGCTCGAAGTCGAGAAAACGGCGGACCGCCAGAATGCCTTCGTATCCTCGTTTCATGGTTTCCAGCGGCATTCGGCCGCCAAACCTGCGATTGGGCGTGCTCACCCAGCGGTAGGCAAGGTCGCTATCCTGCGGGAACATGACGCGCAGCGCCTTGTGTATTCCCAGGAGATGCCCTGCGCGCGCGAGCAGGTCGGTATTGTCGGCCAGCGGCTCACCCTTGCGGTAACGGGCAAGCGTTGCACGCGAATCCGGCGACAAACCGAGCAGGGACGCCTGATCAGGCGCTGAAACCTGCCAATGGTCGAAAAGGCTTACCACCATCCTGGCAAGCCGCTCCCGGTTGCCGCGCCGGTGGAGGTCGATCTCTCGAACCGGTTCAAGCACGGCGCTCATGATTTCGCTCTCCTGTATCATTTAGTACAATATGTGTATCAAATATTAGCAGCGTGCCGGCTGTGAATCAAGCGCCGGGGTGGAAAGATCGCTCGAATCGTAAATACGCGATCGCTGGGAGCCACCACGACTGCCGGCCGTTATTATGGAAAATGCCTGCCCTTATGACGGCAGCGGGGGAGGCGCTGTACATCTTCAATCGCCCTGCATAAGGCGCATGTCCGCGGCCGCGAGATCCGCGGGCGTGCCCAGCAAAACCAGCACATCGCCCTGCTGCAGGACGGTCGCAGCGGAAGGCTTCGCGATACGCGTGTCGCGCCGGCGCACCGCGGCCACCGACACACCGAGGGAGTCGAGATCGAGCGCGGCAAGCGCGCGCCCGGTGGCGTGGCTGGCGGCATCCAGCGTCACCGAGTGCAGACGCGGTTCGCGAGCTTGGTCCTCGTCCCCGGCCCGGTCGGACTCGCCCTCGAAAAAACCGCGCAGCATCTGATAGCGGTCGCGGCGCACCGCGCCGATCTGGCGCACCACCTGGCGCAGCGGCACGCCCAGCAGCACCAGCGCATGCGAGGCGAGCATCAGGCTGGACTCAAACGTCTCCGGGACCACTTCAGCGGCGCCGGCGGCCATCAGGCGATCCAGGTCGGCGTCGTCCAGGGTGCGCACCACCACGGGCAGGGAAGGATGCGACTCGCGTACCAGCGCCAGAATGCGCTCCGCCGCCTGCAGATCCGAGAAGGTGACGATCAGGGCGCGCGCCCGCGCGATTCCCGCCGCCACCAACGCTTCGCTGCGCGAACTGTCGCCGTAGACCACCGTTTCGCCCGCCGCCGCGGCTTCGCGCACCCGTTCCGGGTCAAGATCCAGCGACATGGTCCGGACTCCCGCCTGCTCCAGCAAGTGCGCGATGCGCTGGCCGGTGCGCCCGTAGCCGCAAATGACCACGTGGCCTTCAATGGCGAGACTCTGCACCGCGATATGGTGAAGTTGCAATGAACGCAGCATCCACTCCGAGCTCGACCAGCGCATCACCAGGCGATCGCTGAAGTGAATGGCGACCGGAGCAAACAGCATGGAGAGCAGCATCGCCGCCGTCACAATATGGGTCAATTCGCCCTCCAGCACGCCGTTGCCCGCGGCAAGCACCATCAGCACCAGACCGAATTCGCCCGACTGGCACAGTGCCAGCGCGCTGCGCAAAGACGTCCCGGGCGTACCGCCGAAGGCACGCGACAACAGCGCGATCAGCGCGAACTTGAGCAACATGGAACTGGCGAGCACGAACAGAACCAGGGCCAGATTCGCCCACACCAGGCGCGCATCGAGCTGCATCCCCACGGTCACGAAGAACAATCCCAGCAACACTTCGCGAAACGGCTTGATATCCGCTTCCACCTGATGGCGGTACTCGGTCTCGGCGATCAGGATGCCGGCGAGAAAAGCGCCCAGCGCGAGGGACAAGCCGGCCAATTCGGTCACATAGGCCAGGCCCAGCGTGATCAGCAGCACATTCAGTATGAACAATTCCTGCGAGCGGCGGCGCGCTACGATGTGAAACCAGGATCGCATCAGGCGCTGTCCGGCAAACAGCACGATGCCCAGAATCACCACCGCCTTGAGCGCGGCCTCGCCCAGGCGCAGCGTCAGATCAGTCTCGCCCGCCGCGAGCGCGGGGACCAGCACCAGAAACGGCACCACCGCCAGATCCTGGAACAGCAGCACACCGAACACTTCGCGCCCATGCGGCGTATCGAGCTGCATTTTTTCCACGAGCATCCGCGAAACGATGGCGGTGGATGACATGGCCAGCGCGGCGCCCAGGACCAGCGCCGCCTTCCAGCCCAGATCCAGCGCCAGGGAAATGGCGAAAACGACTGCCAGCGTCAGCGCCACCTGAAAAAGCCCGATGCCGAAAACGATGCGGCGAATCTGGAAGAGCTTGCCCAGGCTGAATTCCAGCGCGATCGAAAACATCAGGAATACGACGCCGAACTCCGCCAGGTAGCTGGCCTCGCGCGATGCGGGAATCCAGCCCAGCGCATGCGGACCGATAAGCACGCCGACGATGAGATATCCCAGCAGCGGCGGCGCACCGAAGGTACGAAACACCGCGACCACCAATACCGCGCTCGCCAGCAGAATGACCACCAACTGCAGCGTGTTGCTCAAGAATCACCCGTTAAAATGGCCGCCAGGGGGCGCCGCTGGTGCCGCGCTTCCGAGGACTCCGCACGAGGGGGCTCTGCTATACTTTCGCGATGATTATGGCAGCTTCGCGAGCCGGAAAATTGCAGAGTACGCGACCCGGCCGGCAGCGAGCGAAGCCGGCTCGAAAACGCGTCGCTCCCAGGGCCGGCCGCGGCGCGGACAGCGCAACGCCTCTGGCACAGTCCTCGGCCCTGAATCTTGCGCGCAAGGTCATGGCGATCGAGGCCGCTGCCGTGGCGAAACTGGCGGCGCGCCTGGACCACCATTTCGTGCGCGCTATCGACATGATCCTGCGCTGCACCGGCAGGGTCATCGTCAGCGGCATCGGAAAGTCCGGACATATCGCGCGCAAGATTGCCTCGACCATGTCGAGCACCGGCACGCCCGCCTACTTCGTCCATCCGGCCGAGGCCAGCCATGGCGATCTGGGCATGATCCAGAGCGACGATCTGCTGATTGCGTTGTCCTATTCCGGCGAAAGCGCCGAGTTGCTCACCATCATCCCCTTGATCAAGCGCCGCGGCGCCACGCTGATCGCCATCACCGGCAACACCGGGTCGACGCTCGCGGTGCAGGCCGACGTTCATCTGGATGTCCGGGTGGATCAGGAGGCCTGCCCGCTCAATCTCGCGCCCACCGCCAGCACCACCGCGTCGCTGGCGATGGGCGACGCATTGGCGGTGTCGCTGCTCGATGCGCGCGGCTTCAGCGCCGACGATTTTGCCCGTTCGCACCCGGGCG
>MEQV01000080.1:7358-7422 GCA_001770355.1 Betaproteobacteria bacterium RIFCSPLOWO2_02_FULL_62_17
ACGGCGATCTGCGCCGCACCCTGGAACGCATCAGCGACGTTCGAAAGGTAGGCATCGCCAGCGT
>MEQV01000081.1:0-634 GCA_001770355.1 Betaproteobacteria bacterium RIFCSPLOWO2_02_FULL_62_17
TCCTTGTTGATCGCGACGATGGTCCCGGATTCCTTCATGCCGTGCAGATGCTCCACCGCTCCGGATATGCCGCAGGCGACATAGAGCTTGGGTTTGACCGTATTTCCCGACAGTCCGACCTGATAGTTGCTGCCGAACCAGCCCATGTCCACCAGCGGCCGCGAGCACGCCGGGACGCCGCCCAAGGCTTCCGCGAGCTCATTGATGAGCGCGAAATTCGCCTTCTCGCCTATGCCTCTTCCCCCGGACACGACGATGTCGGCTTTGGTGATATCGACGCCGCTGCGATCCGGCGCTATGGTCCGCAGCGGTCTGATTCTCTCTGACCCGTCCGCCGGTGCATCGATACTGCTCACCGCGCCCGACCTGGTCGCCGCTGGCGCCATGGCGCCACTTTGCTGCACAGTGGCGATCATCGGGTTGCATTCGAGGACCACCTTCGCGTGGACGCGTCCGCGGTACATGGGCCGCATGAAGCTCACGGCGTCGCCCTCCACTTGGATCTCGAAACAGTTGCTCGCCACGCCGACGCCGAGTTTCGCGGCCAGCCGCGGCGCGAGGTCCATGCCCATGAAAGTGTGTCCGAACAGGACCACGCGGGGCCGCAGTTCTTCCACCAGCTTGCGAACCAATG
>MEQV01000081.1:665-6617 GCA_001770355.1 Betaproteobacteria bacterium RIFCSPLOWO2_02_FULL_62_17
TCCGAACAGGACCACGCGGGGCCGCAGTTCTTCCACCAGCTTGCGAACCAATGCGAGTCGTGCCTCGGGATGGTAATTGGCGTGAAGGGCGGAATCAGCCACCCGGACTTCGTCGACGCAGCGGCTCAACCCGGCCGCAGCCGCATCGATGCCGTGCCCCGCGAGCAGGCATACCAGCTTGCCACCCCAGTGCCCGCACAATTCGGCGCCAAGCGCGATCAGCCGCGCGTTCGCCGCTTCGGTCTGCCCCGCGCCGGTCTCGCAAACCAGCAGGATGTTGGTATCAGTCATAGCAGACAACCCCCTCTTCCGCCAGCCTCTTGACCAATTTGCGCGCCGCTTCCTCGGGCGAACCGTCGATCAATTCGCATCTGCCGCTGTCTTCGGGATACGACAGCTTGAGCACATGCAGCCGTCCGCCGCCTGCTGGCTTCCGCGGTGCAACCGCGAGGGTATCGGCTGGGACCGATTCGATCCTACGGGACCTGGCCTTGACGATCGCCATGACCGGCGTGTAGCGCAACGGCCGGATGCCGAACTGAATGGTGAGAAGACACGGCAGGTCGATTTCAAGTTCCTCTTTGAAGCCGCCGCCCAGTTCACGGATGACGGTCGCGACTTTCGCGCCCGGGTCCGCGCGGATTTCCGTGACCGCCGTGATGACAGGTATCCCCAGAACTTCCGCCAGGCCGATGCCAAACTGCCCCTGCAGGTCGTCTTCGGCCTGGATGCCGGCGAATACCATGTCGAAGTCCAGCTTCTTCACGATCTCCGCCGCGGCGAGCACGTTGAAGGCCGGATCGAGTCCGCGGGACGCCTCATCGACCACGTGGATGGCCAGGTCGACGCCTTTTGCATAGGCGACGTGGAGCGCTTCCTTGGCGCGGCCCGGTCCCAGTGTGATGGCCGTCACGCTGCCCTGGTGGAGGGAGCGCTGATGCAGGGCCTCCTCGATCCCATAGAGATCCGCCTCGCTGACCTCGTAGGCGAGACCGCCCTCTTCGATGCCCATCCCGGACGCCATCAGTCTGGGCGTGACCGCGGACGACGGCACATGCTTGACGAAGCTCACTATCCTCACAGCGATTCCCCCTCCTGGGCGAGTTGTGTATGCTGGCGGGCACGATGGGCCAGAAGCGCGATGGATCTATTGATTCAGATCAAGTCGGACGCAGCCCGCACATGTGCGGCGGGTATGCTCCACAAACCAGGATAAACGTCCCATGCAAAAGCTGATTCACCTTGTCTCGATTGCGGTTTTGTCGCTCGCCGCCCCATGGGCCATTGCCCAGAGTTACCCCGCCAAACCGGTGCGCATCATCATCCCCGGTGCCGCGGGCGCGCCGCCCGACATCCTGTCGCGCGCCATGGGGCCGGCGATCAGCCAGGCGCTGGGACAGCCCTGGGTGGTGGAGAACCGCGTCGGTGCCAACGGCATCATCGGCATGGAGGCCGTCATCCGCGCGGCGCCCGATGGCTATACGCTGTCGATCACGCAGGGCGCGCCGGTTTCTCTCAATCCCTACTTCTATTCCAAGCTGCCTTATGAACCGCTGCGCGATCTCGCGCCCATCGCCAACATGGGTGTGATCGCCGCGTCAATCCTGGTGACTGCCGCGTTGCCGGTCAATTCCATGCGCGAACTGATCGACATGGCAAAAGCGAAGCCTGAGTCCCTCCTCTGGAGCACCTGGGGTCCGGGAAGTTTTTCGGATCTGTACCGCGCCTGGGCCGAGAGCGCCTTCAATGTGAAGTTCCAGGAGCTTCCCTACAAGGCACCGAGCGCGGCCTTCCTGGCGGTCGTATCCGGCGAAGCGCACGTCATGCTCAACGCCTCGGGCGCGCTGACCAGCCTGGCGAAAGCCGGAAAAATCAAGGTGCTCGCCACCATCGGCCCCAGCCGTTATCGCACCTTGCCCGACGTGCCCTCGTTCGCGGAGCTGGGTTACGACATGAATTTCCGCGGATGGGTGGGCGCCTTCGCGCCCACGGGCACTCCGCGCGACATCATTCAAAGGCTCAACGCCGAAATCAACAGGGTTCTTTCGGATTCCGCGTTTGCCGAGAAATTCCTGGTGCCCGGCTCGGTGGAATTCAAGGCCGGCACGCCAGACGAATTCGCGAAATTCCTCAAGGTGGATCGCGAACTCGCGGGCCGGCTGACCAAGCTTGCGAAAGTGAAGCCGGAATGACGTTGTGGGATTCTTAGAGGCGCCCTTCAGGCCTTGCGATAGTCGCTATCCGGCTGTCCGATACGGTGGTTGCGCCTCATGCCCTCCAGATGCAGGGGCTGAACCTTGTTAGCCGTGACGATTTCATTTCCGATCACCTGCGACTTTTTCATTGCGTCCACTTCGGCATCCGAGTAGCCGAGCAATTTGGTGAGAACTTCGCGGTTATGCTCACCGAGCTGAGGCGCCGGGCGCGTGATGGCAAGCGCGGCGCCGGAGAGTTTCCAGGGCCGGCCGATATAGCGCCGTTCGCCAATGCCGGCCTCCGGCGGATGCCGGACTGCCTCCAGGAAATTCCGGACGCGAAGCTGCTCGTCATGCAGCAGGTCGCGTCCGTTCTCCACCACTCCGGCCATGATGCCGGCATTCTGCAGCCGGGTCGCGAGCGCTTCGGCATGCTGGCCGGCGGTCCACGCCGACAGGTGCTCATCGACGAGCCCGCTGTACTGGATGCGCCCGCGCGCATCGGCGAGGCGCGTGTCACCGGCCCAAGCCGGCCGGCGCATTGCCTCGATCAGCGCCCGCCAGGCTTCATCCGAATCCACTGCGATGGCAATCCAGCGATCCTCCCCCGCGCATCGATAGACGTTATGCGGCGCCATGTCCGGGTTGCGGTTGCCCATGCGCCCGGCGACCTTGCCATTGGCGAAGTAATCCATGATCACCGGCCCGAGCGTGGCCGCGCCGGTCTGGTACATGGACAGGTCGATCCACTGCCCCCGCCCGGTTCTGCGGCGCCGGTGCAGACTGAGCAGCAGCGCGTATACCGCGTTCCAGCAGGCGAGGAAGTCCGTGTATGACTGCCCGATCTTGCTGGGCGGCCCGTCCTCGTAACCCGACAGCCAGCACATGCCGCTGGTGGCCTCGAGCGAGGTCGCGACGCTGCCGTACTCGCGCCACGGGCCGCTGTGGCCGTAGCCGGTGTTTGACAGCATGATGAGTTCGGGCCGGATGTCGCGCAGGGCCGCGTAATCGAGCCCGAGCTTCTTCATCACGCGCGGCGTGAAGCTCTCGGCCAGCACATCGCTCACCCGCACCAGGCGGCGGAATATCTCGATCGCCTCGGGCTTGGTGAGGTCGAGCGAGAGTCCGAGCTTGCCGCGGTTGACGGTGTTGAGGCTGCCGACCCGGTCCCAGGCTCGCTCGCCGGGAATGTTTTCCGGGAAAGGCCCATGACCGGCCATGACATCCATGCGCGTGTGCGCCTGGATTTTGATGACCTCGGCACCGAGATCGGCAAGCAGACCGGTGGCGTAGGGAACGGCAAATACGTGGCTGGCATCGATGACGCGAACGCCGGCAAGCGGAAGATCCTGCACTTTCATATCCCCGCTCATACCACCCTCAGCTCGCGCAATCGCTCGATGTCCTGCCTGGAATGGCCCAATTCGGACAGGATTTCATCAGTGTGCTCACCCAGCAACGGCGGCCGCCTGGAAATGGCGAAGCCGCTTTCGGAAGCATCGAAAGTCTGGCCGGGATAACGCAGCCTGCCCGCGGCCGGATGATCGATCTCATGGAAGAAATGGCGCTCGGCCAGTTGCGCGCAATTGGCGAGATCCTCGGGCGTCTGCACCACCCCAAATAGGATCTTCTTCCGGTTTGCCTCCTCGAACAGCGCGAAACGCTCGTGCCGCGCCAGCGCCGCGCCGAGCAATTCATCGAGTTCTGCTGCATTGGCGATCTTGCCGCGCGCGGTGGCGAACTTCGGATCCTTGAGTTCGGGGGCGCCGACCACATCGCAGAAATCGCCCCATTCGCCGCTGCGTGGCGAATGCGCGACCACCCAGCCGTCGCGCGCGCGCGCGCAGTTGCCGAAAGCCTCGCCGACCGGGGCGCGGCGCGTCTGTGTTTCGCCCATGTAGGTGTAATAGGGAACGGTCAGCAGCAAGGTGGAAGTCAGCGCCTCGGAAATCGCCACATCCACATGCTGTCCCCTGCCCGTCGCGCCCTGCACCAGAACCGCCGCCATGGTCGGGATGCTGCCCGCGAGGCCGCCAACGTAGCCCGCCTGGAAATAACCGTGTTTCACCGGCTCGCGCTGCGCGTAGCCCGAGATCGACATCACCCCGCTCACGGCGTAGTCAATGAGGTCGTTGGCACGCCAATCGCGCCGCGGCCCGGTCTGGCCAAAATTGGAAATTGATGTGACAACCAGTTTCGGGTTGACCGCGGACAAGGTCTTGAAATCAAGACCCAGCGAGGCCATTACCCGCGGCTCGAAGTTTTCGACCAGCACGTCCGCGTCGTGCGCCAGTTCCAGCAGGATTTTCCGCCCCGCCTCGCTTTTCAGGTCAAGGGTGAGACTCCGCTTGTTGTAGTTGAGATAGAGAAAAGTGAGCGATTTTTCAGGATGCGGCTCCCCGCCGGCAAAGGGCGCCATGGCGCGCGACACGTCCCCCGTGACCGGCCGCTCTATCTTGATGACCTCGGCGCCCTGGTCGGCAAGCAAGCGCGCGCAATAGGGCCCGGCGATCTGGTGCCCGAGGTCGAGAACCTTGAGCCCCTCGAGCGGGCCGTCGCTACCTGCTGCCATGCGCCGGGACGTAGGCTTTGAACGTGCCGACGGCAACAATGCTGTCGCCCTGCTTGACGGCCTTGGTCTCGCAGGTCACATAGTCGCGCCCGTCCTCGGTGAATTTCCTGACGATATTGCCGGTCGCAAGCACCTCGTCCCCCGGGCGCGTCGGGTTGGTCAGCTTCACGTCAAGCGAACTCCAGCCCGATACCAGCGAACCCCATGGCAACGAGTCGGTAAGAAGTTGGCAGAGATATTGAATGGTCTGGTTGCCATCGCCGACAACACCGCCAAACATGTTCCGCCGCGAAAAATCCTCGTCGACATGCAGGTTGTTGCCCACCAGCCACTGCGTGCCTTCGATGGTGTTTGGGTCGTGATGGCCGAGAAAGTCCTGAAAACCGTTGATGTGCTCCTTGGTCACCGCAATATGCAACGGCTGCAGGGCCTCGCCTTCTTTCAAATCGGCAAAAGTTCGGTCGCGCGGGTCTTTGCTCATGAATTGCGCTCCTGTCGAATAATCGGTCTTTGTCCGCGAGCCCTTGCGCTCAGCGCGACTTGTCCTCGGGCTTGGCGCCTTCCCAGCAATTGGTGGAGCGGTACTCCATGACCTTCTCGCCATGCTGATTGCGCGCGGTGATCGTCCACACCACGTACTTGCGGCCGCGCTTCTCGAATTTTTCGCCGAGCCTGGTTTCGCTGGTAATGACATCCCCCGGTTTCATCGGCGCGAAGAACTGGCATTCCCAGCGCGCAAAAGGCGTCGGCCGCACCGGGTGCGAGTAGCCCTTTTCCCTGATGATCACGGAGCGGCGCGTCGGCGCCACGCGCATCGCCATCGAGATCGGCACCGCGGTGCTGTCCATGCCTTTCGATTTCGCGAAAGCCGCGTCGCTGTAGAGCGGATTCCCGTCCCCCGATGTCGTCACATACAGGTCGATGCGTGACTGCTCCACGCGAATGTCGGCCGGTGGAATGGTGTCGCCCACTTCCGCGGCGGCCCACTCGTACACCGGTGTGCCGGTCTCGTTCGCCATATCAATACTCCCGGGGGATTGCACGAATTTCTGAATTATCCAGGATCGGGAATGTCCGGGGGCCGCGGCCCCTTGCGCGCCTATTCCCAAGCAGGACCGGCCGCAACCAAACGGCTTGATTCTTCATTTGGCATCCGCTTTTCCCGTTAATGTTGAAAGTTGCAAA
>MEQV01000081.1:6634-11576 GCA_001770355.1 Betaproteobacteria bacterium RIFCSPLOWO2_02_FULL_62_17
TAACGGGACGTATACAAACCCACAACTTCGCCTGTCTGCACCTGACTTGTCCGACTAACGAGGAATCTGCGCCGAAATAAAACCCGCGGCCACAGGTTTGCCCGCCTGGTTGCTTGCCAGGACCTCAAGCTTCACCTGGTCCCTTCCATGTTCGCGAGTCTTGGCCACCACCTTGCCGGTGAATGTGATCACGTCGTCTATGCGGCAGGGATTCGGAAACTTCACGTCCACGTCACTCCAGCCACGGGCAAGCGTGCCCGCCGGCAGCCAGTCGGTCGCCATGCGGCACAGGAACGCCACCGTCTGGTTGCCATCGACAAAAAGGCCGCCGTAAATGCTCTGGCGCGCGTATTCCTCGTCGATGTGGGGATTACCCTTGCGCTGCGGATTGTCGGGCTGCGGCGGATAGAGGAATTCGCCGAACGCCGCGATATCCGCCTTGGTTACGGTCCAGGTCTGCGACGGGAGTGTGTCGCCTTCGTTGATATCCGCGAAGGAAGCCGGCTTGACTGAGGCGCTCATCGGTTTTTGTCCTCCGGACGCCCGCGATCCCACAGGTTGACGTACTCGAACAAGGCCACGGTATCGGAACCGCGGCGCGCCTCGACCTGCCATGAAATGAAGTGGCGGCCATTCCTCAGGTATTTGTCGTGCACCCGCGTAACGCTGGTGATGTGCTCGCCCACGCGCAAGTTCTCCATCACCCGGCAGCGCCAATGCACCGCCGGTGTCGGATGGTTCGGGTAGAGCGCGCCCTTCTCCGCCACCAGCTCGCGCCGGCGCAAGGGCGCGTACACACGCACCATCACCGGCGGAACACCCAGCGCATTCCCGGCGTCGCGTTGATACACGGGATTGGTGTCGCGCTGCGCGGCGGCGTATTGCAGGATCTTGTCCGCGCTGATCTCGACCGTCACCGGGCTCGCGGCATCGCCGACGGTGGCGTACGCCCAGTCATAGACCGGCCGGTATTCGGTTGCGTTGCTCAATTCCATCAGTTGCCCATCTTGCCCGCGGAGATACCCGAGGCTCTTGCAACCCGGCGAAAGGTCGCCAGCTGGTCTGCCTCATATTTGCGCATCGCCTCCGGCCCGAAAATCATCTGCTCCGAGCCGATTTTTCTCGCATAATCCCGTGCCGCCTGCATGGCCATGACTTTCTTCATCGCGTCGGCGAGCACGCCGGTGATTTCGGCCGGTGTTTCGGCGCGGACATACAAGCCCGACCAGCCATAATTCGCGAACTCGGGATAACCGCTTTCCCGGACTGTCGGCACGTTCGGATGCTCGGAATGGCGCGTTTCACCCGAGGTCGCCAGCATTCTGAGCTTGCCCGAACGCACCATCGGCGTGGTGGAGGGAATGTTCTCTATTGCCCAGTCGATCTGGTTGCCCATCAGGTCGGTGAGCATCTGGCTGCCGGTCTTGTAGGGCACATTCTGGAATTTCACGCCGGCAAGGCCCGAGAACCAGGCTACGACAATCTGCTGCCCTTCCGATATGGTTCCGCCGTTGAGGGGCTGCCTGGCATTTTTGGCCGCCGCCACAAATTCGGCGAGGCTGTTGATTTTTGAATTGGCCGGAACGAAGAACCCCAGCGCACTGCGCATCAGGCCCGACACCGGCTTGAAGTCCTTGACGGGATCGTAGGGCAGATCCTGAAACACGATGGGGTTGACCGCCTGCGCCGACCATCCCGCAATCAATAACGTGTAGCCATCCGCGGGAGCGTTTTTCACCGCCACCGCGCCCACCGAACCGCTTGCGCCGGGGCGATTCTCGACGAAAGCCGGCTGGCCCAGGGTCTTGCCCAGAAGATCCGCAAAGAACCGGCCCGTGGTGTCGGCGCCACTGCCCGGCCCGAACGGCGCCACCAGGCGTATCGGTTTGCTTGGGAAATCCTTTTCCTGGGCGAATACGATCGAGGAAATAACCGCCAGCCCAAGGAATACAGCCATCTTCTTCATGCATGTCCCCATGACTTTACCTCTCTCGAGCGTTTCCTGGAATGGTCCGATATTAAGCCCAAGAATGCCGAAACACAAAAATCCAAGGGTATCCATGGAGCCTGCGGCGAGGCAAAATGAACCGGCTTCTGCGATGCTGTGGCGCACTGATATGATTATCTTATTTCAGGTATAGCAATAGGCCGGCAACGTCCGCATTCTACCAAGGCAATTCATCCCATTGTCATGCAGGTCGGATCGCGCCGTTTCGGGACGAAGGATGCGAAAGCTACCGGCGCAGCCGGCGTGGTTATACAGCCGCGCCGCGCGCCGCGGGCAAAAGGAGTTTCGCGGGGGCTCCATGGTGATACCGGGCAAGCAATCGTGGATTGAACATTCAGATGTCTTCTCGCTGTTTCCCACCCTGGTATGGAAAATCCAGCTTCGGGCCAAGGTGCAGGAACCGATTGACGCGCGTGTCCTCGGGCTGCTGTTGGAACTGCGGCAGGGGCTGCCCGCGCTGAAGACCGGCGAGGCGTGGCAGTCGGGCCATGCCCTTCATGCGCGCGAGGAACTGCGCGAGCTTTGCGAATGCGTCCTGAGCGCGGCGATCAGCGTGCTGCAATTCCTGAAAATTGGCAGCGAGGAGATTGAAATTACCGGCTGCTGGGCGAATCAGTATGCCCCGGGCGCCGCGCACCGCGCGCATAGCCACCCCAACAACTACCTGAGCGCCGTGTACTACGTGCGTGTCTGGCCCGGCGCCGACTCCATCAACTTCCACGACCCGCGCAGCCAGACCGGCGTCATCCGGCCACCGGTCACCGAACTCATCGCCGCCAATACCGATCAGGTCGTGGTACCGGTGAAAAGCGGCACGCTGCTGGTATTTCCTGCGTATCTGCAGCACTCCGTCGATGCCAACACCAGCGGCGAGAGCCGGGTGAGCGTGAGCTTCAACTTGATGTTCTCCGCGTTCACCGCAGCGCTTAGCAAGCCGTTGTGGGGCGAGGGATGACGAAGCAAGATTCTGCTGGTGCTGCGGACGCACCCGATCGCCTGGAAGTGGTCCTGCGCTACCACCAGGAGACGAAGCATCATTTTTCACGCTATGCGCGCGCGCCCGGCACCATGGACTGGGCAAATCAGCCGGATCCGTTTCGACGCTACCAGGGGTCTCCGCTCATTCGCTTACCGTTGCTGGGACCTGACGACGCTCCGCTCTCGCCTTTCTATGAAGACCTGTATCGCCCTGGCGCGATAGTTAGCGCTCCGGTCACACTCCGCAGCCTTTCGCGTTTTCTCGAATTTTCGCTGGCGATTTCCGCTTGGAAGCAGGCCGGCGAAGTGCGTTGGGCTCTTCGAACCAACCCCTCGAGCGGCAACCTGCATCCCACGGAAGGCTATTTGCTCATCGGCAAAGTCCCAGGTCTTTCGCCAGCCCCGGGTCTTTACCACTACACGGCCAGGGAACATGCGCTGGAGCTGCGCGCAGAGCTGCCGACGCAAAGCTTCGATGCACTCCTGCAAGGGTTCCCCCCCAATGCCTTCTTTTTCGGCTTTACCTCGGTGAACTGGCGGGAGACCTGGAAGTACGGTGAGCGGGCCTTTCGCTACTGCCAGCACGATGTAGGGCACGCGATCGGCAGCGCGCGCATTGCGGCGCAGACCCTGGGCTGGCATACGCTGCTGTTGGACGGCCTGGCGGACGACACGCTGGCCGCCTTGCTGGGCGCAGATCGACAAGAAGATTTCGAAGGAGCAGAGCGGGAGCATCCGGATTGCCTCACCGTCGTCTGGCCTGCCGCTCAAGA
The DNA here is from genome assembly GCA_001770355.1 of Betaproteobacteria bacterium RIFCSPLOWO2_02_FULL_62_17. Taxonomy (GTDB): domain Bacteria; phylum Pseudomonadota; class Gammaproteobacteria; order Burkholderiales; family SG8-39; genus 2-02-FULL-62-17. The sequence goes on from MEQV01000081.1 coordinate 10,394, forward strand.
AGCCGCTCGTTCTACCGGGAAGACGATCTCGGTGCCCCTGTTTGTTTCGACGGATGCTGTTCGCGACGCGGCGCGTCGAATCTGGCATGGCAGGGCCAACCGGCTGAGTCGCGACGCTCCGGTGCGGTGGCAGTTCCTCGATCAGGTGGAAGCCGCAGCGTGGAAATCCGGTACTGAACAGAGGTTCGCAGAATTGAATCAAGTTGGTTCTTCAGCGCAGACCCCGACCGGCACCGATGCGCCGGGCATCTACCCCGGGCAGCCAAGGGCCGGACAAGTGATCCGCCAGCGTCGCAGCGCGCTTGCGTTCGACGGCAAGACTTCAATTTCAGTCGGCACCTTCTTTACGATGCTGGACCGCGTCATGCCACGGGTTGATCGTGAACCATGCCGACGTCCCATGCCTTGGGACGTCCTGCCCTGGGAACCGGCGATTCACCTCGTCTTGTTCGTCCATCGCGTGAGTGGCGTTGCTCCGGGTCTATATATGCTGGTTCGTGATCCGGCGAAGGTGGACTCGCTCAGACGGGCGATGCACCGGCAATTCGCCTGGACCTCGCCAACTGGCTGTCCGGAGAACTTGCCTTTGTTCCTGCTTGAAGTGGGCGATGCGCGGCAATTGGCTTCCCAGGTCAGTTGCCGACAGGAAATCGCCGCCGATAGTGCGTTTTCCTTGGGAATGATCGCGGAATTCGAATCCAGCCTGCGGCGGCACGGACCCTGGTTTTACCGCAGACTCTTCTGGGAGACCGGGGTGATCGGCCAAGTGCTTTATCTGGAGGCGGAGGCGAGCGGCGTCCGTGCGACGGGAATCGGCTGCTTCTTCGATGACCCGGTCCATCAGGTGCTAGGGTTCAACGACGCGACGTTTCAGTCGCTCTATCACTTCACCACCGGCGGCCATGTCGAGGACCCTCGGTTGACCACCTTGCCGCCCTATGGGCTTGAGCATTGAGAGTCCGGCGACTGCTGTTTGCGTCGACACGCGCAAAGGCGAATAACCATAAGCGTGCCCGTGTCTTTACTTCGAAATCAACCGAACACGTCCACTCCATTTCCGCCGACGCAGTGCTATGCTCGATCAACGGGTCGTCGTGCCGGCGACGGTCGTCCTGAGGAGTTCGTTCATGGCGCGCATGGTCAAGTGCATCAAGCTCGGGCGCGAGGCCGAGGGGCTTGATGT
>MEQV01000081.1:11600-29923 GCA_001770355.1 Betaproteobacteria bacterium RIFCSPLOWO2_02_FULL_62_17
CAAACGTATCTTCGAGAACGTGTCCAAGCAAGCGTGGCAGCAGTGGCTTGAGCACCAGAAGATGCTGGTGAACGAAAACCGCCTAAACCTCGCCGACAAGAAGGCGCGCGACTACCTGGTGGAGCAGATGGAGAAATATTTTTTCGGCGGCGGCGCCGACGTTGCCGCCGGCTATACCCCGCCGTCACAGAAGTAGGGCATGGGAAGCACTTCCGCACAGCCTACCGATATCAAGCTGCACCAGCAGTCGCGGCTGCTGGAAATCTCGTTCGCCAACGGCAAGACCTTCTCCTTGCCCTGCGAATTCCTGCGGGTCTATTCGCCTTCCGCCGAAGTGCGCGGCCACGGCCCGGGGCAGGAAGTGCTGCAGGTTGGAAAGAAAAATGCGGAGATCACTCATATTGAGCCGGTGGGCAACTACGCCATACAGCTCACCTTCTCCGACGGCCATGCCACCGGGATCTACTCATGGAGCCTGCTGTACGATTACGGCCTGCACCAGGAGGAGATGTGGCAGCGCTATCTCAAGAGCCTCGCAGAGGCCGGGGCGAGCCGCGAGCCGGGCTCCGCGCCCTTCGAGCAGCGGCCGAAGTCGAAATAGTTGCGCCGCACGCCCTTCAAGGTTGTCCTCATCAACCCCTATGAGCTGGGGCGGCAGCCGTTCGCGCTGGCCGAGCCCGCCGCTTGGCTGAAGCGCGAGGGCTTCGCGGTGAGCTGCCTCGATCTTTCGCTGCAGAAGCTCGATCCCGAAATCCTGGAGGATGCGGGTCTGGTCGCGCTTTACGTCGGCATGCACACCGCGACCCGCATCGCGGTGGCGGCCCTGCCCCGCATCAAACAGCTCGCTCCGAAAGCCCACCTCTGCTTCTACGGGCTTTACGCCCCCATGAACGAGGCGCTGCTGCGCGGACTGGGCGTGGGCACCGTGCTGGGTGGGGAGGTGGAGCCTGCGCTGGTATCCGTCGGCGAGCGGCTGCGGGCCAATGGAACGGCGACCGGAACGCAAATGAGCCAAAGCGAGCCGGTCATCAGTCTGGGCAGGGTCGCGTTCGAGGTGCCTGACCGCAACGGCCTGCCGAAGCTCGCGAGCTACGCCCACCTGGTGCTGCCGGACGGATCGACCCGGGTCGCCGGGTTTGCGGAGGGCAGCAGGGGTTGCAAGCATCGGTGCCGGCATTGCCCCGTGGTCCCGGTGTACCAGGGGAAGTTCCGCATCGTCCCGGCAGACATCGTGATGCAGGATATCCGGCAGCAAGTGAGGGAAGGTGCCACGCATATTTCCTTCGGCGACCCGGACTTCTTCAACGGTCCCACCCACGGCATGAGGCTCGCGCGCGCCTTGCACGAGGCATTTCCCGATGTGTCATTCGACGTCACTATCAAAGTGCAGCACCTCATCGATCACGCCGGGCTGCTGCCTGAGTTGCGCCGCTGCGGGTGCCTGTTCATCACCTCCGCAGTGGAAGCCGTGGACGACGGCATCCTGCGCCATCTCGACAAGAACCATTCCAGCCGGGACTTCGACCGCGCGGTGGCGCTCACGCGCGAAGCCGGCATTGCGCTCGCCCCGACATTTGTCGCGTTTACTCCCTGGACGACGTTGGAGGGCTACATCGCCCTGCTCGCGCGGCTCGTGGAACTGCGACTGGTGGAGAGCGTGCCCCCGGTGCAACTCACCATCCGGCTGCTGGTTCCCGCGGGCTCTTATCTTCTGCAGATCCCTGGCTTCAAGGAAAAGCTCAAGGCCTTCGATCCCGGGCTGCTGGGCTATCCCTGGGAGCATGCCGATGCGCGTGTCGATCGCCTGCAGCAGGAGATCACCGCGTGGGTTACGCGATCTGAACAGAACGGTGTGGCGCGTCGCGACGTGTTCGCCGGCATCTGGCGCATGGCTCACGAGGCCGCAGGGCTTGCGGCGCCGCAACTCGCGGGGAACCTGGGCTCCCCGATCCCCCGGCTGTCGGAACCGTGGTACTGCTGCGCCGAGCCCACCGACCAGCAACTCCAGTCGTTCTGAACCGGCCGAACCATGAAACGCGTGCTGCTGCTCTTGCCCACCACCGGCTACCGCAACGCCGATTTTCTTGCCGCCGCGAAAAAGCTCGGCGTGGAAATCGTGGCCGCGGCCGACTACTGCCATCAACTGGCCCCATCCTGGGGCATGGCGCCGATCATGGCGCTGCACTTTGACCGGCCCGAGCAGGCGGCGGACACCGTTCTGCGCGAGATCAAATTCAACCTGGATGGCGTGCTGGCCGTGGACGATTCGGGCATCGAGCTTGCGGCCCTGCTTGCGGAGCGCCTCCACCTGCCGGGAAATTCCGCTCACGCGGTGCGCCGGGTGCGTGACAAGCTGGCGTTCCGCCGCCTGCTCCGGGAACACGAATTCCGGTGTCCCGAATTCCGTTACCTGCCGAGCGGTGAAGACCCCGGGACGCTGCTTCCGCGGTTGAAGTTTCCCGTGGTGGTGAAGGCACGGCGTTTGTCCGCGAGCCGCGGCGTAATTCGTGCCGACGATTCCGGACAACTGGTGCAAGCGGTGAACCGGGTGCGGGCCATCCAGTCGCGGGCCGACCGCGATGCGCAGGAACTGGGCCTGATCATCGAGGGCTTTATTTCTGGATGTGAGTACGCGCTTGAAGCCGTGCTGGACCAAGGCGAGTTGACAGCGCTCGCGCTGTTCGACAAGCCCGATCCGCTAGACGGGCCCTACTTCGAGGAAACGCTCTACATCACGCCCTCACGACTGCCCGCGGAGTTTCAGAGCCGCATCCGTCACGAAGTGGCCAGGGTGTGCCGCTCGGCCGGGCTTACCGATGGTCCGGTCCACGCCGAAATGCGGGTCAATGACCTGGGCATCTGGCTGCTGGAAGTGGCGCCCCGATCCATCGGCGGCCTGTGCGGCCGGGTGCTCACGCATTCGCTGGGCATGACCCTGGAGGAATTGATCCTGCGCCGTGTGGTGGGCGAAGCGCTCCCGAACTCGAATGCGGCCGGTGCCGCGGGCGTCATGATGGTCCCCATTCCACGGCGCGGCATTTACCATGGCGTCGAGGGCCTGGCCGAAGCGCGAGCGGTGCCCGCGGTGACCGAAGTGACCCTCACGGTGGAGACAGGCCAAATCATCGCGCCGCCTCCCGACGGGGCGAGCTACCTGGGGTTCATCTTCGCCCGGGCGGCAAGCCCCGCGGAAGCTGAAAACGCGCTGCGCATTGCCCATCACCGGCTGCACTTCGATATCCGACCCGAGTATGCGGCGATGGCAGCGCCCGCCGCGTACTCGTCAAAGCGGTAAACGTGCTATTGGTCCGGGAGTAGATTGGGGTGGCGCCTTGCCGAAGTTTGACGGGTCGGCGGCTCTCAAGGGCGCCAATAGCAAAAACCCCGCGTTGGCGGGGTTTTTCGTTGAGGCCGGCACAATCAGGCCGGCACGGGCTCGTGCTCCTTGATGTCCTTTTCCGGCGCGGCCGGTTTGGCCGGGGTCGGTGCGGTGTCTTGTTTTTTCAACGCTTCGGCCTTTTCCATCTCCCTGCGCAACGATTCAAACGGTTCATATTCATAGCACATGATGAGACTCCTTTATGTAAGATCAAGCGTGACGGGGTGGGACGCGCCGGGTGACAATGGAGTTGTGAATTCATGCTTCCATTCCCTGCCGAGCGGAGAAGATCCCTCGAAACTGGTCCCCGAGTTGAAGTATATCCCGCGGTGGTCAAGGCGCGGCGTGATTCGTGCCGACCATTCCGAAGCGCTGCTGCGGGCCGTGAATCGGGAGCGGGCGATCCAGTCCCAAGCCGACCGAGATGCCATGAAACTGAATCCGCAAGACCTGGGAAAAATCACCGAGCTCACGCTGGAACATTACAACCGGCGTGCCGAAGATTTCTGGGCAGGCACGCGCGCTCACGATGTCAGCCAGAACATCGAGGCGCTGTTGCACTACATCGAGGGCGACCCGCCGTTCGCGATTCTCGATTTCGGCTGCGGGCCGGGACGCGACCTCAAGGTGTTTGCCGAACGCGGCCACCTCGCGATCGGTTTGGAAGGTGCCGAGCGCCTGGCCGTCATGGCGCGCGCGCACAGCGGCTGCGAAGTATGGCAGCAGGATTTCCTCGGTCTCAATCTGCCGGATGAGCATTTCGATGGCGTGTTCGCCAACGCCGCGCTGTTTCATGTGCCCAGCGTGGCATTGCCGCGCGTATTGCTGGACCTGCATGCAAGCCTGAAACCGCGCGGTGTGCTGTTCACTTCGAACCCGCACGGCCATAACCAGGAAGGCTGGAACGGCGGGCGCTATGGCGCCTATCATGATCTTGATACCTGGCGCGGCTATATGTCAGCCGCCGGGTTCGTAGAGCTCAATCACTATTACCGCCCTTCCGGCCTGCCGCGCGAACAGCAGCCCTGGCTGGCGAGTGTCTGGCGCAAGCTGGCATCCTGAAGAGTCAGGGGACGAAAAATGACGCGAACTGTGGGCATGCTCGGGCTGGGCATCATGGGATCCGCGATGGCGGCGAACCTGATGCGCGTGGGCTTCAGGGTGGTGGGTAACGACCCGGTTCTGCAATGCAGAAAAAGGCACCAGCGGGCGGGGAAAATCGTTGCAGAGAGCGCGACATGAGCCCTTGCGAAGGCGCTGCGGGCGGGCGCACAATTCCCTGTGGCGATAGGCAATGCCTGGGGGGCGCGGAATCTCTTCCTGAACTGCCGGGACATGCTTGACGCCGCACCACCGTCGTCAAACTCACTCAATGGAGGTCCGCAATGGCAAATTACATCGTGTTGACCAACTTCACCGATCAAGGAATTCGCACCGTCACCGAGTCAGTCAAGCGCGCCAGGCTGAGCCAGAGCACGTTCGAGAAGTACGGCTGCAAAAAAACGGCACAGTTCTGGACCATAGGGCAGCACGACATCGTGACGGTGCTGGAGGCGCCCAACGACGAGACCGCGATGAAGGCCGTGCTCGCCGTGGGCAAGCTCGGGAACGTGCGCACGGTTACGATGCGCGCCTTTACCGCCGCTGAGATGGAAGCGCTCACCTCCGAGCTTTGATGGGCGGATCGCAGCACCGGGGCGGCGCGGACTCGGCATGGACCAAGCAGTAGCCATTGGCCCCCCTCGCCGCCCCCGGGCTGCTGGCGTTCCTGCGCGAATGCGCGAAATCTCCGTAGCCGAGCGCAAGCCACCACGACCGAATTGCCGACGGCATCCTTGGGCCGACATTGGTATGCTGTCGTCACCGGGCCAGGATGTCATGCGTGCCCGTCAACCACTGAGGAGAAATCATGAAACGCACAACACTTTTCGCTTCGCTTGCCGCATTTTTCCTATTCGCCAGTTCCGCCGCGTTTGCCTTTCACTGTCCCGCAGACATGGCCAAGATCGACGCGGCTCTGGCCAAGAGCCCGAAGCTGGCCGCGGCGCAGCTTGCCGACGTAAAAAAACAGCGCGCCGAGGGCGAAGCACTGCACAAGGCCGGCAAGCACAATGATTCCGTGGCGGTGCTTGCCAAGGCAATGAAGACGCTGGGAATCTAGAGGCGGCATGACGTCCGGGGAAATTGGAATGCCGGTGCGCAACGGATTCGTCGTGTTGGCCATCGCCACGGCAGGCCTGCAAGCCGACGGGCTGGCGCAAAGCCTTCGACAATCCGACCTACAAAACCAATATCATCGAACGCGTCGGCCTCGCACCCAATGCGGGAACCCCGGAAGCATTTGACCAGTACATCCGCGCACAATTGCGCGATGTGGGAGAACTGGTCAAATATCTGGGGGTAAAACCTGAATAAAGGGAAGCAGCCGGAAGTGGAATCAGACCGCCCTGGCTGCCCGCGCCGCGGAAGCTGTCGACCATTTGAAAATAAAGAAAACCGCAGCCGCAAAGAGAATCACATACCAGGTAAGCGACCACGTGGGCACGGACAGGCCGTATATCGGATCCAGTTGGTGCGCGCACTCGCCGCTGGCAAGGAAAATCTGCGGCAGCAGCTTCGCCACGAACATGCCGTTGACAACTTCTTCGATCACGTCGAAGCCGCAGTCGAACATGGGATGGTGAATCACCCAAAGGTGCCGCATTGCCGTGCCCATGCCGGCGAGCACGGCCAGCAGCATCGCGCCGAGATACGCCAATGCGGCGCGCCGCCCGGGGTTGTGGATTGCGGCGGCGACCGCAATCATTCCGACCAGCAGGAACCCTTCCCGCTGCAAGATGCACAGCGGGCAGGGCTTGTGACCGGCAAAGTGCTGCAGCAGCAGCGCCGCCGCAAGCAGCGTAAAAGGCACGATCGCGAAGGCCTTGAATACCTGCCGGCGATTCAGGTCAGTCAGGTTCATCTTCGGCATCACTCCCGCTGCGCGCCCCCGCCGGCCGCCGGAATGACCGGAAGCAGCAGGTGCGAAGGATATTCCGGCGTGTGATGGATGGTGTAGCGCGTCTCGCGGGCGGGCGTAAGGTGGTTGGACAGGCGGTAGATGTAGCTCGTGCCTTCCCAGGGCGCATCCTGCGCCTTCACCATCAGTTCCAAGCGGTGCCCGGTCTTGAACACCCAGCAGGTATCGCAAATCTCAATTGCATACTCGCCCACCCGGCCGGGCTCGATCGGCGTGACCTGGGTGTGGGGATGGAAGGGTTTCCAGGGTTTGGACTTGCCCGCGTCGATTTCGCGATGCGAAGCCTTCAGCCAACCGATCGACACGCGCTTTGCCGTTCCGTCCCGATCAATGTCATTCAGCTCGACGATCCAATGCGCATCGGGCGTGCTGAGCGAGGCGTACAGGGTAAGCGCGATCGGGCCGGTGATCTCGATGTTTTCGGCAAGCGGCTCGGTCGTGTATCGCAGCGACGGAACTTTCCCACCGGGCTGCAGGCCCACCGCGTTGGCGAATTGCTCGGGCCGCTCGTTCCATCCCGGCGCATCCCACTGCAATCGCCCCTGGACGCTCAAGTGCAGCTTGGTCCAGCGCGTGCGCGCGAGCGGCCATTCCTGCTCGTCGCGCCACTCGCCGGTTCCCTGCACCAGCACACGGATCGGCGCTTCGTCCATGAGCCCGGTGTCGATGCCTTTGAGCCAATGCTCGTACCACCTGAGCACGATGTCGTGGTTCTCGTGCCAGGGACGATTGAAGCCGACGCCCGACTCGGGCAGGGTAATCATCAGCTTCTTGGGCGCATCGACGCTCTGGTAGGCACTGAAGGCGCCGGGCAGGTGAATGTACTGCGCGGTCCAGCGCGACAGGAAGTAGCAGGGAATCCTGATCTTGTCGAACTTGGTGTACGCGGACCTCTCCCAGTAGTAGGGCCCGTCCAAAGGGTGTACCAGGACATCGAAGAAGTGCGGATTCTTGTCGCGCCACTTGAGCGTCTTGTACAGGCGCGGGTGGCTCCTCACGTCGGGATGTTCGAGCAGGGCTTCGACGATCGGCTTTACCTCGGCAGCGGGGCTGGGACTGCGATCCGCGTGATTCACCACCAGGCTCGAATCCCACCATGTGGACAGGAACGAAAGGTGCAACAGGCCGCCGTGGTAGCCCCAGTGGCGATACATGTCGGTCGCCGCGTCGATGGGGAAAATGGCCTTGAGGTGCGGCGGGTTCTGCGCCGCGACCAGCAGTTGAATCATGCCGAAATACGACATGCCGAGCATTCCCACCTTGCCGTTGCACCAGGGCTGGCTGGCGATCCACTCGACCAGGTCGTAGCCGTCCTGCTGCTCGCGCTCGCCAAACACGCCGTACTCGCCCTCGGACACGCCGGTGCCGCGCGACTCGGCGATGACGTGCGCGTAGCCGCGCGCGACGAAGTACGCCGTATCGCCCGCCTCGATGCCGCCGTTGCCGAGGTCCCGGTCGGTGGGGAATTCGAAGATCGGCAGGCTCTGCACATCCTTCGCGTAAGGCGAGATGCCCAGCAGCGCCGGCACTTTTTCGCCGCACTCGGGTCGATACACGTCCACGGCGATGCGCACGCCGTCGCGCATGGTGACGAAGACATCCTTTTCCGCTTTCAGCCCGTACTTAGGCTGCGAGACCTGGTCGTGCCAATCTTCGCTCATCGCTGCTCCGGCAGAATAAAATCAAGTAGAGTGTATCAAGGACGCGGGCACGAAATACAATGTGCGCCCGCCGCGTTCACCCGCCACGCGACACGCGTGCCCGATTCGTATTGATTGGGAGCCTTCATGACGCGCATTGCAAGCATTGCCCCCGAACGCATGAGCGAAGCCCAGCGTCATCTGCACGAGCGCGTGGCGAAAACCGGACGCGGCGCAAGCGGAGGACCCTGGGCGGTGCTGCTGCACGTACCCGAAGTCGGCGAGCGGCTTGCCGCAGTGGTCGAGCAACTCATGGCGGAGACGCGCGTCGCGCAGAAACTCAAGCGCCTCGCGGTCCTGACCATCGCGCAGGCGTATGGCGCCCAATACGAATGGGCGGTGCACGAGCCGCGCGCGCGCTTTTTCGGCCTCGACGAAACAATCATCGAAGCACTGCGCACCGGGGCGCGTCCCGAATTCCTCGATGCGAACGACGCCCTGGTCTATACGCTCGCGCGGCAGCTCGCTCACGAACACGCCCTGGACACGGCACTGCACCAACAAGCGGTGCGCGCGCTTGGCGATGAAGCGGTGGTCGAGTTGGTCGCGCTGGTGGGCTTTTATATCGGGCTCGCGGTGCTGCTGGTCGCCTACGACGTGCCGGCGCCCGACGGGGCGACCCCGCTGCCTGCGCGCGCTTGATCCCGCGCAAGGTTTCCGGCCTACTCGGGTCTGACCCCGGCCGCCTTGGCCGCCTCGCCGTAGACCTCGTAGCCGCGCTTGATAGAGGCGGCGAATTGCTCGGGCGTGTTGCCGATCACAAACATTCCCGATTCATCGAACCTGGCTTTGACCTCCGGCGCGTTGAGCGCCTTGACGATCTCGGTATGGAGGCGCGCGAGAATCGGCGGCGGCAAGCCCCGCGGTCCGAAAAAACCGAACCAGGAAGCCGGTTTCTCGAATGAGGGAACGGTTTCGCTGACCGTCGGAACATCGGTAAAACGTGGATGGCGCGTGCGTTCGAGCACGCCGAGCAGCCGGATTTTTCCCGCGCGCACGTTGGGCATCACCGAGGCAACGGTTGAGAAGGACACTTCGATCTGCCCGCTGACCACCGCGGTAAGCGAGGAAGGAGCGCTCTTGTAAGGGACGTGCACCATGTCCAGGCCCGCGGCCTGCTTCAGGCGCTCGGCCGCGAAATGGTAGGTTGAGCCGATCCCGGCGCTGCCGTAGGAGAGCTTTCCCGGATTGCGCCTGACGTACTCAATGAATTCTTTCATCGAGCCAGCCGGTACCGCAACATGCACCACGATGCAGGTTGCCGGCTCGACTGCCGCGGTGATCGGCGTGAAATCCTTCACCGGATCAAAGGGCATGTTTTTCAACAGGAACACGCTGGTGATATGCGTGCTCGGCGTGGTGAAAAGCAGCGTGTAGCCGTCGGGCTGGGCGCGCGACACCATTTCCGCGCCGATCATGCCATTGGCACCCGCCCGGTTCTCGATCACCACTGGCTGTCCCAGTCCTTCGCTCATTTTCGGCGTCATCTGGCGTACGGCGAAGTCCACGCCCGCCGCGCCGGGTTCAAAGGGCACCATCAGGCGGATCGGCTTAGCCGGAAAGGACTGGGCAAGCGCGGCCGGCGCCAGCGCGCATGCGCCGCCGCCGATGAGCAGCACGAGGCTCGCGAGTCGTTTCATTGTCGCTCCCAAAAGATCTTGTCTTACGGAATCCTGTTTCATCGCGTTGCCTCGACCAGCACGAACTATAAGGGAATCCTAGCCAGAAATCCGCGCGATGCGCCGGACCGGTGAAAAACATGCGCTCGGCAAGCTATCATCTGCGTCGGCGCCGGGCGTGCGATGCGGCTCGAACTTTTTCATGGGTTCTCATAGGATACAACATGCAATCTAAAAACTCTCGCGCACCGCTCGCGGTGGACGTAGCGGTCGTGGGTAGCGGCGGAGCGGGTCTCGCCGCGGTACTCGAGGCAAGGCGTGCCGGGGCAAGCGTCGCGCTCATCGAGAAAGCCGGCGCGCTCGGCGGCGCGACGATGCTCTCGGGCGGCGGCTGCTTGATCGCCGGCAGTCCGCTGCAGGAAAAGCAGGGCATTCACGATTCCGCCGATCTCGCTTACGAAGACCGGATCAAGTGGGGCGAGGGCGCGGCGGACCCGACGCCACCGGAGAGGGACACGTGCTGGCGCGTGGGCGGCACAGGAAGCAGGTTTCGGCGCTGGGTTTCAAGGGAAACCAATCCAGGGCTTGCTTCACACCGGCACATGATTTTTGCCAATGCATTGCGTGGCGGTACTACAAGCGTGATGTCGCCCGATGCCAATTATGTCCAACTCCGGACGATTGACGATGATTGGACCCGGGCTTACCGGGTAAATGAAGCCGTTGGCTTGTTATGCGTGTTCTGACTATAGTGGCGGCATGAAACACGACCACGCCTTCCGCGAACGCCAAAGCCTCGCGCTCAACGGCGCGGTCGCGCGGCGCCTTTCCAGCGATCCGCGATTGGTGCTGGAACGCGCAAGGCGCACGCTCGCGCGCTGGAAATCGATGCCGGGTGTCTGGTGCATTGATCTGGCGACGTGGGAAAGAATTCTCGACATAGCCGACGTCGCCGAAGTTCATCGCCTGTTGACAGGAACCGATGAATTTGCGATCAGGCTTCGCCAATCGTCGCCGTTCTCGGTGCAACTTTCGCCGCGGGAGAGATGGAGAATTTTGCGTGAATCGCCGCCAGCTTGAGCACCTGCTGCGCGCGGCCGGTGGTATCCCGCGAAACACCTTCCGTCATGACGATTCCGCCCATCCCCACATCGCACCCCCCGATCCGCGGCATTGCCGATATCGAGGCGCTGGAGCGTCCGCCGCTCGAGTCGAACGTCTGGTCCTGGGACGTGAACGACTGGATCCGCCGCGGCTGGAACCACGACCCGGACAAGGTCGCGATCCGTTTTCTCGAGAACGCGCACCCGGACGACGTTGCGCTCGAGATCACCTACGCGGAACTGCGCCACCGCGCCAACCAGGCAGCCAACCTGTTCCATTCGCTGGGCGTGCGGCACGGCGACGCGGTGGTGTTCCTGATGCCCTCGCTCCCCGAGCTCTACATCATCCAGTACGCCGCGCTGGCGGCGGGTGTCGCCTGCTGCATCAACTGGATGCTCAAAGCCGAGACCATCGCCCACCTGATCGAGGCGGCGAAGGCGAAAGTGGTGCTCGCGCTCGGCCCCGCGCCGGGCTTCGAGATCTGGGAAAACCTCGAATCGATCCGTGCTCGCATTCCCGCGGGTGCGACCGTGCTTTCGGTGCACATGCAGGGCGGAAGAAAACTGGAAGACTCCGACTTCCAGACCCGCGCCGCTAAGCAGCCCGGCGATCAGCTCGCATTCGAGCGCCATGCGGGCGCGGACGACCTCGCCGCCTACGTGCACTCGGGCGGCACCACCGGCGCGCCGAAGCTGGTGCGGCTGCCGCACCGCGGCTTCGCGTTCAAATGCTGGGCGGCCACGCTCGCCTGGGACCTCACGCCCAAGGACACGGTGTTCACCGGCAATCCGCTGTTTCACATCGCGGGTTTTTTCAGCCGGGGCATCCAGCCGGTCGCCAACGGCATGGGCATGGTGATTCCGAGCGCGATGGGCGCGCGCAACAAAAATTTCGTCACCCACCACTGGAAGCTGATCGAGCGCTTTCGCATCACGCAGTTCTCGGCGGTGCCGGCGACGCTCTCGTTACTGGCCAAGAGTCCGCCGCACGGCGAAGATCTGTCGTCGCTTCGGCCCTGGGGCATGACGGGCTCCGCGCCCCTGCCGGTCGAGGTGTCCAAGGCGATCGAAGCCTCGATCGGCGTGCGCATGATCAGCACCTACGGCGCGACCGAATATACCCAGAACGTGACCCAGGCGCCGCGCAACGGCGAAGTGCGTTTCGGTTCCTGCGGCATCCGGCTGCCGCACACCCACGTCAAGGCCGTGAAGCTCGACCGTCACGGCGAAGTCGAGCGCGAATGCGACATCGGCGAGCCGGGCGTGCTGATCCTGAAAGGCCCCGGCATCACCCCGGGATACGTGGACCCGAAGCACAACCTGAACCTGTTCACGCGCGAGGGCTGGTTCAAGGCAGGCGATCTGGGCCGCTTCGACGCCGGGGGCTACCTGTGGCTGACCGGCCGGGCGCGCGACCTGATCATCCGCGGCGGCCACAATATCGAACCCGCGATCATCGAGGAAGCGCTGGTGCAGCACCCGCAGGTGGTGCTCGCAGCCGCGGTCGGCAAGCCCGACGCCTACGCGGGCGAACTGCCGATGGCCTACGTGCAGTTGATCGACGGCGCCACGGTGAGCGGCGAAGAACTCGCCGCCTTCGCATTCGAGCGCATCAGCGAGCGCGCCGCCGCGCCCAAGGACGTGGTGGTGCTCGAGAAGATCCCGCTCACCGACGTGCAGAAACCCGCGAAGGTGGTGTTGCGGCATGACGCGGCACGGCGCGTGTTCAGCGCTCTCATGGCCGAGACTTTCGGCGGGGCCGTTCGGAACGGCGCGCAGGTCGCGGTGGAAGTGGGTCCGCACCAGACCCAAGGAACCTGCGTCACCTTCCGGGTCGGCGGCACTGCCGGCGCGAACCGCGCCGCGATCGAGGAAAAGATTCGAAGCGCAATGAAGCCCTATCCCCATTTTTTCATCATTGAATGGAAGCAAACACCATGAGCGCAGAACCCGAAATCCTCCAGGTCGAGGCCAGCCCGCGCGGCGTGGTCATGCTGACCCTCAACCGGCCCGAAGTCTCGAACGCCATCCACCAGGACATGATCGACCGCCTCGGCGCGGAATTCGCGCGCCTCGGCCGCGACGATTCGGTGCGCGCCATCGTGATCCGCGGCAACGGCAAGCACTTCTCCGGCGGTGCCGACGTGCGCTGGCACGGCAAGCGCCCGCCCGAAGACTCGAAGGCACCGCCGCTTTCGGTTTTCCAGCTCTGCGACAACATCCGCACCATGCCCCAACCCACCATCGCGCTGGTGCACGGCGGCTGCATCGGCAGCGCGCTCGGCATCGCCTCGTGCTGCGACATCCTGATCGCGTCGCATAGCGCCTTCTTCTCCATCCCCGAAGTGCGCATCGGATTCTCGCCGGGCATCGACTCCTCGAAGATGTTCTCGCGCGCCATCGGCGTTCGCAATTTCCGCCGCTACGCGATGACCGGCCAGCGCTTCAGCGCCGAGGACGCGCTGCGCATGGGCCTCGCGCACCAGCTGGTCGAGCCTCACCACATGGAAAAGGCGCTGAGCAACCAGATCGAGGAAATCCTGCTCGCGGCACCGGGCGCCCAGCGCAAGGCGAAGGCCATGGCCGACGCGCTCAACCCGCCGCTGCCCGAGGCCGTGAAGGACATCGGGCACCTGTTCGTGAATCCGCTGGCGACGCCGGAGTCGGTCGAGGGCCATAAGAGTTTCCTCGAGAAGCGCAAACCCAACTGGTATCCGCGGCGCTGAATTCACCCCCGGCACATCGACAGCACGGTGATTGCTGTCATGATGCTTAGGCGGTGGGCCCCATGATGGTGTGGCAGAACTCCAAAACCCGGATGCCGGCAAGCGGAAGCATTTCCTTGCCTGCTTCAACCGGTTCAATCGCGCTCACCTGCGTCTCCTTGTCTTCTTGAGGTTAAGCACTTCAGGGTGCGGCGAGCGCTTCAGTGAGGCGCGGGGCACAGGCGAAACCCTCACCGGGTTCATGCAAGCTCCACCGTTTCCAGATAATCCGGTACGCGGCAATTCCATCCCAGCGCTTCCTCGATGTCGCGGCGCAGCGCATCCGCGGCCGCGGGCTCACCGTGGGTGATGAAGGTCTCGCGCGGCGCCCGCTCGAATCCGCGCAACCACGTAAGGAGTTCACCGGCGTCGGCATGCGCCGACAGATTCTCGATTGTTTCCACCTGTGCGCGCACCGGCACATACTCGCCATGGATCTTCACCGCGCTTGCGCCCGCGGCAATGGAGGCGCCGCGCGTGCCACCCGCCTGGAAGCCGGCGAGCAGGATGGTGTTGCGCGGATCGGGCGCAAACGATTTCAAGTGATGCACCACGCGCCCGCCGGTGGCCATGCCGCTGCCGGCGATGATGACCATGGGACCGCCCCTCGCGTTCAGGCGGCGCGACTCGTCCGGCGAATCGACGAATACCGCCGTGCGTTTCATCGCCTGGATTTGCTCCGCGGTCAGCCGGTGCTCGGCGCCGTGGCGCGCGCAATACTTCACATAGGCCTCGGTCGCCTCGGCCGCCATCGGGCTGTTCAGATAAACCGGCAAGTCCTTGGGAATCTCGCCGCGATCCTTCAGCAGATGGATGAAATGCAGCAGCGTCTGAGTGCGCCCGACCGCGAACGCGGGTATCAGCACCACGCCGCCGCGCGCAACGGTGGCGCGAATGACGGCAGCAAGCTTTGCCGTCGGATCGGCGCTGTCGTGGCGGCGATTGCCGTAGGTCGATTCGACCACCAGATAATCGGCCTTGCGCACCCTGGCCGGCGGCGCCATTACCGCATCCTCCATCCGGCCGAGGTCGCCGGAGAAAACGATGCGCGCATCGCCCTGTTCGAGACTCGCGATTGAAGCGCCCAGGATATGCCCCGCCGGGAACAGGTTAAGCATGAGTCCCTGTATATCCTGGGGCACGCCGAATTCCAGCGGATGCAGCAGCGCCAGCGCGCGCTTGGCATCCCGTTCCGTATACAGCGGCTTGGCCGGCTTGTGGCGGGAGAACCCGCGCCGGTTGGCATACTCGGCTTCCTCCTCCTGCAGCCTGCCGGCATCGGGCAGCAGGACTCGGCACAGATCGCGGGTGCCCTCGCTGCAATAGACTTTGCCGGC
Source organism: Betaproteobacteria bacterium RIFCSPLOWO2_02_FULL_62_17 (assembly GCA_001770355.1). Taxonomy (GTDB): domain Bacteria; phylum Pseudomonadota; class Gammaproteobacteria; order Burkholderiales; family SG8-39; genus 2-02-FULL-62-17. The sequence continues at coordinate 26,523 of MEQV01000081.1, forward strand.
GTAACCATTGCGCGCCAACAAAGGCAGGTAGCCGCTGTGGTCGATATGGGCATGCGTCAGCACCACGGCGGAAATCGCCGCGGGTTGCAGCGGCAATGGCGCCCAGTTGCGCAGGCGCAGCTGCTTGTAGCCCTGGAACAGACCGCAATCAACGAGAAGTTGGATTCCTCCCGCACGCAACAGATACCTGGAACCGGTGACCGTGCCGGTGGCGCCCAGAAACTGCAGACTGCGGCGCTGCTTCGCGCCCCGGGAACCCCCCTCGCTCATAGCACGCGCGAATATTGCGCGCGCGCAGTGCCCTGGTTGAGATAGCGGTCGAACACCATGCAGATCGCGCGCACCAGCAGCCGGCCCGACGGGGTCACGGTAATCCACTCGTCGTCGATATCGACCAGGCCATCGTCCCTCAGCTGGTCCAGCTGGCGCATCTCTGGCGCAAAGTAGCTGTCGAAGTCGATCAGGTGCGCGATGGAAATGGACTCCTTGGAAACGCGGAAGTGGCAGGCGAGCGACTGTATTACCGCACTGCGCGCAAGGTCATCCGCGACCAGTTCTATGCCGCGCAACACCGGCAGCACGCCGTCATCCAGGCGGGCCGTGTAATCCTCGAATTCCTTGCAGTTCTGGCTGTAGGTGGGGCCGACGTTGCTGATCGCGGAAACGCCGATTGCGATGGTGTCCGCATCGCCGGCACTGGAATAGCCCTGGAAATTCCGCGTCAGGCGCCCCTGGCGCTGGGCAAGCGCCAGATCGTCATCGGGCTTGGCGAAATGATCCATGCCGATGTAGACGTAGCCCGCGGCGCTGAATCTTGCGATCGCCTGAGTCATCAGATGGAGCTTCACCTCCGATGTCGGCAGATCGGCCGCCGCGATGCGGCGCTGCGGCATGAATACCGTCGGCAGGTGCGCATAGGAATACAGCGCGATGCGGTCCGGGGCGGCGCTGCACACCAGATCAAGGGTGCGCGCGAACCCTTCCGGGGTCTGGCGCGGCAAACCGTAAATCAGATCGTAATTGATGGAGCGGAAGCCATGGCGCCGCGCCGCGAGCGTGACGGCAGTGGTCTGATCGGCGGTCTGGATGCGGTTGACCGCGCGCTGCACCACCGGATCGAAATCCTGCACGCCCAGGCTCATGCGGTTGAAGCCCAGTTCCGCAAGCAGCGCGACGCGTTCCTCGCCCACACCGCGCGGGTCGATCTCAATGGCATACTCGCCCGAGGGATTCAGTTTGAAGTTCGAGCCGATCATGCGCATCAGCTCGCGCAACTCATTGTCGGCAAGGAAGGTCGGCGTGCCGCCGCCCAAATGCACCTGGCTGACGGCGCGGTCCTCGCCCAGTTCGGCGCAAACAAGCCCGACCTCCTTGGCGAGGTAATCAAGATAGGGCGCGGAGCGGCCGTGGTCGCGCGTGACGATCTTGTTGCATGCGCAGTAGTAGCAGACGGTGCCGCAGAAAGGAAGGTGTACGTATAATGAGAGCGGTCGGGTGATCCCGCGGATATTTCGATTGCGCAGCCAGTGACGGTAGACATCCGCGTCGAAGGCCTCGACGAAGCGATCGGCAGTGGGATAGGAGGTATAGCGTGGCCCATTACCGCCGTATTTGCGGATCAGGTTTGCGTCTATGACGAGATTGGTAAACATATCCATGCCCAAGCCCAGATGCGTGCAATGACGGGGCATACTGTGCACAGGTTCCCGATGGCCGGAATTGATCTGGGTCAAGCGGCAATCACGGGACCCGGCGCGGCGGCGGTGCTTCATGCCGCCATTTGAGGAATCGCAATCCAGCCCGCAGCAGTATCGCAGCCTGCTGCTCATATTCCTCGGCCCGGTGCTGGTGCTGGCGGCCACCACCCTGCTGCTCGCCGCGCTGGCCGAGGGGTTTGGCTGGTATCCGAAGGAGATGCTGGTTACCATCCTGGTCGCCGGCGTCGCGGTCCTGGCGACGGCGGCGGTATTTATCCATTACGAAATCATCGCCCGGCGCGCCCTGCGCCGCGCCGAGGTGCAGGTAAGCACAGTCCTGGAATCGGCGATGGACGCGGTCATTACCGTGGATGAGGAGCAACGCGTGCTGCTGTTCAATCAGGCGGCGGAAAAAATCTTTCAGCGGCCGCGAGCGCAGGTGCTGGGCCAGTCGCTGGAAATGCTGCTGCCGGCACGATTGCGCCAGGTGCATCGCGCGCACGTCGGGCATTTCGGCGCGACCGGCGCAACGTCGCGCCGCATGGGCGAGCAGTCGGTGCTGGTCGGGCTGCGCGCCGATGGCGAGGAGTTTCCGGTTGAAGCCTCGATCTCCAAATCCGGCGAACCCGGAAATCAGGTCTTCACCGCCATCCTCAGGGATGTCACCCAGAGGGTGCGCACCGAGCAGGCGCTGCGCCACTCGCGCGAAGAGTTGCGCGAGATGGCCTCGGTGTCGCAAAAGGTGCGCGAGCAGGAGAAAAGCCGGGTCGCCCGCGAACTGCACGACGAACTGGGCGGCGCGCTTACCGCGCTCAAAATGGACGCCGCCTGGCTGCACGAACGCCTTCCGCAGGGCGTGGCCGACCTGGAGGAAAAACTGACGTCGATGCAGCGGCTGCTGGACCAGACCGTCGCGGCAACCCGGCGGATATCCGCGGACCTGCGCCCGATGATGCTCGATGACCTGGGCCTCGCTCCGGCGGTCGACTGGCTGGTGCACGATTTCCGGCGCCGCAGCGGCATTGCCTGCGAACTGGCGATCGGTTCGCCGGATCTGCAGGCCCACGGCGCGCATGCCACCGCGATTTTCCGCATCCTGCAGGAATCCCTGACCAATGTCGCGCGTCACGCCGCGGCGACGCAGGTGGAGATCACGCTCGAGATTGAGGGGCAGGCGCTCATCCTCACGGTGCGCGACAACGGCCGGGGGTTTTCGACGGGTGAATCCCGGGCCAGCGGCTCATTCGGACTGATCGGCATGCGCGAACGCGTCTACCTGCTCAACGGCGAAGTCAGTGTCCAGAGTGAAACCGGCAAGGGCACGGTGGTCGAAGTGCGCATCCCTGTTGATCAGGCGGAGAACGGCGCATGATACGCATTGTCATCGCCGATGATCACACCATCGTGCGCGAGGGGCTCAAGCAACTGCTCTCGGCGAGCAAGGATTTCACCATTGTCGGCGAGGCCTGCAATGGCCATGAGGTCATTGCCCGGACCAGGGAACTGGAGTTCGACGTGCTGCTGCTGGACATGTCCATGCCCGGACGCAGCGGCATCGAACTCATCCGCCAGATAAAGAGCGAAAAGCCCAGGCTGCGGATCCTGGTGCTGAGCATGCACGAGGAAGAACAATATGCGGTGCGTGCCATCCGCGCGGGCGCCTCGGGTTACCTTACCAAAGAAACCGCCTCGGCCCAGTTGCTT
>MEQV01000081.1:30044-30170 GCA_001770355.1 Betaproteobacteria bacterium RIFCSPLOWO2_02_FULL_62_17
AGTTTCAGGTGATGGGCATGCTGGTGGCCGGAAAAAGCATCACCGAAATTGCCGGTAATCTGAATCTCTCGGTCAAGACCGTGAGCACCCACAAGGCGCGCCTGATGCAGAAGATGGGTATGACAA
>MEQV01000082.1:0-2751 GCA_001770355.1 Betaproteobacteria bacterium RIFCSPLOWO2_02_FULL_62_17
ATTTTCTGTCGTGCCCTCGTCATAACTTGACGCGGTTCAGACGCAGCGCGTTGGTGACCACGGAGAGCGAGCTCAGCGCCATTGCGGCACCGGCGAAGATCGGCGAGAGCAGCAAGCCGAATGCAGGGTAGAGCACGCCGGCGGCCACCGGGATGCCGAGCGCGTTGTAGCCGAATGCGAAAGCCAGGTTCTGGCGGATGTTGCGCATGGTGGCGCGCGACAGCACGGCCGCGCGCGCAATGCCGCGCAGATCGCCCTTGACCAGCGTCACGCCGGCGCTTTCCATGGCCACATCGGTGCCGGTGCCCATGGCGATGCCGACATCGGCCTGCGCCAGCGCCGGCGCGTCGTTGATGCCGTCACCGGCCATCGCCACCTTGCGCCCTTCGGCCTGCAGGCGCTTCACGTGGCCGGCCTTGTCCTCGGGCAGCACTTCGGCGAGCGTTTCGTCGATGCCGAGTTGCCTGGCGACTGCTTCGGCGGTGCGCTTGGAATCGCCGGTCAGCATCACGATGCGCACGCCCGATTCCTTGAGCGCGGCAATCGCGCCGGGGGTGCTCTCCTTGATGGGATCGGCTACCGCGGCCATCCCGGCGGCATTGCCGTCCACGGCGAAGAACACCACCGTTTTTGCATCCGCTCGCCAGGCTTCAGCGCGTTTTTCCCAGCGCCCGGAATCGACGCCGCGCTGCTTGAGAAAGTTACCGCTGCCCACCAGTACGGTCCTCCCCTCGATAGTCGCTTGCACGCCCAGGCCGCTGACGGCGTCGAATGCTCCACACGTCTTCGGCGTCAGTCCGCGCGCCTTCGCACCCTCGACGATCGCGAGCCCTATCGGGTGCTCCGAAAGCTGTTCCACTCCCGCGACCAGCGCAAGCGCTTCATTTTCTGGAATACCTTCAACGACAAAATCGGTCAGTGCGGGATGCCCGAGCGTCAAGGTACCGGTCTTGTCCACCACCACCGTGTCGATGTCGCGCATGCGCTCGACCGCCTCGGCATTGCGGAACAGGATTCCCGCGCGTGCGCCTTGCCCCATGGCGACGGTCATCGAGATGGGCGTAGCCAGTCCCACCGCACAGGGGCAGGCGATGATCAATACGGCAATGGCGTTGAGAAACGCGTAGGCGAATCGCGGCTCCGGACCGAAGAACCACCAGGTGAGCGCCGTCACGATGGCGATAGCCACTACGATCTGGACAAAGTACGCGGCGATGATGTCGGCAAGCCGCTGGATTGGCGCACGCGTGCGCTGCGCCTCCGCGACCATGTGGACGATGCGTGCCAGCAGGGTTTCGGCACCCACCCTCTCGGCGCGGATAAGCAGTGAGCCGTTGCCGTTGACGGTTGCCCCGGTGACCTTGTCGCCCGCGGTCTTGGCCACCGGCACGGGCTCGCCGGTGATCATGGATTCGTCCACCCGGCTTGTGCCTTCGAGCACGGTGCCGTCCACCGGCACCTTTTCGCCCGGCTTTACGCGCAAGCGGTTGCCAACCGCCACCGTATCGAGCGCGACCTGTTCCTCGGTGCCGTCCTCGCGCAATCGCCAGGCGAGGTTGGGGGCGAGTTCCAGAAGTTGCTGGATCGCCTTGCTGGTCTGACCCATGGCGCGCAACTGCAGCACATCGCCAAGAATCACCAGCGTTACGATTACCGCCGCTGCCTCGAAATAAGTGCCTACCGCGCCGTCGTGCTCGCGGAACTCCTGCGGAAACCAGTCAGGCATCAGCACCGCGGCGAGGCTGAACAGGTACGCCAGCCCGACACCCAGCCCTATCAGCGTGTACATGTTGAGCGCGCGGTGCACCAGTGAGAACCAGAATTTGCGCAGGATTGGCCAGCCGACCCAGAGCACCACCGGGGTGCCCAGCACAAATTCGACCCAGCCGCGTGCCCGTGGCTGCAGGCCGAACAGATCAGGGATACCGATCATCGACGACATTGCCAGCATCACCAGCGGGATTGAAAGGGCAACGCCGATCCATAACCGGTGCGTGAGATCGCGCAACTCGGAATCGTCGGCTTCGCCCCCGCCCGTGCCCGCGATCGGCACCAGCGCCATGCCGCAGATCGGGCAATCGCCCGGCGCGTCGCGCACGATTTCCGGGTGCATTGGGCAGGTATAGGCAGTTGCCGGCGGCAGTGCGCCTGCGGCAGCGGGCTTTTCATGCACCTTTCCCCGGGATTCACGCGCTGTATGGGCGTGGTGATGCGCGTGTTGGGGCGGCTTGGCGTCACCCGCAGGCGGCGCGCCAACGAATGCGGACGGATTTGCCTCGAATTTTTTCTTGCAAGTGGCGGAGCAGAAGTAAAAATTACGGCCCTCGAACACGCTGGTGCCTGCCGCGCTTCGCTCGTCGACTTGCATGCCGCATACCGGATCTGTTGCCATCGCCTTACCTCGCTATCATGATGGTTTCGGTTGAGGTACGCATGCGTTTCAACCCTGCGTCACGCTTCGTAGCTCGCGAATCCCCGCGGAAACAGTGTCCGCACTTTGTGGGTGTAAGAACATGGATTTCTGCCGGTTATTTCATCGCGAATATTCAGAACGGAATCCTGGGGCCGTGCGGCGGATCTGTCGAACCAATTTGGCATCACGAATCTGAAGATCGTCCAGTTCGCACATTTCTTGATAGTGAACGAAATCCCGCAGCAGTTGATCGCCCCATCTGTCACTTAGTGTCGCGTTTTGTTCCACGATCTTGCATTCGAGCTGCTTGGCTGTCGCTTGGAGTAAGTCGTAAGTTA
>MEQV01000082.1:2847-5814 GCA_001770355.1 Betaproteobacteria bacterium RIFCSPLOWO2_02_FULL_62_17
CAATCACGCCCATCATCGACAGCAGGGTGCCCTTCAACCCGTCGAATCGGGCCTGTGTGAGTGGCACGGCAAGGACCATGCGCCTGCGCTTGACCACCTCCATGCCTTTCTGTTTCGGCGCCCAAACGCTATGCCTTCCCACATACAGTCCGGGCCCCGAGGAAAAGCGCTCGCGGCACTGCTGCGAGCAGAACGCGTAGCCCACACCACGATAGACAACCTGGCGCTCCCATTCGCCGACCATCATTCCGCAAACCGGATCCCTTTCCAGACGCCCTGGTTCGTTCATATAGACCTCCAACACATATAGGGCACCTGCGACCCGGGTGTGTAAACCTGCGCCAAATGCGGCGACAGCCTTTTCAGCATGCTCACGGCCTCCTCGTACCGCACCGGGTCACATCTGTTTCGCCTCGTGGCCAAGACCCGGAAAGAATGCGGGCGTCCGCGACCAATAAGGCAGATACGCTTCGCCGAACTCCGCGCGTGCCTCCTGCTCTTCGCGCTGCGCCAGCCGCACGTACATGAACACCAGAATCGGAAACATGAGCGCCGTCAGCAGCGTCGGCCACTGCAGCAGGAAGCCGAACATGATCAGGATGAACGCCAGGTACTGCGGATGGCGAATGCGCGCATAAGGACCGTCTGTCGCGAGCTGATGCAGGCGCTGCGCCGGATAGAGCACCCTCCAGGCCAAGGCGAGCAGGATGAAGCCGCCGAAGATGAAGAATGTGCTCAACAGGTGGAATGGCCCAATATGCGGGCTGTCCTTCCAGCCGAACATCATCTCCAGGAGGTGCCCGGAATCGTGCGCAAACCAATCGACTTCGGGAAACCTGGACGACAGCCATCCCGACAGCAGATAGATGGTGAGCGGAAATCCGTACATCTCGGTGAATAGCGCGACAAGAAAAGCGGAGAACGCGCCGAACGAGCGCCAGTCCCTGGCGGTCCTGGGTTTGGTGAAGCTGAACGCAAAGATCATGAAGATGAGCGAATTGACGATCACCAGCGACCACAGTCCGTAGTCCGATGCGGGTTCGCTCATGGGGTGTCTCCCGGCCCGCGCTCGTGCCGCCGGGCCTTGTCCGCATCGGGATCGCCCGGCGGCGTATCGTCACGACGCGCTCCGTGCTGCTGCCCGTGACTTCCATGTCCCCCGTGCATGAATATGTGCATCAGCGGGCAGGCGAGCACAAGCAGATAAGGGAGCCAGCCCCACAGGTGCGCCTGGTGTTCGGTAATCAGGAAAAACGCGGCAATGGCACCGAACACGAATAATGCAATTCCCGCTTTCGAGCGCAGCAGGCCGCCGCTTGGTCTCTCTTCAGACATGACGATTTCCTTTCACAGAGGGTTTGGCCCGCTCAAGGGACCCTATCTTGGATTCTAAATAACCGGCGCCGACGCAAGGCTCGGCAGTAGCCGTGGCGAGGTCGCGAATGCCGGCGACCGGGCCTCCGATGTTGGAGCCGCTTCGGCGCACCCAACGAATTTAATATATACCCCTGTATGGTATATGTCAAGTACCCTATGGGGGTATAAACCGTGATGAAGACGGGTGTCATCGTCAAGTTTTCGCAGAATGCACTGATCGGGGTGGCGGCATGCCAGCGCCATACCTATGGGCGCGATACGCGACCTTGACCTGCGTCAAATGCCATGCAAGGCCGCGACGCTACAGTCAGTTTCGTCAACTCTTGTTGGCGATTCGTTTCTTCCCGCCTGCCAGCAGGGCGGGGCACCGCGAAAGGAACGAGCATGACGATACGAATAGCCGCAGCAGCGGTTCTCGCAAATGGGCTCGTTGCTGCAGGCCAGCACGCATGAGCGATGAGACCGGCTTCGTCACGGTAAGCCGCGCGCCCACGCCTGCCGCCGGCGAACGCGCCGTGGAAATTTGCGAGCACAAGGGCGCAGGGCACCCCGATACGCTTACCGACGGCGCCTGCGAAGCGGCGGCTTGCGCGCTCGCGCGGGAGTACCAACGCGTCTATGGACGCATTCTGCATTTCAACGTGGACAAGGGGCTGCTGGTCGCGGGACAAAGCCGTCCTCAGTTCGGGGGCGGTCAGATCCTGCGGCGCATGAAGCTGATTGTCTGCGGGCGCGCTGCCCGCCCCGATGCGCACTTTGATGTGCCGGCGATTGTCACCGACGCGGTACGGCAATTCCTGCGCGGGACGGTGCGGCGGGCAGGGCCGTTTGTCGACGTCGTGTGCGAGATCGGGGAGGGGAGCGCGGACCTCAAGCGCGTGTATGGCTCGAGCGCCGTGCGGGCCAATGACACCTCTTTCGGGGTGGGTTATGCGCCATACTCGGAGCTTGAGCGCCGCGTGCTGGCGCTCGCCGAGCATATCAAGGCGCCGTCATTCCGCGAGCGCTTTCCTGCGGCAGGCGACGACTTCAAGATCATGGGGCTGCGGGTGAACGACGCATTCACGTTCACGGTCGCGCTGGCATTGATCGACCGGTACATCGGCAGCGCGCCGCATTATTTGGCGGTGAAAGAGGCAATGCGCGCCGATCTATCCGCACCGCTCGGACCGGCGTGCATGCTGCGGATGAACGCCCTCGATGATCCACAAGCGAGCAGCGAAGCCGGACTCTACCTGACGGTAACGGGCCTCAGCGCGGAAATGGGCGACGACGGCCAGGTCGGCCGCGGCAACCGCGTCAACGGCCTCATCACGCCGGGACGCCCCATGTCATTGGAGGCGGTCGCCGGAAAAAATCCGCTGTCTCATGTGGGCAAGATCTACAACGTTCTCGCGCACGACATGGCGCGTGCGATCTGCGCAGCCATGCCGGAAGTGCTGGAAGCGCAGGTGCAGATCGTCTCCGCCATCGGCAGTCCGGTCGATCGGCCGCAGGCGTTGTCGATCGATTTGCGAATCGCAAACGACCTGACACCGGCCATCGCTGCGCAGGCAAGATCTGTGGCGCTGCGGCGCCTTGCGCAACTGT
>MEQV01000082.1:5821-7508 GCA_001770355.1 Betaproteobacteria bacterium RIFCSPLOWO2_02_FULL_62_17
CGCGGGCAGCCACAACACGTCGCTTGCTGTCGCTTGACCTAGGTCAAGCGGTGTTCCCGTCCGGGAGCTAGCATTTATCGCAGAACGTGCCGCGCACGATGAAGAGCTCCCTGCCGTGAAGACAATGCCGGCGACGAACGGCGTTAGACAGACTGGAGGCAAAATGTTCAAGCACATCCTGCTGCCCACCGACGGGTCGAGCCTCGCCAACAGGGCCGCCGAAGTCGGCATAGGGCTCGCCATTGCGACCGGCGCCCGGATCACCATCTGCTACGTCATCGAACCGGTCAATCCCTTCGCCCGGGGCAATCCGGCGATGGCAATGGAGTTCGAACGCACCGGCCGCGACCTGGCAAAGCGCTCGATGGCGCGCGCGGTCAAAGTCGCGAAAAAAGCCGGTATGGTATTTGAAGAAGTCGTGGTCAAGGCCGAGGCGCCCCACGCCGGGATTGTAGCCCTTGCCAGGAAGAAGAAATGCGACGCTATCTGCATGGCCTCGCACAGCCGGCGCGGCTTGCCGGCGCTGGTGCTCGGCAGCGTGACGCAGAAGGTGCTGGCGGCCTGCAAGGTGCCGGTGCTGGTCTGTCGCTGAGGACCTTACATTACGGCAGCCCGGTCCTGAGCATCATACGCGCCGCCGCCGCGGCAGCCCTGTATCTTCATGCGAGCGCCCCGCGGTTGAAATGCATCAAGCCGCGGAATGGTCATGGTGATAATGTTTTTATCATGGCGTCGGCGGCTACCCATCGGATTCATCCTCCCCGCACGGATTATGCTTGGGCGTGGTGGCAGTCTCTTGTGCGGTTCGTCGTGCCTTTGCTCATAGCAGTACTAGCCCATCCGGTGGGCGCGCTATGCTGTGCGGGCGAAGCCTGCGCCGACGCTGCCCATGGGGGCGTCGCAGCTTTAGCGGACCATGCCGCACTATGGCGATCGCCGGATTCGCTTAACGGCTCCGATGAACCCTGCGCGCAATTCGAAGCGCCTCATGCCATTGCGCCGGTTGTCGCTGCAATGTCTTTCATCGGCAGCGACGAGGCGTCGCCCGCACCGGTCCACCCGAGAGTCGCGCCGCACGGCTGCCGTAGTCGCCCGGCAACTCGGCATCGACGAGGCGATCGGCGAGGTCCTGCCCGAGGACAAGGCGAAGCACGTCAAGCGCATGCAGGCTGAAGGCCGCAGGGTGGCGATGGCGGGCGACGGTATCAACGATGCGCCGGCACTTGCGCAAGCGCACCTCGGCATCGCCATGGGCACCGGCACCGACGTCGCGATGGAAAGCGCAGGCGTCACGCTGGTCAAGGGTGATCTGCGCGGGATTGCGCGGGCGGCATCGCTTTCGCGGGCCACCATGCGCAATATCCGCCAGAACCTGGTGTTCGCCTTCGGCTATAACGCCCTGGGTATTCCGATAGCCGTCGGGGTGCTGTACCCGTTTTACGGCGTGCTGCTCTCGCCGATCATCGCCGGCGCGGCCATGGCTGCAAGCTCGCTGTCGGTGGTCATGAATGCGCTGCGACTGAGACGCACACCCTTGTAGGAAGGACTGCTATGGACGCCACGCCATCACCCGACAGGGCGGGTACCGCCCGCGGAACCTCGCGTTCGCCGGCAGCGTGTCGGTTGCGCGTCCGTCGACGTGGAAGCTGAGGACATCGAACACTGATCCTCGAAAACAAGGCGAAAG
>MEQV01000082.1:7522-11241 GCA_001770355.1 Betaproteobacteria bacterium RIFCSPLOWO2_02_FULL_62_17
AAGTCCGGTGCCTCCCTGGGAGTACGGGCGGCTGGAATCGGCTCTAAAAAAGCGCTCGAACAGGCGTGGTAAGTGCTCCGGCGCCAGCGGCTCCCCAGGATTTGAAACCGACACCACGGTCCTTGGACCGGGAGATGTCAGAATTTGCACCGAGATTTGCTTGCCACGCGGCGTGTGACGGATCGCGTTGGATATCAAATTTGAAATAGCTCGCCGGATCATGGTCTTATCGCCGTGGACCGCGCCTTGACCTTCCACCTTGATTGCTACTTCCAGGTCCTGCGCCAAGGACTCGAAGAACTCCGCCACCTGCGCAGCCTCCTGCGTCAGATCCACGGGTTCACGCTTTAGCGCTCCCTGAGCATGATCGGCTTGAGCAAGAAAAAGCATGTCCTCCACCAAGCGGCCCAGCCGTACCAACTCCTCGGTATTTGACTCCAGAACCGTAAGGTATTCGTCGGCCGACCGGACTCTGGACAAAGTCACTTGCGTTTTGCCCAGCAGATTCGAGATTGGAGTTCGCATTTCATGCGCCAGGTCACCCGAGAACTGAAAAAGACGGGTCACGCCTTCTTCAAGGCGTGCGAGCATCCTGTTGAAGGAATCGGCCAGATCGACGAGTTCAGCGGGAAGCCCGTCGCTTGACAGGCGATACGACAGATCGTGGGTCGTAATGGTGCCGGTGATGTGCCGCAACCGGGATACAGACTTCAGGGTATATCGTGAAATCCATGAAGCACCAAGCATTGCCAGCGCCAGCATGAGGGGAAAGATCGGCAGCATTGTGAAGAAAAACGAGGTTTGTAATTTGTCATCCGTCCAGCGGTCTTCCGTTACGATGACATCAACGCTTTCGCCATCCTTCAGAAGAAATCTTTCCGAGATTGAAAGCATACGATTCTCATTAGCCGCATTCCAGGCATTGACGGAGCGTACCTGTCCTGCAATTTCTCGCGCTCGAGAGAGCGATTCGCCGGCGAACCGGCCGAAGCCTGCAATGGCCAGGCCGGAATACGGTTGTGCTATGGCGACGCTTAGTTCTTCCTGGCCTTCCATAAGATTGGCTAACCCGTGTGAGTCGGCCTTGATTGCTCCGATGCTGCCGCTTTTCTCCAAAACATACCGAACCTGCTCGAGCTTGCCTTCCAAATGCTCCTGCGCCCGGTAATCCAGTTGCCGCATCAGCATCCAGTAGGAAATTCCCATGGCTGCGCTCACCAGCAGCACGCCTAAAGCGCAGGTCCAGAATGCCAGCCGCCAGGACAGGCTATTGGGGTTCACTCACGATCCTCCAGAACATAGCCGACTCCGCGAACCGTATGAATGAGTTTTCGCTCGAAGCGATCATCCACCTTCGCGCGCAGGCGGGAGATTGCAACCTCCACTGCGTTGGTATCGCCGTCAAAATTCATGTCCCAGACCAATGAGGCAAGTTGAGTGCGAGTCAAAACCTCGCCGGCACGTCGCATCAGCAGTTGCAAAAGAGCGAATTCCTTGGCGGTAAGGTCAATCCTTACCCCGTTTCGTATTGCCCGGTGTCGAACCGGATCAAGACTCAGGTCAGCGATGGCAAGCATATCGGGCAGATTCGATCGCACCCCAGACCGGACCAATCGGCGCACTCTGGCCAGCAGTTCCGGAAACTGAAACGGCTTGACCAGGTAATCGTCAGCGCCGAGTTCAAAGCCTTTGAGCTTGTCGTCAAGCAATCCACGCGCGGTCAGTATGAGCACCGGCGTGTTGCCCTGGCTTCGGATGTTCTGCAGCACGCTCCACCCATCCATGCCCGGGAGGTTGATGTCCAGGACGAGGAGGTCGTATTCGCCCTCCTGTGCCAGATGCAAGCCATCGACACCATTGCTCGCAAGATCCACGGTGAAACCGCTTTCGCTCAGACCCTGGCGCAGGTAGTCGGCAGCCTTGGGATTGTCTTCAATGACGAGGATTCGCACGTGTTTGCAATTGGAAAAATCCTAGGGTACCCGGCTATTGCCGGCGAATGGCTTACAGATTGGTAATGTTATAGACAAGCTGGCGTCAATAGCAGTCTCGTATGCTCGCACTCAGCCCTTGGAAATGCAGTTTTGATTCGATGAGGGTTTTTCTTCAACTTAACAGGAGTGCAATCATGAAACTTAGAAACATGTTGGTTCAAAGTCTGACCGTCGGCGCCTTGACGGCGGCGCTCGCCACCAGCGCAATGGCGATTGATAGCGTCGCGCACCAGCGCGACGCCGCGCCCTATGGCAGTCTTGCCGCCGCGACCGCCGCCAATCGGGTTATAAGGCTTGCCCCCGACGCTACCTACCTGAATGTTCAGCGCCGTGAGACGGTCACCATCCAAAAAGGTGACAAGGCCTTTACCTGGAATTTTTTCACCGTTAATCCCGGGGTGATTGAGCTTGCAAAAATCGCGCCCGCGGAATTTGGCGCCGGACGCACGCTAGTGTATGTGGCGCCAAGCCCGGATGACCTGCCTCAGGAATAACGACGCGTCTTAAACCTGCCCCCCGATGCGGATGCCGCGCAGTTCAAGTAAGTTGCGGTATCCGCGTCAGCAAGGGGTGCTTCGAGTACTTATCGACGACCCGACATCGCAAGAATAATATGGATGGAACCCGGTCGCATGAAATTAGTGTATAAAGCTTTCCCGATGCCGAAATCCTTGCGCAAATTTATCGTCTGCCTGCTTGTTTTGGCGCTCCCGGCCCCGGTTTTCGCCGCCGCGGGCATGCGTGCCTGCTCGCCGGGCCATGCCCGCATGGCGGCGGCGCCGGCTGTTGACGATCGGCCTGCCGAAGCCGCGCAAGCACCGCGGCATGATCACGGATCGCATCACCAGGCGCTTAACGATGCACACGATCCTGTGCTCGAGGACGCAACTGCCGGGCATACAGTGCAAGCTACCGCCGGCGCCCTCGATGCCCAAGCCGGCGCGATATGCAGCGCCTGCGCTGCGTGCTGTTTCGGCGCCGCGCTGTTGCCGGGCAGTGTGCTGTCGGGCACACCCGAGTTTTTCCTGACGCCGCTCGCGGCGTCATCACCGGCCCCGGTCAGTTTCATCACCGACGGCCCGGTACGTCCTCCCCGATCCTTCCCCGCCTGAACGGCATCCGCGCTTTCGCGCGCTGAGTTGCCGTAAAGATGCTTTTCTGCCGCCATGGTGCGGCGGGTATCGAAACATCATTTTTCGGGGGTATTGTTATGTTCAAGCTATCCGTGTTGACGCTGCCGCTTGCGGCGGCGCTGTTTGCATCGACTTCAATGCCTACCTCGGCACAGGGCGGCGCTAAAGCGGCCGAATCCCGGGAGTCCAAACCCGCGGCGAAGCCTGCCGCCGCGCCAGGTGCCGCCTCCAAGACAGCGCGAGCCACGAAATCACCGCCCGCCGCGAAATCATCGCCCGCGCCGAACGCATCGAATCCGTCCAATCCCCTTCGAGGTGCTGTCACCTTGCCTCCTGTCGACCCCTACGATGCGCATCAGCATCATTGAAAGCCGGCAATATGATGACTGATGCATTGCATGGCCGGTGGCGTGGAGCCGGAGGGAATCGCCCGGTGGTATTCGATAAGGGAGGGTTGGGGAAGAAGCCCATTAGCGTAGCCACCGGCAGCAGTGTTTGCATCATCCTGTTGCTGCTCGCGCCGCCGCTGTTTGCCCAGGGCACGTTGCGCGACGCCGTGGAACGCGCCTGGGCGCGGCAACCCTCGTACCAG
>MEQV01000083.1:0-3136 GCA_001770355.1 Betaproteobacteria bacterium RIFCSPLOWO2_02_FULL_62_17
AACAAGGATACCTACGGCATTGTGACCGCGGGCGACCTTGCGCGCATGAAATCCACCGCCATGATCGTCAATACCAGTCGCGCGCCGATCATCGGCAAAGGTGCCCTTGCCGAAGCCTTGAAAAAGGGCCGTCCCGGCTACGCGGCCGTCGATGTCTATGACGAGGAGCCGTTGATTGGCGCCTCGGACCCATTGCTGAAGATTCCCAACGCGCTGTGTACCCCGCATCTGGGCTACAACGATTTCGATGCATTCGAGAAATTCTACGACAGCGCGGTTGAGCGACTGCTCGCCTTCGCCGCTGGGCAACCCATCAGCGTACTGAATCCCGAGGTGCTTTCAAAACGCTAGGAGCAGGCGTTGGCGGGATAAACTCAACACTCACCGGGTGCGTGATCGCGTAACGCTGCCCGCTGGGCCCGAGGAAATTTTCTTTTCAGGTTCCGCGCCCGGAAAACAACATGGAAGCAGTGAATATTGAAGACCTTCGGCAACTGGCCAGAAAGCGCCTGCCCAAGGTCCTTTTCGACTTTATCGACGGCGGCTCCTACGATGAAGTCACTTTGCGCGCCAATGTCGCTGATCTGAATCGCATCCGCTTCCGTCCCAAGGTGTTGGTGGATGTTTCGCAGCGCAGCCTCGAGACCACGCTGTTCGGCCGGAAGCTCACCGTGCCCATTATTCTTGCGCCAGTCTGCAGCGCCGGGGTTTTCGCACGCTGCGGCGAGGAAGCTGCCGCGCGTGCGGCGCAACGCTGTGACACCACCCTGTGCCTGTACACCGCTTCGATCTGCTCCATCGAGGAGATTGCGGCACAGCGCCAGACACCCTACATGTTTCAGCTTTACATGGGGCAGGATCGTGATCACGCCCGCGACCTGGTGGAACGCGCCCAGGCCGCGGGATGTTTTGCACTGGCGCTTACTGTCGATACCGTGGTCGGGGTCAGCGCGACAAGGATGTTCGCAACGGCTACGTGGTCCCGCCCAGGTTCGTGCCACGCAATGTCATCGACGCGTTGCTGCATGTGACCAGATTACCCGTCGGCGATCACAGTTTCGAGAGAAACCGAAGCATCGCCTGGTTGAACGCGTGCGGATTGCTCACCACCGATATGTGCGTCGCACCCGGCAGGATCATGTGAGTGGCGCCAGGTGTCGCCTCGCACATCTCCTGCATCACCCCGGGCGGGGCGCCAACCCTATCCAATTCGCCGCTCACGTACATGACCGGCATCCGAAACGATGCGAGGCGATCTGCCCAATCCAGTTCCAATAGCGCCGCGATGCAGCCGAGGTAGCCATCCAGGGTGGTTCTCAGAATGGCGGCCCGCATGCGCCCGATAACCGCCGGATTCGCCGCGCGGAATTCCTCGGAAAACCATCGCGCAAGCGTGGCATCGGCGATAGCGCCCACGCCCTGTGCCTTGGCCTTTTCGATCATCGGCGGCCACATGGCCCCATACTGCGGCACCATCCGCGCCCTGCAGCTCACCGGCACCACGCCCGATACCCGCCCGGGATGCAGCAGCGCGGTTTCCGCGGCGACCACGCCGCCCAGGCCCAGCCCGGTAATGACAGACCGCTCGATGCGCATGGCATCCCAGACACCGACCACGTCAGCGATGATGGTTTTCAGCGAATAAGGCGCAGGTGTGCTTTGCGAACGTCCATGACCGCGGGAATCAATGCGTATCAACCGGTAATCCGCCGCAAGCGCCCCGACCTGATCGTCCCAAAGGGTGTGATCATTGGTGATGCCGGTGACAAAGGTAAGGCACGGCGCCCCCTCATTTCCTGACACCTCGACGTGCAACTCGACACCATTTGCTTTCACCCGCATCGCGCCGCTTCCCCTCTGGTCAAGTCATAAATGGGTATCGGGTCCCGGAATCCGCGTATCGTGGCGCGGCGTTCATTGGCGAACCCGACGCCGACCGTTCCAATCAGCTCGTCGCGCACGGATTCCGGCACCACAATCGAAAGGCTTTGCGCCATGCTGCACAAGCGTGCCGCGAGATTGACTGTCCTGCCGATGAGCGTGTAGTCCAGATGCTCGGTCGAACCCAGATTGCCGAGCACCGCTTCGCCTTTGTTGATGCCTATACCCATCTGGTGGATACGTATGCCTTCGCTGGCCAGGCGCTCCCTGGATGCTTCGAGCATGTCCAGCGCGCACATGCAGCATTTATAGACCATGTCGTCGCCATCGAAAACGGCCATCAACCCGTCCCCCGAAAACTTGTCGACATATCCGCCGTGCCGATAGACCAGCGAGACCAGTGTGGCGAGGTGCCCGCTGAGGACATGCAGCAGCGCCTCCGGCTCCATCTCCTGGCTGAGCTCGGTAAAGCCGCGAACGTCGGAAAACAGAATGCAGACTTCCTGGAGCCTGGGTGCCGGAAGCACGCCGGTTTGCGCATACAAACGGGCAATCGCCTCGGTGCGGGGCGAAACGTATCGCTGCAAAGACAGGCTCATCAGCCGCTCCTGATTCAGGAACTGGGACCGCTGAAGGAGATTGCGCAAGCGCGCCCGCAGCACGACGAAATGAATCGGCTTGCTGATGAAATCGTCGCCGCCGGCGGCGAGCGCCTCTTCCAGGGCGTGCGTCTCATCCATGGAAGAAATGAACATGATCGGCGTGTTGCGATGCCGATCCATAGCCCGGATGATTCTGCAAAGCTCGATGCCGTCCATGGCTGGCATGTGAATATCGAGAATAAAGGCATCGATGCGTTGCGCATGCACCACATCAAGCGCCTGTTCGCCGCTGCTCGCTTCGAGAGCGTTTACCCCGGCACTGCGCAGCAGGCCCGACACCAGCACACGCAGCGCGCCCATGTCGTCGGTGACCAAAACATTCTTGCCCTCAAGAATATCGTCCATAGCGAATCGGATAGTCAGTGTCCCGGAACCCAGTAGTAGGACGAATCGCCGCCGTCGAGCGCTTCGGTGAAAAGATTGCAACGACCTTGAGGTCGACAGTGCCTGCCGGCTTTGCGCTTAGTCGCTATCGTAATGGTGGGCCCACCTGGACTCGAACCAGGGACCAAAGGATTATGAGTCCTCTGCTCTAACCAACTGAGCTATAGGCCCGAAATCTTGCCACGCGGGATTATAGCTGCCACGCCCGC
>MEQV01000083.1:3245-4470 GCA_001770355.1 Betaproteobacteria bacterium RIFCSPLOWO2_02_FULL_62_17
ACCAGTTCCTCGGCGGCGGTCGGATGAATCCCTACAGTGGCGTCGAACTGCTGCTTGGTCAGACCGGCCTTTACCGCTATGCCGATACCCTGGATGATCTCCGGAGCATCTCCGCCGACCATGTGTACCCCCAGGACACGCTGCGACTTCGCATCAACCACCAGTTTCATCATGGTGCGTTCGTCGCGCCCCGACAATGTCGCCTTCATGGGACGAAAATCGGCCTTGTAGATCTCGGCCTCTCCGCAGCTCTCGATCGCCTCGGCTTCAGTCAATCCGACGGTGCCGATCGGCGGCTGGCTGAAGACCGCGGAAGGGACATCCCGGTGATCGACACTTACCGGTGCGCCTCCCCCGAACAAGGTGGTGGCCACCGCCTGGCCTTCCCGGATCGCCACGGGTGTCAACGCGATGCGATTGGTGACATCGCCCACGGCGAAAATACTGGGTACCGAACTGCGGCCGTACTCATCGACGATCACGCCACCTTCGCCGTCAAGTCCGACACCTGCCGCTTCCAGTCCGAGACCCTTGGTCGCCGGCAGCCTGCCGGTCGCGTACATCACGGCATCGCATTCGATCAATCGCTCGTCTTGCACGGTTTCGAGCGTTGCGCGGAGCGTTCCGTCGGGCATTTTCTCCACGGCGCGCACGCTGGTCTCCAATTCAATCTTGATCCCTTTTTTGCGGATTTCCTGTGAAAGATGATGTCGAACGTCGTTATCGAAGCCACGAAGAATCTGCTCGCGGCGATAGCTGAGCGTTACTTCGGAACCCAGCCCCTTGAAGATTCCCGCGAATTCGACCGCGATATAGCCCCCGCCAACCACCACGATCCGGCGCGGCAGTACCGCAAGCTCGAATGCTTCATTCGAAGTGATGCAATGTTCGATTCCGGGAATTTTCGGCAGAAAAGGCCAACCGCCGGTTGCGACGAGGATATTTGCCGCGGTAATGCGCCGGGTTCCGATCGTCACCGCATGCGCGTCGGCGACAAGCGCGCGCTCGCGCAACACCGTGACTTTCGAGGCTTCGAGCAATTTCGCGTATATGCCCTCGAGCCGCCCGATTTCCTTGTTCTTGCTGGCGATCAGTAAGGGCCAGGAAAAGCTCGGGTCAGAGACGGTCCAGCCATAGCCCGCCGCATCCTCGAAATCCTCATGAAAATGCGAGGCGTAGACCAGAAGTTTCTTCGGCACGCAACCGCGTATCACGCAAGTGCCGC
>MEQV01000083.1:4607-7221 GCA_001770355.1 Betaproteobacteria bacterium RIFCSPLOWO2_02_FULL_62_17
GGAAAATCGGTTACCTGTTCTGATCTCGGAGAGCAAGGCAAAGCTCTCTACGATCTCAATAAAAGTGCCGGCTTAGAGTGCGCGTTCAACGGCCGCTCAGGCCGTTGCTACGCGCACAGATATTGCGGCCGCGAAGCGGTCCGACAATATCAGTTATTGTCCAAAAAGCTCTTCAGCCGCTCAGAGCGCGACGGATGGCGCAATTTCCTAAGTGCTTTGGCCTCGATCTGGCGGATGCGTTCGCGCGTCACATCGAACTGCTTGCCGACTTCCTCCAGAGTATGGTCGGTATTCATTTCGATGCCGAAACGCATGCGCAGCACTTTTGCCTCGCGCGGGGTCAGCGAATCCAGGATGTCCTTGGTCACTTCACGCAAGCTCGCATACATCGCGGCGTCATTGGGCGCCAAGGTCGCCAAATCCTCGATGAAATCGCCAAGGTGGGAGTCGTCGTCGTCGCCGATCGGCGTCTCCATCGAGATAGGTTCCTTGGAGATCTTGAGAATCTTGCGGATCTTGTCCTCGGGCATCTCCATTTTTTCCGCGAGCGTCTGCGGATCGGGTTCCAAACCGGTTTCCTGCAGAATCTGCCGCGAAATGCGGTTCATCTTGTTGATGGTTTCGATCATATGCACCGGAATGCGGATAGTGCGCGCCTGATCCGCGATTGATCGGGTGATCGCCTGACGGATCCACCAGGTGGCGTAAGTCGAGAACTTGTAGCCGCGGCGATACTCGAATTTATCCACCGCCTTCATCAAACCGATATTGCCTTCCTGAATCAGATCCAGGAACTGCAGGCCGCGATTGGTGTATTTCTTGGCGATCGAGATCACAAGGCGCAGGTTCGCTTCGGTCATCTCCCGTTTGGCGCGGCGCGCCTTGGCTTCGCCAGTGGACATTTGCTTATTGATGTCCTTCAGATCCTTCAACGGAATGGTTATGCGCTTCTGGATCTCCACAAGTTTGTGCTGTTGCTCAAGAATATTCGGCTCGAACCTGGCCAGGGTGGGGCCGTAGGGACGGCCCGTCAGCACCTCGTTCTTGATCCAACGGGCCGACATTTCATTCCCGGGAAATACCTTGATGAAATGCTGGCGCGGCATCTGGCCCTTATTGACGCAAAGGTTGAGGATCGCGCGCTCATGGCGGCGAACCTCATCGACCATGCCACGCACCGTGTCGCACAGGCGCTCGATAATTCTGGCGGTGAAGCGGACATTCAGCAGCTCGGCGGAGATCTGATCCCGAACCTTGATGTATTCCTTGCTGCGGTGTCCGTGCTCGACCAGCGCCTTTCTCATCTTCTCGTTCAGGCGCCGTATTTTGCCAAAGCGAACCAGCGAATCCTGTTTGAGCTGAAGCAAGCTGGCGGCCAAAGCCGCCCCGCCGTCGTCTTCTTCCTCCAGGTCCTCGTCAATCTCCTCTTCCTCGACGACTTCCTTGATGGGGTCTTCCTTGGCGTTGGGATCGATCAAGCCATCCACCAATTCGTCGATACGCATCTCTTCGCGCTCCACTTTGGCGGCAAGCGCGAGAATTTCCTGAATCGTCGTCGGGCAGGCTGAAATCGCCTGAATCATGTGCTTCAGTCCGTCTTCGATACGCTTGGCGATCTCGATTTCGCCTTCGCGGGTCAACAATTCGACCGAACCCATTTCGCGCATGTACATGCGCACCGGATCAGTGGTCCGCCCAAACTCGGCATCCACATTGGTAAGCGCGGCTTCTGCCTCTTCCTCGGCGTCTTCGTCGGCGACGGCCTGTGGAGCATTTTCCGCGATCAACAGGGTTTCCGCGTCCGGTGCCTCGTCGTAGACCTGAATCCCCATGTCGTTGAACGTGGTGATAATCGCCTCGATCTGCTCCGCGTCTACCATGTCGTCGGGCAAATGGTCGTTGATCTCGGCGTAGGTCAGATAGCTGCGCTCTTTGCCAAGCTTGATCAGATTCTTCAGCCGCGTGCGCCGCGCTTCGGCATCTTCGGGTTTCATGTCCGCGCGCAACAACAGCGCGCGCTCGGCTTCGCTGTTGCGCTTTGACGGACGGCCGCGGCCAGAGCGCAGTTTCGCGATGTCCTGTGCCGCCTTTAGCCTCGCTTCAGCTAACTTCTTTTCTTCCTTCTCCTTGAGCGCCTTTGCCTTGGCGTCTTCCTTTGCTTTTCTTGCCAGCTCTTTTGCCAACTGCTTTTCCATGCGAATGCGTTCTTTTCCCTTTTCCCGCTCCGTGCGAATGCGCGCACGTTCCTTTTCCCGGCTGGCGCGCTCGCGTTCGCGTTCCTTGGCGATCAGTGCCTTTTCGCGAAGCTTTTCGGCCTTCTTGCGCGCCTTCTCGCGCTGGGCGGCCATTCTTGCCTTTTCCTTCCCACGCTTCGCCAGGACCTTTTCGCGTTCCTTCTGCATGCGTGCCGCTTTTTTTGCCGCGCGTTGCCGCAGTATTTCCCGGACTCGCAGCGCTTTGGCACGGTCGGCCTTGAGACGAGCCTCCTTCGCCCGTATCGCTGCAAGGGACTGAGCGGGCTTTTTCTTTACGGATTTTGATTTTTGGGCGATTTCTCGCCTGGCCGCGCTTTTCTTGCTGGCGCCTTTTGAGGTGGCGCGATTCGCGCCTGCCT
>MEQV01000083.1:7342-9004 GCA_001770355.1 Betaproteobacteria bacterium RIFCSPLOWO2_02_FULL_62_17
ATTAGACCTGTAACTAGACTTATGTTTCAATGGCTTGAACGCAGTGAAAGCCTGTTGTATTCCGCTTTTTCAGCGTCGGACACCTCGCCCGCATTAATCTTCTTTTCGAGGACTTTTATGCGCCCTCTCGCCCTGCGGTCCTCCAAGCACTGAAGCGCATCGCGAAACTCGATCTCCTGATCCTCACCTTCAATTTGCATGCCCATCGAGTTTGCTTGCGCGTCAATTAGTGTCCTGGCATGTGCGGTAGAGATGAAATGTTCGATAATCAAGGCACCCGACGCGTCAGGGGCCGTGCTTGCAAATTCAGCCAACGCCACCAAGGCGCGGCTGGACGCGTGCTGAACATCAAGCAAATCGAGAGGCAATTCAAGGGCTAGCCGGGGCTGGTTCAGAACGCATCGCAGCAGAAGCTGTTCCAGCGCCCCTTCCGCAGGAACACGCGCACCACTACTTGGCGGCGCATTGCGTCGGGGTTCGATACTTGCCGTCGTGCGAATATCGGTCAGCGTCCCAACCTGCTCATAGGTCATGTCCGCGGCTGCGCCAAGTTGCTTGAGCAATTGAAGCTGCAAAGCAGGGGCCGCAATGCGCTTTAACAGTGGTTTTGCTTCGGCAATAAGCCGTGACCGGCCTTCGAGCGTGCCCATATCCACGCGGCGCTGCAGTTCCAAAAGCAAGAATTCCGAAAGCGGGCGGGCTTCGGCAAGCATTGCTTCGAACGCCGGGGCACCGTGCGCGCGCACATAGCTGTCAGGATCATCTTCCTGGGGAAGAAACAGAAACCGGACTGCTTTGTTATCCGCCAGAACCGCCAGCGAAACTTCGAGCGCGTGCCAGGCGGCGCGACGCCCGGCCGCATCGCCATCGAAACAGAACACGATCTCGTCGGTCTGGCGAAACAGTTTTTGGACATGCACGCCGGAGGTCGCGGTTCCAAGCGTTGCAACGGAAAATTCTATGCCGTGCTGCGCAAGCGCGACGACATCCATATAGCCCTCTACGACCAGGGCCCGACCCGTGGTTCGAATTGCGCTTCTCGCCTGGGACAGACCATAGAGTTCCCGGCCTTTTTCGAACAACGATGTTTCCGGAGAGTTGAGATACTTGGGCTCGCCGGCCCCCAAGACCCGACCGCCAAAACCAATCACAGAACCGCGCTGATTGAGAATCGGAAACATGATCCGGTCACGGAATCGGTCGTAACGCCGCCCCCCCTCTTCGGCGTCGATCACCAATCCCGCGTCTTTCAAGGCCTTGTCGCCGTAATCGCTGAATACCGCCTGCAGGTTTTGCCATCCCGCGGGAGCGTAGCCGATTCCGAATCGGGCCGCGATTGCCCCTGTCAGTCCGCGTCCCTTCAGATAGTCAATGGCCTGCGGCGCCACCTTGAGTTGCTCCCGGTAATAGCCGGTGGCGCGTTCCATGATCTCGTAGAGATCCGGACCGCCAGAATCCTGTCCCGTTGCGCGCGGTTCGTATTCAGGCATCTTGATGCCGGCTGACTCCGCGAGGTCTTTGACGGCATCGACGTAGCCCAGACCCTGGTACTCCATCAGGAACGAAATTGCGTTGCCGTGAGCGCCACAACCAAAGCAATGATAAAACTGCTTGCTTGGGCTGACGGTGAAAGACGGGGTTTTCTCGCTGTGAAAAGGGCAA
>MEQV01000084.1:0-839 GCA_001770355.1 Betaproteobacteria bacterium RIFCSPLOWO2_02_FULL_62_17
GCCCAGGGACGGGAAACTGTTCATCTATAACGGCGGATTAATCGGCGGCGGATGGGGCGCGACGCATCGCAGCGACGGCATGAGCGCCACCATCTGCATCAATGACGGCGATACTCACAACAGTCCGGTCGAGCAGGTCGAAGCCAAGTATCCGCTCATGGTGGAGCGCTATATGCTGCGGCCGGACTCCGGTGGCGCGGGTCGCTGGCAGGGCGGGCTGGGAACGGAAAAGAGTGTTCAAGCGGGCAGCCCGTTTGCGTTCAACGCGCAGATCGAGCGCGTGCACTGCCGGCCTTGGGGCCTCTTTGGCGGGCACCCGGGCGCGGGCAACGAGGTGGCGGTGCGCGATCGCACCGGCAAGGAGATCCGCTTTCCCAGCGGCAAGGTGCTCGGGCGCAACATGGCCGAAGGTGATGCCTATATTCTGCGTTCGGGCGGCGGCGGCGGTTATGGTTCGCCGCTCGAGCGTCCGTTGCAGCGCATTGAGGCGGACCTGCGCCAGGGCTACATATCGCGCGGCCGGGCGGAATCCTGCTACGGTGTGGTGTTCGAAGAAGCATCGGGACGAATTGACGTCGCCGCTACCAATGGGCGGCGCGCGCAGTTCAGCAAGGCGAGTGCCGGGCTGACGCGATCCGATGATGAAATGACGCCCGTGCCGGCGGATACCCCGGAGGGTTTGTATCTCTTGCAGGGACGCTTGTTTCCCCTGCGTTGCTGCTGATTGAGAACGAGGAGCTGCCGTGATGAGAAACCTCCGCAATAGGATCGTTCTGACGACCGGATTGATCGCCGTTGCCTTGTCCGCAGGACTCACCGCTCAGACTTATCCGGTCAAG
>MEQV01000084.1:852-960 GCA_001770355.1 Betaproteobacteria bacterium RIFCSPLOWO2_02_FULL_62_17
TAGTTCCCTACCCGCCCGGCGGCTCAACCGATCCGGTGGCGCGGCTGGCCGCCATCAAGCTTTCCGACCAGCTCGGGCAGGCGGTGATCGTCGAAAATCGCGCGGGCG
>MEQV01000084.1:967-6174 GCA_001770355.1 Betaproteobacteria bacterium RIFCSPLOWO2_02_FULL_62_17
CCTGGTGCAGGCGCCGTTCATGATCAAGGCGCTTCCCTATGATCCGGTCAAGGATTTCACGCCGATTGTCGGCATCGTGACCACCGGCGGCGCACTGGTCGCCAATCCCGCCTTGCCGGTCAACAACCTCAAGGAACTGGTGAGCTACGGCAAACGTAATCCGGGCAAGCTCGCCATCAGCAATTCAGGACTGGGCTCCGCGTACCACATTGCCGGCGAGCTTTTCAAGAAACTGGCGGAAGTCGATCTGGTGACCGTGCCCTACAAGGGCGGCGCACCGGCCCTCATGGCGGCAGTATCCGGGGAAGTGCCGCTTGCCATCGTGTCGGTGGCGACGGTGATTCCCTACGTCAATAACGGCAAGCTGAAACTCCTGGGCATGATCGAGGGCAGCCGGTATGGGCGCATGCCCAATGTGCCGGTCATAGGCGAAGCGGTTCCAGGATTTGCCATGCCCGCCGGCTGGCATGGCGTTCTCGGTCCGGCAGGAATGCCGCGTCCGGTGGTCGCAAGGCTCAACGGCGAGATCGTGAAAATCATGGGTCTCGCCGAGATCAGGGAGAAGATGGGGGCATCCGGTCTCGATGCGACTGGAACGACACCTGAAGAATTCGCTGAAACCGTGAAAAACGATTACGCGCTATTCGGCAAAATCGTCAAGACGCTGAATATTCAGCCGGAATGAGCGCGAAACGCGAAAGCAATCAAGTGGGCGCGATGATCCTCAGTTTCGGAAAGTACTCGCGATAGCGCTTCGCGTCGCGCGTGAGCAAGGCGAGCCCCGACACCGCCGCGTGGGCGCCGATGTAGAAATCAGGAAGCGGCGAGCGCTTTGAGCCGCCTCGTCTCCGGTATCTCCGGTAGGCTTTTCCGGCGACGAAAGCTGCCTCCCAGGGCAAGGCGAGCCGTGCGAACGGATACCCCGATATTCCCGCTTCGAGCGCTTCGATGGAGTCGTAATGCACCGAAAGCTCCGCATATACGAGCGGATTGAGCGCCAGGCCGTCGCGGTTCGCGGCCTGGCTCAGACGCGAAGAGGACCAATCAAACCACAGGGGGTCCTCGGTCGCGATGTCGAGCAACACATTGGTGTCGACGAGTACCGGCACGCGATTCAGTCCTCGCCGCGGGTTAGCGCCATCAGTTCGTCGGTGCTGCGATTCAGATGCTTGAGCGAGCCGCGCAGCCGCGCCACCGCGCGCTGCCCGCGGCTGTTGCGCTTGCCCAGCGGTTTGAGAACGACGCGGCCGCGAACCAACTCGAATTCGACCTCGGTATCGGGCAGCAGCCCCGCCGCCTCGCGAATGCGCTGCGGAATGGTGACCTGGCCCTTGCTGGTGATGCGCATGGCGCCTCCCAAGTAATACTCCAATGTAGTAAGAATCTTACACGCTCAGGGAAGGAAGTGCCATTGCGTGCGCAAGGAAATTTCATGCTCAACTCGGTGGGAGGGGTGATTTCCCCTGACGAGGCGGGTCTCAAGCCGATTCAACTGCCCTAAGCACGCTCCTGCGGGCAGCGCGGCGGCCAGGCCCGCGAAGATCGCTCGCGCCCACACGCTCGTTGCGTTCCAGGAGCGTCAGGGGCTCAAGGGTGAAATCGATGACGATGCGGACGTCAGTTTTCGCCACGAGAGCGGCACCTACGACTTCCTGATCGACAGGCAGGAACAGGCGCATGCCAATAGCCGGGCAAAGTGAGACTCAACCTCTGGTCAAGACGCCCAGTTTTCAACGCGCAGTCCCTTGACCCGCTTGAACTCTTTTTCGTTGTTGCTGACAAGCGTGGCATTCAGAGCAAGAGCGTGGGCGGCGATCAGCATGTCGTGAGCGCCAATTTTTTCGCCCTGGCGTTCCAGTGCGGTACGCAACTGTCCATAAACGGTACGCGCCGAATCATCAAGCGGAAGCACCGAAAACTCGGCGAGAAACAGCCGGACTGCTTTGCTGTAGTGGCGGCCTTGCGCTCGCAAAGCGCCGATCTCCAATTCAAACGCGGTTATTACCGAAATTGCCACGTCCTGTCCGGTGGTTCCAGATAGGCGCTTGTACACCGCCTCGGGCCGCTTGCGGATCACGTACACGCAGATATTGGTATCGAGAAGATACATCAGCGCTTTACCGGACTTTTGCGCCGGCGTGCGCTGCGTCTCGGGGGCGATTCAAAGCCATGGGCATCCCACCACGCCGCATCGCGCTCCAGCGGCGGCTGTTCCGGGCGCTTGAAAGTCGGATCGTCGGGCAGTCCCCCTAAGATCGCGCGCAGCCGCTCTCCCAGCGCAAGCTTGGGCTTGGGGCGCAACAGCAGCGCGCCATCGGGCTGTGGCTCGATCTGCACTTCGTCGACCTGAAACCGGTAGGCTTTGGGCAGGCGAACCGCCTGGCTGCGTCCGGTCATGAAAACTTTGGCGGAGGTCATGCAGGTACTCTCTATGAGATATATCAATGCCGTATATTCTCACAGCGTTGAAACTTGGGCAAGGCCAGGCGACAGGCTAGGCGACAGGGCGTGCGACGCAAAACCGGGCAATTCTATTTACTTCCAACAGTCTTGACCGAATCGGTTGACAAATTCAAGGTGTTCGTCTTCCAATGCAGCGCTTGCGTCACGAGCGAAGCGGGGCAGATGCGGCGAATGGGCGCAATCGGGACAAAGCGCAGGGCAATTGGGACACCGAAAATTATGCGTTGCCGCGCGGCCAGCGCAACTGCGTCAACGAAGGAGAAGTTGGCATGGGTTTTTACGTAGGCATCGACGTCGGTGGCACCTTTACCGATGTCTGCGTTGCCGATCAGGCGGGACAGATTTCGATGTACAAGACGCCCACCCTGCCCGATATCGCGAGCGGCGTGGTCGATGGTTTGCGCATGGCGGCACAGGCGCAGGGGCTGGAACTGGGTTCTTTTCTCGAACAGGTGGAACGCTTCGGCCACGGCAGCACCGTCGCGGTCAATGCGCTGCTGCAGCGCAAGGGAGCGCGTGTCGGTCTGCTCACCACGCGCGGTTTCGCCGACACGCTGTGGATCGCGCGCATGATGGCCATGACCACCGGCCTTCCTCCCGAGCACTACACCCATTACCGCAGGCGCCAGCGCCCCGATCCGCTGATGGAACGGGCGCTGGTGCGCGAAGTCGAGGAGCGCATCGATTACCGCGGCGCGGTGGTGGTGGCGCTCAATGTCGAGGGCGCGCGCCGCGCGATCCGCGAGCTTATTGATGAGGGTGTCGAGGCGCTCGCCGTGTGCACGCTCTGGTCGTTCAGGAATCCGCAGCACGAGCGCATGCTGCGCGATCTCGCGCGCGAGATGGCGCCCGGCCTTTACGTGTCGGTTTCCAGCGAACTGATCCCGGTCATCAAGGAATACGAGCGCATGGCCACCACGGTCGCCAATGCCTACCTCGGTCCGGTGGTAAGAGGCTATGTCGCCGGCATGAGCAAGCAATTGAGTGACGCGGGCCTGCGCAAGGAATTCTTCATGCTCAACTCGGTGGGAGGCGTGATTCCGCCGGAGGAGGCGGGGCTCAAACCGATTCAACTGCTCAGTTCCGGGCCGAGCGGCGGCGCACTGGCTTCGCAGCTGCTCGCCAAGCGACTGAACCAGTCGAACGTCCTTATCGCGGACATGGGAGGCACCAGTTTCGATGCCGGGCTCGTGGTCGGCGGCGAGCTGCTGCTGCAAACGGAAGCCAGTGTCGGCAATCTCAATCTGCTAAACCCGATGATCGGCATACGCTCGATCGGCACCGGCGGCGGCAGCATTGCCGCGGGCGTGGACGGCATGCTCAAGGTGGGGCCGCAGAGCGCGGGCTCCTTTCCTGGACCTGCCTGCTATGGCCGCGGCGGCGAGCGGCCCACGGTCACCGACGCTGACCTGGTTCTGGGCCTGCTCGATCCCCAGTACTTTTTGAGCGGCAAGATGCCGCTCGATGTGGAGGCAGCCAAGCGGGTCATTGCGCGGCATGTCGCGGAGCCGCTCGGCTTGTCGTTGCTCGATGCCGCCGCCGGCATCCGCGAGGTCGCCGAGCAGCAGATGGCAGACGTGCTGCGCCAGAGCGCGCTCGAGCGCGGCTACGATCCGCGCGATTTTTGCCTTTTCGCCTATGGCGGCGCGGGGCCGCTGCACGCCTGCGCCTTCGGACGGGAGACCGGCGTGCGTTCCATCGTGGTTCCGTTCGCCGCGCCGGTGTTTTCCGCGCACGGAATCCTTGCGGCCGACATGCGCCTGTCGCGCCAGCGATCGATCCTGCAGCGCTCGCGAGGCAATGCGAAGGCGCGCGCCGAAGGACTGGACGGCGCGGCCATCGAAACGGTTTTCCGTGAACTCGACGCCGAAGTGGACGAGGCATTCCGGCGCTACGGAAGCTACGACACGACAAGCCAGTACCGGCTGCGCTCGGTGAGCATGCGCTATTCGCGCCAGGTGCACGAAGTTCCGGTCGCGATCAATGGACCGCTGTCCGATGCCGGCGGCGTCGATCGCCTGGTGGCCGGGTTCGACGCGATCTACGAACAGCGCTACGGCAAGGGGACCGGTTCGCGCAGCGCGGTTATCGAGATCACCAACTGTCATCTGCAATTGGTGCAGGTATTGCCCAAAGTCGTGCATCGGGTGCCGGATCCCAAAGGGCCGCTGGCGCCGGCGGGACGAAGGCGCGTCTATCTCAAGGGGTGGGTGGAAGTCCCGGTATACCGTTGGGAGAAGCTGCCCTTGGGTTCGCGCTTCCCCGGCCCGGCGCTGGTGGACGCGCCCGGGACCACTGTCTGGGTGGGTGACGATTTCAATGCCACGGTCGATGATCTGGGGAATCTGTGCATGGAGGTGGGCTCATGAGCATCACTGTCGATCCCGTGACTCTTGAAGTCATCCGCCACAAGCTCATGGCCATTACCGAGGAGCAGCGCATCGCCTTTCAGTCGATCTCCGGGTCACCCGTGGTGACCGAGGCAAGCGACTACTACACCGGCCTGTTCCGCGCCGACGGGACCATCGTCACCATGGGATACAAGGTAGCCACTCAGGGCGGGCCGATGACGCTGGCGATCAAGATGTTGATGGAACTGTTTCCGGCTGAGCGTCTCAAGCCCGGCGACGTGTTCCTCGCCAACGACCCGTACCGCGCCGCCGTTCACCAGAACGATATTCAGGTGCTGCAGCCGCTGTTCCATGGGGGTGAACTGTTCGCCTGGGCCGGATTCGGCGCGCATG
>MEQV01000084.1:6311-8214 GCA_001770355.1 Betaproteobacteria bacterium RIFCSPLOWO2_02_FULL_62_17
TCGTGCTGAGCCTGTCGCGTCTGCCGCATCTGCTCGACCTCGATCTACGCGGCATGGTGGCGGCCGGCAATGTCTCGCAACGCCGCATGATCGAGCTCCTGGAACGATACGGCGCCGGCACCGTGGCCGCGGCGATGAATCGCATGATCGGGCACTCGGAGGAGAAACTGCGCCAGCGCCTGCGCGCCATGCCAGACGGAATCTTTCGCGCCGTGGATTATCTGGAGCACGATGGCCACGAGGACCGGCTCTACCGCGTAGCGGTAGAAATCACCAAGAAAGGCGACACGTTGGTGCTCGATTTCAGCGCCAGTTCCGATCAGGCGCCGGGATTCGTCAATGCGACCAAGGCGGGATTGCGCGGCGCGGTGGTCGGCGCCATGTTCCCATCGCTCGCCTTCGACATTCCGTGGAACGAAGGGCTGCTCGCTCCGGTCACCATCGTGTCGCGCCCGGGAAGCATCTGCGATGCGCGCTTTCCCGCGCCGGTGGGCGCGGCAACGGTGGAAGCCGTCTGGGTGGCCAAGAATGCGCTGACCGCGGCGCTCGCCAAGTTGAAGGCATGTACGCCGGGATTGGAGGCCGAAGTGCAGGCGGTGAGCGCCGGAACCATGTCCACCGTCAATCTGGGTGGGACCGACCAGTACGGGCAGCGCTATGGCATTCACCTGATGGATCCGATGATGAACGGGTTCGGCGCGTATGCCGGCGCCGACGGATTCGACCTGGGGGGGTCGTATTCGACCACTATTCCCAATGTGGCCAACGTCGAGTCGAACGAGTTTCTTTCGCCGATGCTTTACCTTCACCGGCGCATCGAGCCCGATACCGGCGGCGCGGGCATGTGGCGGGGTGGCATGGCGGCGAGCATGGCTTTTACGGCGCACGGCGTGCACGAAACCGAGGCCCTGATCATGACGCACGGGCTGGAAGTGCCGAATTCCTCGGGACTGTTCGGCGCTTATCCCGGCAGTTGCGTGCGCCAGCGATTGCTGCGCGCGAGCGATCTTGCGGCCGTGCATCGATCAGGACGCTTGCCCGTGGAGGTTGCCGAGTTGCACGGCGATCTGGAGGAGATGGGACCAAAACCCGGATTGATCCAGCTTCGGCCGGGCGACGTTTTCGAGACCTCGTGGCAGGGCGGCGGCGGCCTGGGCGATCCCCTGGACCGCGACCCCGGCCGTGTTGCGGCCGACTGCCGTATCGGCCACTACAGTCATGCTTATGCGGAGCAGGTTTTTGGCGTGCGCTTATTGCCCGATGGCGCAGCCGATGAGCGGGCCACGCGCGCGTCGCGCGACGGCTTGCGCAGGGCCCGCGCGAAGGGCGCCGAGGAGCCCCCGGTGGCGCAGCAGGGTCGCGCCGACGGCGAAGCTCAGCGCATCGGCGGCAAAATGGAATTTGCGGTGGTCAATGGCAGGAAGTTTTATGCCTGCGCCTGCGGCCAGCCGCTCGCTCCGCGCAGCGGCAACTGGCGCGACGGCGCCCGGCGCAAGACGATATCAGCCGCGGCCGCGAAAAAATATTTCCGGCTGCATCCCGAATTGGAACTCAGGCAGTATCTCTGTCCCGGTTGCGACGGCCTCTTGTCGGTGGAGGTGGCCGAGATCAACTCGGCCGAGCTCCACGACATCGAACTCGCCTGATTAGGAGAGAATCAAAGGGTAACCCCAGTCACGTTTTGACAGGCGAAGAGGTGGGTTTGTATACATCCCGTTAATTTGGAAAGTTGCGCTTTTGCAACTTTCCAAATTAACGGGAAAAGCGGACGCGAGGGCGAAGCAGGCTGTTTGGTTTCGGCTCTGCCGTATTAGGAGTTTGGCAGGGCCAATATAGAGAGGAGCGGATTCAATGTTCGGCAAGACCTGGAAGACATCGGAAAGAAAATACGGCGTGGTTCTGG
>MEQV01000084.1:8222-13654 GCA_001770355.1 Betaproteobacteria bacterium RIFCSPLOWO2_02_FULL_62_17
GTGCGCGTGCGGATGAAGGACGGAGTGCACCTGCACGCGGATATCTTCAGGCCCGAGGCGGCGGAAAAATTTCCCGCGGTCCTCGGTTATCACCCCTACGATCCCGATGCCCAGTTTGCGCCGATCTTTCCGCGCGCTTTCGCTTCGATCACCGCACAGAGCGCCAGCCAGGAGAAAGGCAATGGCCCCTTGGAAGCGGGCGATCCGAATTTCTTCGCGCGCCGCGGTTACGTACACGTCATCGCCAACGTGCGCGGCTCGGGCAAATCCGAAGGCTTTTATCCATTTCTCGGGTCGCTGGAGGCCGAAGACGGCTGTGAACTGATCGAGTGGATTGCGCGCCAGCCGTGGTGCGACGGCAACGTCGGCATGTTCGGGGTTTCCTATTTCGGCAGGATCCAGCAATTTGTCGCCTCGGTGCGACCGCCGCACCTCAAATGCATCTTCGCGCCCTGGGCGTCGACCGATCAGTATCGCGACGCTCTCTATCAAGGCGGGATACTGGCGCAGAACTGGGCGGTGTCCTGGGCGGGGGCTTTGTCCAACATCCGCTATCGCAGCGAGTCGCGGCAGCAATGGGGCGACGAGCGCTGGAAGCAGGAGCTGGAACGGGCGCTTGCCGACAAGGATTTGACCGCGGTGCCCGGCATCGTCGCCGCGCTCAAGCGTCCCGAGGAGGGGCTCAACACCCTGGTGACGGACATCGTGCTCAACCGTCACGACGGTCCCTTCTGGGACAAGCGCAAGGTTTCCTACGAAGCGATCGAGGTGCCCGCCTACATCGGCGCCGACTGGGGCATCTACGGGCTGCACCTGCCCGGCGCGTTCCGCAGTTGGGAAAGCCTTCGCGGGCCGAAGAAAATGATGATCGCCCCACCTGCCTACCTGGAGCGCCCCGTGTACCAGCTCCAGTACGAGTCGCTGCGCTGGTTCGATCACTGGCTGAAGGGCATGGATACCGGAATCATGGACGAGGCGCCGGTACGCCTGTTCGTAATGGGAACGAGCCGCTGGAAAAGGTGCGAAGAATGGCCGCTGGCCGAGACCCGGTGGACGCCTTTCTATTTGCACGAGAAGGGGCTCTTGTGGGAGCACGAGTTTTTTCCCAACGAGGGCTCCAGTTCCTTCAGCGATTCCCCCTGGGGACGCGAAAAGCTCGAATTTTCCACGCCGCGGCTGGTCGAAGACACCGAAGTCATCGGTCCGATTGTCGCGAACCTCTACGCTTCGACCACCGACGATGAGATCCTGTGGTTCGCCAGCCTGTGGGAGGTCGACGACGAGGGTAACGAAAAAGTTTTGACGCGAGGCTGGCTGCGCGGCAGCCAGCGCGAGGTCGATGCCAGCCGTTCCAAACCCTGGCAGCCCTATCACCCGCACAGCCGTTCCGAGCCGTTGTTGCCGGGGAAAATCTATGAATTCAACATCGCTCTGGTCGCCACCGCCAACCTGTTCAAGGCAGGTACGCGGATAAAGCTCAAGATCGCCTGTTGCGACGATGTGCCGGCGCATTCGCTCGAGGCGATTGCCGGCGGCCACATCCGCCGCCAGTCGGGCTCGCGAGTGACCGTGCATCACAATGAGGATTGTCCTTCCCACCTGCTGCTGCCGGTAACCGAGGGCAATATCATCGGCACCTATGTTTCGGGGGGAAAGCCATACTTCTGAGACTGTCAGGCGGTGCGCGCCGATTAACGTTCGCAGTGGAATAAAGGAGAATCCCATGCAACGCATGATGAACACTTTCTGCGCTCTTTCAATCGCGGTGGTTGGATTGTGGAGTGCCCTGCTCGGGGCGCAAACCTATCCCAACAAGCCCATCCAGGTCGTCATTCCGATGGACGCGGGCAGCGGCACCGACATTCACGGCCGCATCCTGATGGAGGAACTCAGAAAAATCCTCAACACCTCCATCGTGGTGGTCAACAAGCCCGGCGCCTTCATGACCATCGGCACCGACGCGGTGGCCAAGAGCAACAAGGACGGCTACACGCTGTTGTACGGCCCCGCCACCGGGATCACCTATTCCAAGGCGCTGGATCCGGACGCGGTACCCTACGACCCGATTCGCGATCTGGAGCCGCTCGGGCTTCACGCTTTCTTCCCGGTGGTCATTGCCGTGCCCATGGACTCGCCCTGGAAAAATTTGCGCGACCTGATCGAAGACGGAAAAAAGAACCCGATGAAGATCCGCATGAGCACCCCGGGACTGCAAACCACCTCCAGCTTCAACGTAATGATCATCGAGGGCCTGACGGGAGCCCGGTTCACGCAGGTTCCCTACAAGAATATCGTCGCGGGCGTCACCGACATGCTGGGCGGGCAGGTGGAGGCGACCACCCAGTCATTGAGCGTGCTGGTGCCGTTCATGAAGTCCGGAAAGCTGCGGGTCCTGGTCACCTCGCGCAAGATGAAGGATTTTCCGGACCTGCCGGTGCTGGAGGAACTGGGCTACAAGCGCGAACTCTTTTCCCCGTGGTTCGCGATGTATGCCCCCGCCGGCATTCCCGAGGGCGTGCTGCGCGTGCTGGTGCCGGCCATCAGGAAGGCCATGGCAAGCGCCGAGACCATGGACAAGATCGGCAAGATCGGCGGATCGGTGATCGAATACAAATCGCCCGCCGAATTGAAGAACATGGCGATCGAGGAAATCGAAACCATATCGGCGCTGGCGAAAAAGATGGGCCTGCGCAAGTGACCGGGACCTGCGGCTTGTGACGAAGCTGAAGCTTCCTGTTACCGATTAACGCATGCGGACGGTACCCAGGCCCGGTTCATTGACCGGGGGCGGGCTACTTGCCGACGAGCACCGGCTCTTTGATTTCCGCCGCTTTTTTCTTCTCGGCGTCGCGCCCGGCCATGTATTCGGCCAGCTCGCCGTGCTGGGTGTGCAGCGTGAGCAGCCAACGCTGGCCGCCGGACATGAAACCGATGTAGTGCCCCAGTTCCACCAATTCCGGCTCGGTGAAATGCCTGTGGAGCTCCGCCCACATGGCATCGTCGGCATGCGTGGGATTGTCGATGATCGCATCGCAATAGCGCAATGCGACCTTTTCCCGGGGTGTGAACTGATCGGACTTGAGATACGACTGCTCCCCATCGAGCAGGTAGTTCCGATGACCCTTTACCTGCACGAACTGTGCAGAATTCATCAGCCCTCAATAATGGCAATCGGTGGCGAACATGCGTCCCCACGAGGTCGACATGCGCGCGCGCATCAGTTCGCGCAGGTCCTGATCAAGCAGGCCCTCCGCCCGCATGGTCACGCCCAACATGGTGAACGAGCGCATCACGGTCTTGTTGTGTGCCCGGATGGCCTGATTTTCCGGGCCCGGGGTTCCGGTCTTCATTGCATCGTCCATCCAGGCGCGCATCTCGAGGTCCTTGATGTCGTCCGGATGCACAAAACTGATTCGTGCCATGTTGCTTCTCCTTTGAGAATTTCAGCGCCGTTTGTTTTACCGTCGGCCGCTGTTACCGCGCTACGTGGAAGATGCTACCCCAAGCCAATTGGGGACGAAAGCGGATATTCCAGCCGCGATTTTCCGGCGGTGGTGTGAGCTGGGGCTTGACCTTCGTCAAATAAGCGGCAACGCAAGTGGCAAGGCACGAGCCCGGTGGCTTAACATGAATGACGCAACGAAACGAAGGAGATTCACATGGCTGCAAGACTGCGTACCACTGGCTGCCTGCTCGCGATGGCAGCACTGTGTTCCCTGGCCCGCGCGCAAGGAATCGCGGACTATCCCAACAAACCGATACGCATGCTGGTCGCGCAGGAGGCGGGCAGTGCCGGCGACGTCGGCGCGCGCGCCATCGCGCCGGCGCTCGGTGAGGCATTGGGCCAGCCCCTGGTAGTCGAGAACCGGCCGGGCGCGGGTGGCGCCCTGGGCATGCAGGTCGCCGCAGCGGCGGCGCCGAATGGCTATACGCTGGCTGCTATAGGCAGCCCGCAAATGGTCCTGCCCTATGTGCACAAAAACCTCGGTTACGACCTGATCCGGGACTTCTCGCCGATCGGCAGGTATTCGGTGTCGCACAATGCACTGGTCGTGCCCGTCAGCCTGCCTGTCGGCAACGTGAAGGAACTGGTCGCACTGGCAAAGTCCAAGCCCGGCCAACTCAATATCGGCACGGCCGGCCCCGGGTCGGCGAGCCACCTGGCGGGCGTATTGTTCAACGTCCTGGCAAATATCGAAGCGCTGGTGGTTCCCTACAAGGGTGGCAACAGCGCCATTACCGCGCTCGTGGCCAACGAGACCCAATACTACGTTGCGCCGCTGCAAGCGGTACTCGGCCAGGTCAAAAGCGGCCGGCTCAAAGCATTGGGTGTGGGCGGCGACAGCCGCGCGCCGCAATTGCCCGAGGTGCCCACCATCGCGGAAGCGGGCATTCCGGCTTATCGCAGTGTCGGCTGGGGCGGGCTGCTGGTGCCCAAGGGAACACCCGCCGCCATCACGGCCAGGCTGATGGAAAAGCTGGCAGCGATCATTGCCCAACCCGCAGTCCAGCAGCAGCTCGTGAAAATCGGTGTTGAACCGGGCCTGCTGCTTGGCGCGGAATTCGAAAAATTCATGCGCGCGGATCTGGAGCGATTCGGCGTCGCGGCAAAAGCGGCGAATCTGCGGCCCGAATGAATGACAAGGAAGAATTGACATGGCAATCAGGACACGTTTGACCGAGTTGCTCGGCATCGAGCACCCCATCGGTCTGGGCGGCATGGGTTCTGTTGACGCGCCGGCACTGGTGGCTGCCGCGTGCGAGGCGGGCGCCCTGGGGGCAATTGGCGCGACCAACTTTTCCGCCGCGCACATGCGCTCCACCATCGAGGCGATACGCGCGCGGACGAAAAAACCCTTTGCAGCGAACTTTCTGATATTCCTTACCCAAACCGATGTCTTTGAAGCGGCCCTGCAAGCGCGGCCGCCGGTCGTTGCCTTTGCCTGGCCGCGCAAGGACCAGGCGCTCAAGCCCTGGTTCGACCGAGCGCATCAGGCCGGCGCGAAGATCACCCATATGGTTTCCAGCGTGGAAGATGCGAAGCGCGCCGCGGATGCGGGCGCCGATGTCCTCATCGCGCAGGGCACCGAGGGCGGCGGTCATGTGAGCTGGATTGCCACGCTCACGCTGGTGCCGATGGTGGCCGACGCCTGCCCGAATGTGCCCCTGATGGCCGCCGGCGGCATTGCCGACGGGCGCGGCCTTGCCGCCGCGCTGGCGCTCGGCGCCGATGGCGTGCTGATGGGCACGCGCTTTCTGGCCACCGAGGAATCTCCGCTTCACGCCAGTTTTAAACAGGTCATCCTCGATTCGGACGGCCATGACACCTTGCTCACGGAAATACCGGATCTGGCCGCGGGCATAGTCTGGCCCGGTGCGATGTCGCGT
Organism: Betaproteobacteria bacterium RIFCSPLOWO2_02_FULL_62_17; assembly: GCA_001770355.1. Lineage (GTDB taxonomy): Bacteria > Pseudomonadota > Gammaproteobacteria > Burkholderiales > SG8-39 > 2-02-FULL-62-17. The sequence goes on from MEQV01000084.1 coordinate 13,611, forward strand.
TCGCGGCGCAATCGCTTCATCGAGCGCTGGGCGGGGCGCGAGTG
>MEQV01000085.1:0-8445 GCA_001770355.1 Betaproteobacteria bacterium RIFCSPLOWO2_02_FULL_62_17
TTCAACCCAGGCCGCACCGGGTTCGATCCGGCGTTGGCGCAGCGCTATTTTTCACATTCAATCCAGGAGGCCACATGAGCAAAACCATCCTCATCGTTGAAGACAACGAGAACAACATGATGCTGGTGCGCGACGTGTTGCAGATGAAGGGCTACACGGTGCTGGAGGCGACCACCGGCACCGAGGGCGTGCGCCTCGCGATCGAAGCCCGGCCGGACCTCGTCCTCATGGACATCCAGCTTCCGGATATCGACGGCATCACCGCGCTAGCGCAGATCCGCGCCGACGAATCGGCGAAGAAAATACCGCTGCTGGCGGTGTCGGCCTCGGTGATGCCCGACGAAAAGCAAAAGATCGTCTCCTCCGGTTTCGACGCCTACATCACCAAGCCGCTAAACATGAAGAGCTTTGTCGAGACGGTGGAAAAATTCATCGGGAAGGCGTGATTCGCAACAACGCCAATTCAAGCAGGGAGTGTCAGACATGAACACAGCAACCGCCGCTTGCGAACGCAAGCTGAAGAGCGTTTCTCGCAAGCTCGCCAGCGCCCAGGACGAGAATGCCGCGCTCAAGGAAAAGCTCGCCGCATCGGGCAAACGCTCGCGAACCCTTACCCTCGAGAAAGCATGCCTCGTCAGCGAGTTGGAACAACGCGACAAGGAACTCGCCGAGACCCTGCAGAGCCAAACCGCCACCGGCGAGGTGCTGCGCATCGTGAGCCAGTCGCTCGCGGACACCAGACCCGTGTTCGACGCGATTCTTCAAAGCGTACTGCGGCTGTTCGACGGCTTCGGCGCCAGCGTGTGGTTGGTGGAGGGCGATCGTGTCGGTCCCGTCGTTCATGGCGGACCGTCCTCACCCATGACAATTCCTTCGCAGCTATTGAGCGGTGAGCACAGTGCAGCACGTTGCGTCATGGAAGGCAGGGTCATCAAAATAGACGATATAGCAACGGATACTTCGTATTCCGAAGCTACCCGCCGGGATTGGCTTGCAAGGGGACGCCGCTCGCTGCTCGATGCGCCCCTGATGAAAGACGGCAAGGCGATCGGTCTTATCGGCGTCGCCAGCGACAAGCCGACCCGGTTCACCGAGAAGCAAATCAAGCTCCTGGAGACCTTCGCCGACCAGGCCGTGATCGCGATCGAGAACGCGCGATTGTTCAAGGAACTCGAAGCGCGCAACAAAGACCTCGATGAGACCCTGCAGCAGCAGACTGCGACCAGCGAAGTGCTGCGCATCATCAGCAGCTCGCCGACCGACGCCCAACCGGTATTCGACAAAATCGCCGGCAGCCTGCTTCCCCTGTTCGAGGGGTTCGATGCGGGAGTCTCACTGGTGAGGGACGGGATGATCGAAACGGTGGCGCAGAAGGGCAGCACGCGCGGCGTGCCCCGGCCGCTGAATCGGGACTACCTGGGCGGCAGGGCCATACTCGACCGCAAGGTGATCTGCGTCGGGGACGTCGAGGGAGCCGAAGAATTTCCCGAGTTGACCCGCAAGCGCCTCATAGCCGAAACCGGAAGGCGCGCCATCCTCATCGCGCCGCTGCTGCGCGACGGCGAGGCGATAGGCAACATCGCCGTCGGCAGTTCCACGCCTACGCAATTTTCCGGCAAGCAGATCGCGTTGCTGCAGACCTTCGCCGACCAGGCCGTGATAGCGATCGAGAATGCGCGCCTTTTCAACGAGACCAAGGAAGCGCTCGAACAGCAGACCGCGACGGCGGAAATCCTCAAGGTTATAAGCTCCTCCCCGACCGACGACCAGCCGGTGTTCGAGGCCATTGTGGCGAGCGCCGAGCGCTTGTTCGCGGGCCGGCGTGTTGGTGTAAGTGTCGTCGATGGACAGAATACGATTCTTCGCGCCCGCGGCGGCGCACAGGCCTCGGCCGAATACCTCGAGCTTATTCGTGTTCGGCCCATTGATCGAGACAGCCGCGTCGGCCAGGCTATTTTGGATTGCCGTGTCCTTGAAGTGGCTGACACCAGGGCCGCGGATGCCCCGGGGTTCGCGCAAAGGAACGCCGACAAGATGGATTACCGTTCCCTCGTCGTTGCGCCTCTGGTGCACGAAGGCAAGTCAATTGGTGTGATTGTGGTGACATCGGCAGAGCCAGGCGCAATGCCCGAGAAGCAAAAACAAATGTTGCAGACCTTCGCCGACCAGGCGGTGATCGCGATCCAGAACGTGCGCTTGTTCAAGGCGCTGGAGGCGAGCAACCGCGAGCAGGCGGAGACGCTTCGATATCAGAAGGCCACCGCCGAGGTGCTGAAAATCGTCAGCACCTCGCAGTCCGATACGCGACCGGTGTTCGACGCGATCCTGTCCAGCGTACGGGAGTTGTTCGAAAACTTCGGCGCGTCGATTTGGCTGCGCAAGGGCGATCAGCTCGAGCCCGTGGTGTCTTCCATGCCAACCAGCCCAATCCCGCTGGACAAGACCTATTTCAACAGCCTGGCGGTACTCGAAGGCAGAACCATGAGAATTGATGACGTCGCCAGCGTGGACGACATCTACGCTCCTGCACGACAGCGAATGCTCGACCGCGGCCTCCGTTCGAACATGATTGCCCCGATTCTCAACGGCGGTACCGCGATCGGTTCAATTGCGGTATCCAGCAACCAGCTTCACGGTTTCACCGACAAACAGGTTGCGCTGCTGCAGACCTTCGCCAACCAGACGGTGATCGCCATCGAGAACGCGCGCCTTTTCAACGAGCTCGAAGCCAGCAACCGCGAGCAGGCCGAGACGCTTAGATACCAGAAGGCCACCGCCGACGTGCTCAAGATCGTCAGCCGCTCGCAGTCCGACACCAAGCCGGTGTTCGAGGCCATTGTCGCGAGCGCAGTGGAACTGTTCGACATGCCCTTATGCTCGGTCTGGCTGCGCAATGGCAATCAGCTCGAGGCCGCGGCTGCTTCCCGCGCCCCAATGCCGGCTCCCGTGCCACTGGATCCTTCCTACATGAACAGCCTGGTTGTTCTCGAAGGGAGGACCATACGAATCGATGACGTGCAGGTCTCCGAAGAATTATCCGGGCCCGGACGGCAGCGAATGATCGAGCGTGGCGTTCGATCAAACATGGCCGCTCCGCTGCTCAGCGGTGGAAAGGCCATTGGCAGCATCGCGGTAGGAGGGCCGGAACCAAGAGAAATCAGCGACAAACAAGTGGCTCTGCTGCAGACCTTCGCCGACCAGGCGGTGATTGCCATCGAGAACGCGCGCCTGTTCAATGAACTGCAGGAAACGATCCAGCACCAGGGCGCCACAAGCGAAGTCCTGCGCATCGTGAGCAGTTCGGTGGCCGACCCCAAGCCGGTCTACGACGCCATTCACTCCTGCGTCCTGCGGCTCTTCAAGGGATTCCATTCGATTATCTGGCTGGTGGAGGGCGACCAAATTGTGCCGATGGCAACGGGGGCCACGCAGGGAGTGACCTCCATGCCGTTGGCGGGGGACAACCAGGTCAGCGACGTCGTGCGGGAGGGCCAAGCGATCTGGACGAATAGCATCGCCACCGATCCCAACATGTCGGAGGTGTCTCGCGCCACGTTACTGAAGCTTGGGCGCGCGTCGGCCGCTGGGGTTCCGCTTCTGCGGGACGGCAAAGGCATTGGCGCGATCACCATTTCCAGTTCGTCGCCCACTCAGTTCACCGACAAGCAGATTGCTTTGCTGCAGACCTTTGCCGACCAGGCGGTAATCGCGATCGAGAACACGCGTCTCTTCAACGAGATCCAGGAAAAGAGCGCGCAACTGGAAGTCGCCAACCGCCACAAATCGGAGTTCCTCGCCAACATGTCGCACGAGCTGAGAACGCCCTTGAACGCCATCATCGGTTTCTCGGAGGTGCTCAGCGACAAAATGTTCGGCGAGGTGAACGACAAGCAACTGCAGTACCTGAAGACCATTCATTCCTCGGGCCAGCACCTCTTGTCGCTCATCAACGACATCCTCGACCTTGCCAAGATCGAGGCTGGGCGCATGGAGCTGGAGCTTTCCTCGTTCAGCCTCGCCGCGGCCCTGGACAACGCGATGACGCTGATCAAGGAGCGCGCCGGGCGGCACGGCGTCGCGCTGGCGCTGGAATGCCCGGAAGACCTCAAGGAATGGACCGCCGACGAGCGCAAGTTCAAGCAGGTGATGCTGAACCTGCTTTCCAACGCGGTGAAGTTCACACCGCAGGGCGGCAAGATCACGGTGATGGCGAAGCGTGGCGATAAAGGCCTGGAGGTGTCAGTTACCGACACCGGCGTGGGCATCGCGCGTGAGGATCAGCAGGCGGTGTTCGAGGAATTCAAGCAGGTGGGGAAGGACAGCAAGAAAAAGGCCGAAGGCACGGGCCTGGGGCTGTCATTGACGAAGAAATTCGTCGAGCTGCACGGCGGGCAGATGCGCCTGGCAAGCGAACCGGGCAAGGGATCGACTTTCAGCTTCACGCTGCCGCAGAGAAACGGGGAGGCGTCTTGAGCGCGCCAGGAATCGCCGTCATTTCGGACTCAGGTCAGAATGCGAATCCCGGTTACCCGGGAGAAATCGCGATCATGGGTGACAAGCGCCCAGGAGGACGTCTGCACGGCGGTGGCGAGCTGTATCGCATCGGGAAGGCGAAGCCGGAAGCGCGCCCGAAAGCGCGCCGCCGTTGCCGCCAATTCTTCCGTCACGGGAACCACGGTCCATTTCGCGAGTGCCGCGCGGTAGCGTTCCGCGAGCACGTCATCGCCCGCGGCGAATGGGCCGGTGAGTACCTCCGCGACCGTGACCGCCGAGACTGCGATGGCAAGATCTCCCCGCGCCGCCGCCTCGAACAAGGGCAGGAAGCGCGCCGCAAAGCGTGCGCGGTCCTCCAGATAATAAATGATCGGCGCGCTGTCCAGGGTCAGCAGCGACCCCGAAGGAATCGTCTCGATCAGTCCCGATCCCACTCGCGCCGCAACCGGTCGATGGTGCGCGCGGCGGAGCGGCCCCAAAGGCCTTTGCCGGTGCCGCGCAATTGCAGGATGTCGGCTCCCGCGGGCTTCGCCGTTAGGGCATCCGGTGGAGCGATCACTGCGCAGGGCCGGCCGTGCTTGGTCACCAGCGTCGTCTTTCCCTGCCGGGCCTGCTCGATCAGAGCGGGGAAAGCCTTGCGCGCCTCTTCGGCGCCGATTGTCGAAATGGGTTTCATGACGAAACTGTACAGTCTGTACGGATGTGAGTCAATCCGGACAATGGCTGCGGTACCGCAGAGACGCGGGGAGGCGACGTGAGCCCGCTTCGCGGCTTGGAGATTTGCAAAATAGAAATTAATCTCTGTTTTGCAACCATGAAAATCCGACATCCAGTGTCGAATCTTCATGGTTGGCTTTCTGGCGGCCTCGGCACCACTGACGCGCACCGGAAATCTCCATGAGCCTGTCCGCCGGGATAACCGCCTGTTTAACCCCGACGCTTGCGCACCGGCTTGGGCCGCATCAAATCGTTGAGCGACGCAAGCTGGGAGATGGGCACAACGGTGGTGGAATCGTTCAAGCGATAGGACTGCGACCCGGGATAAATGATGAACAGGTGCTCAAGCTTCAGATCGGCAAGCGCGGTGTGCATCGAGCGTGTCATGGTCGGGCCGTCGGCATACTTCATTTCGACACCGTAGCGCCGGCCTCTCTTGATCAACAACAGATCGAGCTCGGCGCCCTGGTAGGTAGCCCAGAAATACGACTGATCCGGATCGACGATCGCAATCACCTGTTCCAGAACGTAGCCCTCCCACGAAGCTCCTGCTTTGGGGTGAGAAAGCAACTCCGCGTCCGTGGCAATGCCCAGCAACTGGTGCAGCAGGCCCGAGTCGCGCAGATAAATCTTGGGCGCCTTGACCTGCCGCTTGCCCAGGTTTTCATACCACGGCTGCAACTGGCGAACCATGTACATGCCGGTGAGCACGTCGAGATAACGCCGTACGGTCGTGTGCGATACGTCGAGCGAACGCGCCGGGTCGGCGGCGTTCCACACCTGCCCGTGATAATGGGCAAGCATCGTCCAGAAGCGCAACAGCGCCACGGCAGGAACACCGAACCCGTATTGCGTCACGTCGCGTTCGACAAAAGTCTGGATAAACTGCCGCCGCCATTCCCGGCTTTCTTCGTCGGAGCGGGCAAGAAACGCACGGGGGAAACCGCCGCGCAGCCAGTGCCGTCTGAGCGCTTTGTGCCCGACATCGTCGAGCTCGAAGCCGCCGATAGCCAGCATTTCGATCCGCCCGGCAAGCGATTCGGAAGATTGACGCAACAACGCGGGCGAAGCGCTGCCCAGCACCAGAAAGCGCGCCGGCAGCGGCCGTCTATCGGCAAGTACCCGCAGCGTGGGAAAGAGCTCCGCTTGCCGCTGTACTTCGTCGATGGTGACAACGCCGCGAAGGCCTTCGAGGGCCGACATCGGCTGGGCCAGGCGCGCCAGCGAGCGCGAATTTTCCAGGTCGAAATAATTACCCGCGAGGTGCGGCACCGCCTGTCGCGCGAGAGTGGTCTTGCCCGCCTGGCGCGGGCCGACCAGCGCCACCACGCGGCTGCGCGAGAGCGCCCGCTTTATGCGGGCAAGCAGGCGGGGACGGGAAATCATGCTTTAGCTTACCATGAATATTGAACACTTAATGTTCAATATTCATGGTTGTGGAAATGCCCTATTCTATCCAGAGAGGACTTGAAATGAGCACCATTCTGATAGTCGAAGACAACGAAAACAACATGATGCTGGTCAGGGATGTGCTCGAGATGAAGGGTTACACCGTGCTCGGGGCGAGCACTGGTAAGGAAGGGGTGCGCCTGGCCATCGAGCGCAAGCCTGATCTCATCCTCATGGACATCCAGCTCCCCGACATCGACGGCATCACCGCCCTCGCGCAGATTCGCGTGGACGGAGCGGCAAGGAAGATTCCGGTGCTGGCGGTGTCGGCATCGGTGATGCCCGAGGAGAAGCAGAAGATCGCCGCCTCGGGGTTCGACGACTACATCACCAAGCCGCTCAATATGAAGACCTTTGTCGAAACAGTGGAAAAGTTCATAGGAAAAGCGTGATCCGCAGGAACGCAACGCAGCTTCACGCAAGGAGTGTCTGAGATGCCAGCAACCCCATCCGCCAGCGAACGCAAACTGAAACGCGCCGTGCTTGAGCGCGACCAGGCGCGAGAGGAAAACGAACGACTTAAAAAGTCGCTTGCCGAGGCCCGCAAGCGACTGCGGCTCGTCTCCAGGGATCTGAGCGAGTCGCTGCAACACCGGACCGCGACGGGCGATGTGCTGAGGATCGTCAGCCGATCCGTCGCGGACACACAGCCGGTGTTCGACGCCATCCTGGCGAGCGTGCTGAAGTTGTTCAAGGGTTTCGATGCCACCGTCTGGATGGTTGAAGGGGAATATCTGCGTCCTGTCGCGCGCGGTGGCGCCACGCAAAACACCCGGGGCATCCGAAACGTGTCGATTGCCGAAGACGTGGATTTTGTCGCCCTGGTCGAGCAGGGCAAAGCCTATTGCATCGAGGACACCTCGGCCGACACGCACATCAGCGAAGCGCGGCGACAGCGCATGCTGTCGCGGGGCCGCATGGCGCGCGCCGGCGTGCCGCTGCTGCGCCAGGGCAGGACCATCGGGATCATCACCATATCCAATACCCAACCGACCCGGTTCACCGAAGGGCAGATGACGCTGCTGCAGAACTTCGCCGATCAGGCGGTGATCGCCATCGAGAACGCGCGTCTCTTCAAGGAACTCGAAGCCAGCAACCGCGAGCAAGCCGAGACGCTGCGCTACCAGGCCGCCACCAGCGAGGTGCTGCGCATCGTGAGCGGCTCGGTGTCCGACGCCAGGCCGGTGTTCGATGCCATTGTCACGAGCTTGCTGGGTCTGTTCGAGGGATTCAACGGCAACATTGCGCTGTTGAGGGATGGCATTGTCGACCAGGTTGCCATGGGCGGCGATTCCGCGCCCAGGAAAGCCGATGGCACCCATGCTCTGCTCTCCCTGCCGCTCGGTGAAGGCTTCGCGCACAAGGCCATCATCGACCGGGAGGTGGTGTGCGTTCCCGACGTGGAAAAGGTGGAGGGCTACGAAGTGGGGCGGGCCCAGGCGCTTGCGCGAGGCCGCCGCGCCGTGCTCACGGCGCCGCTGATGCGCGACGGCGCAGCGATTGGCCTCATATCGATATATCGCGGTGAACCGACTGCTTTCACCGACAAACAGATCGCGCTGCTCAAGACCTTCGCCGACCAGGCGGTGATCGCCATCGAGAACGCGAGGTTGTTCAACGAGTTGGAGCTGCGCAACAAGGAGCTTGCCGAGACGCTGCAATACCAGACGGCGACCAGTGACGTGCTGCGCATCGTGAGCGGCTCGGTCGCGGATGCCCAGCCGGTGTTCGACGCGATTCTCGCCAGCGTGCTTCGGCTGTTCGACGGCTTCGATGCCACCGTGT
>MEQV01000085.1:8460-13183 GCA_001770355.1 Betaproteobacteria bacterium RIFCSPLOWO2_02_FULL_62_17
GCGCCATCGTGCGCAAAGCGAGCGATGGCGCAACTTCCCCCGGCATGTCTTCCAGTTTGCCTGTCAGTTTTCCGGTCTCGCGAGACAACCTTCCCGGCGCCACCATTCTCGAAGGGAAAACCGTAGTCATCGAGGATGTTCGCACCGATACTCGTCTCAACGAAGCGCAGCGAGCGCAGATGCTCAGGGGAACGCGCCTTGCCCGCATCGGGGTGCCGCTGAAGCGCGAAGGCAAGGCTGTCGGGCTCATTACGGTGTCGCGCACCGAGCCTACAAAAATCGCCGACAAACAGGTCGCGCTGCTCGAAACCTTCGCCGATCAGGCGGTGATCGCCATCGAGAACGCGCGACTATTTAACGAACTCGAAGCGCGCAACAAGGATCTCGCCGAAACCCTTGAACAACAGACCGCCACCGCCGAGATCCTGCGCGTCATCAGCAGCTCGCCCACCGATCTGCAGCCGGTGTTCGATTCGATCGCGCAAAGCGGTCACCGGCTCTTCAACGAATCGGACGTGGGAATCGCTCTTGTCAGGGACGAACAATTGCACTTCGGCGCGTTCAGCGGCGACACGGCGAAGCGGGATGCCGCGCGTGGCCGATTCCCTCGGCCGATCGACCGCGCAACCGCAGTGGGACTCATCGTTGCCGAGAAACAGGTGATCAACTTCGGCGACTTTGACGCGCCGGATGCCCTGCCCGCTCTCAAGAGCATCCGCAGCTGGGGACAGTACGAATCGTTCATGGGGGCCCCCATGATGCGCGACGGCATGGTGCTGGGCAACATCATGGTCATGGGAACGCACAAGGGCGCATACAGCGCCAAACAGGTCGCCCTATTGAAGACATTCGCCGACCAGGCGGTGATCGCCATCGAGAACGCGCGCCTCTTCAATGAACTTGAAGCGCGCAACAAGGACCTTGCCGAGACGTTGGAACAGCAGACCGCCACCGCCGAGATCCTGCGCGTCATCAGCAGCTCGCCGACCGACCTCAAGCCCGTCTTCGATGTCATCGCGCAAAGCGGGCACCGTCTGTTCGATGGCGCGAGTGTCGGCATGGGCGTTGTGGAGGACGGCATTCTCCACTTTGGCGCATTCGTCGGCAATCCCGCGCTTGAGGAGAAAATCAGGAACAGTTTCCCCCGACCGCTCGATGACAGCAGCGTCGCCGGAATAGTCATTCTCAGCGGTCAGGTCCAGAACTATGCAGAACGCAATTGGGCCGACGCTCCGCAATTGCTCAAGCAGATTGCCTGGTCGGGTGGACGGGCGGTTGCGTTCATGGGCGCGCCGATGATTCGCGACGGCAAGGCTATCGGCGCCATCATCGTTCAGGGAGATCGAACCGAAAGTTACAGCGAAAAGCAGGTGGCGCTGCTGCAGACCTTCGCCGATCAGGCGGTGATTGCTGTAGAGAACGTGCGCCTCTTCAAGGAACTCGAAGCGCGCAACAAGGACCTCGCCGAAACACTCGAACAGCAGACTGCGACCAGCGAGGTGCTGCGCATCGTCAGCAGCTCGGTATCCGATGCGCAGCCCGTGTTCGATTCGATTCTTTCGAGCGCGATGCGCCTCTTCGACGGTTTCGACGTTTCCGTCTTCCTGATAAAGGACCAGCATCTGGTCGCGGTGGCGGGAAGCGACCCGACGCGGGCGCAGGGCATCCAGCCCATCCCGATTGAACACAACAGCGGCACCGGGAGCGTCGTTCTCGACGGCAAGGTCCGCTATATCGAAGATGTTCGCACGGACCCGAACATCAGCGAGGAGCGCCGCGAGCGATTGCTGCGGCGCCAGCGCCTCGCCACCCTGGGCGTTCCGCTGCTGCGCCATGGCAAGGCGATCGGGGCCATCGGCATATCTCGCACCACGCCGACGAAGTTCACCGACAAGCAGATCAAGCTTTTGCAGACCTTCGCCGACCAGGCGGTGATCGCCATCGAGAACGCGCGCTTGTTCAACGAGCTCGAAGCGCGCAACAAGGACCTCGCCGAAACGCTCGATCAGCAGACTGCGACCGCGGACATCCTGAGGGTCATCAGCAGCTCGCCAACGGATCTGCAGCCCGTGTTCGATGCCATCACCACAAGCGCCAGGCGGCTGTTTGACGCCCCGATGAGCGGCCTTTGGACGCTCGAGGACGATATGGTCCATGTTCGATCCTACGACGCACTGCCCGAAGCAATGGCACACGTGCGCAAGATTTTTCCGCAGCACGTCGACCAGAGTTCAATCCCGGCCAGAGTCATTCGCAATCGCGCGGCCGTCAATATCCCGGATACCGGCGCAGCGGAGGTGTCGGAAGGCGCCAAACGAAACGCGGCAATCACAGGATGCAGATCATTCCTTAACGTGCCCCTCTTGCGCGGCGGCGTCGCCATTGGCGCGTTGGGCGTCGGCCGCGTGAATCCGGGTGGCTTCACCGAGAGGGAGGTATCCCTGCTCAAGACTTTCGCCGATCAGGCGGTGATCGCGATCGGCAATGTGAATCTCTTCAAGGACCTCGACGAGTCGCTGCGCTACCAGACCGCGACCGGCGATGTGTTAAAGATTGTGAGCAGTTCGGTGTCCGACGCGCAGCCGGTGTTCGACGCGATATTGGCGAGCGTGCTGCGGATGTTCGAGGGTTTCGATGCCACGGTGTGGCTGGTGGAGGGGGATAACGCGGTTTCCGCCGCGCAGGGGGGAGCGACAATTACTCCGCAGGTGCATCCACTGCTGTCTTTGGATACCTTGTGGACCCGCACAATTTTCCGCGATTGCAGGCCAGCGCGCATCGAAGACGTGGCCAACGACACGGTGCTCGACGAGGCGGAACGCAACAGGATGATCGAGCGCAAGCGTGGCGCCGTGCTCGGCGTGCCGCTCGCCCGGCAGGGCAAGGCGATCGGCGCGATCACCATTTCGCACACCGCGCCGATGCGTTTCTCCGACCGGCAGCAGGCGCTGCTGCAAACCTTCGCCGACCAGGCGGTGATCGCCATCGAAAACGCGCGCTTGTTCAAGGAGCTTGAGGCAAGCAACCGCGAGCAGGCGGAGTCACTCGAACGACAGACCGCCACCGCCGAGATCCTGCGCGTGATCAGCGGTTCGCCCACCGATCAGCAGCCGGTATTCGATTGCATCGCGCACAGCGCGCACCGGCTGTTCGATGCCACGGTCGGTGTGGCGCTGCTGAAGGACGAGATGCTTCAAGCCGTGGCCATACAAGGTGACGCCGCGATGGTCGCGAGCGCGAGGCGGACATTCCCAAGACAGTTGGACAGGACCACCGTACTCGGGATGACGATTCTCGACGGGAAGGTCACAAACTTTTCCGATCTTGACGCGCCGGAGGTTCCCGTCGCGGCGAAAGATCTCGTTCGGGCGGGAAGCTACCAGTCGGTGATGGGCGCGCCGATGATGCGCGAGGGAGTGGCGATAGGGGGCATCATGGTGGCCAGCGCGCGCGCCGGCGGCTTCAACGACAAGCAGGTCGCGCTGCTGCAGACCTTTGCCGACCAGGCGGTGATCGCGATCGAGAACACGCGCCTCTTCAATGAAATCGAGGCGCGCAACAAGGATCTCGCCGAGTCGCTGGCGCAGCAAACCGCGACCGGGGAGTTGCTGCGCGCGATCAGCCGCGCGAGCTTCGATCTGGGTTCCCTGCTGCAAGGGCTCACCGCGACTGCGGCCAAGCTGTGCGACGCGGGCCGCTGCACCATCTTCCGGCCCGACGCGGAGGGCAACTACCGCCCGAGCGTCAACTATGGCTACGAGGATGTTCCCGAGGCGCTCGAACTCCTCAACCGCGAACCGCTGCGCATGGGGCGCGAATCGGCGACCGGGCGCGCGCTCATCGAACGCCGGGCCATCCAGATCGAAAACGTGGCTGCCGACGCGGATTACCAGCGCTCGAAAGTGCAGGACATCATCAAGTCCGCGACGCTGCTCGCGGTGCCGATGCTCCGGGACGGCGAGCCGATCGGGGTGATCACCATGATCCGCGGCCCCGAGCCGCGACCTTTCAGCGACAAGCAGGTCGAACTGGTGACGACCTTCGCCGACCAGGCGGTGATTGCCATCGAGAACGTGCGCCTGATCGAGGAGATCCAGGAAAAAAGCGCGCAGCTCGAAGTCGCCAACCGTCACAAGTCGGAGTTCCTCGCCAATATGTCGCATGAGCTCAGGACGCCGCTGAACGCCATCATCGGCTTCTCGGAGGTGCTCGCCGACAGGATGTTCGGCGAGGTGAACGACAAGCAGCTCCAGTACCTGAAGACCATCAATGCTTCAGGACAGCATCTCTTATCGCTCATCAACGACATCCTGGATCTGGCCAAGATCGAGGCGGGGCGCATGGAACTGGAGCTCGCTTCGTTCAACCTCCCCGCGGCGCTGGATAACGCGCTCACCCTCATCAAGGAACGCGCCGGACGTCACGGCGTGACGCTGGCGCTGCAATGCCCGGAAGAACTCAAAGAATGGACCGCCGACGAGCGCAAGTTCAAACAGGTGATGCTGAACCTGCTGTCGAACGCGGTGAAGTTCACGCCGCAGGGCGGCAAGATCACGGTGACGGCCAAGCGCGGCGAAGCGGGCCTTGAGGTATCGGTCACCGACACCGGCGTGGGTATCGCCCCGGAGGATCAGGCGGCGGTATTCGAGGAATTCAAGCAGGTGGGCAAGGACTCGAAGAAAAAGGCCGAGGGAACGGGCCTGGGGCTGTCACTCACCAAGAA
>MEQV01000086.1 GCA_001770355.1 Betaproteobacteria bacterium RIFCSPLOWO2_02_FULL_62_17
CAGCGCGAGCAACACCGCGTCGCCAAGCACCACCAGCCAATCGGCGACGCAATGCGGCAAGCTGAGCGCCAGCAGGTCGATGGAAAGATGCACCCGCCGGCAGACACCGGCGGGAAACACCGCGGCGATCGCCACCGCCAGCATGATCTCTACAACCTCGTTCATGCCGCGGATCGGCGCGCTGAACAGCCAGCGCAGCAGCACGTCGGTAACGATCATCAGCGCAATCGCCAGCACGCCGAGTACGCCGACGAAGGCGAGCCGCTCGGCCAGGCGGCCGCTTTGGCGTTCCAGGGTGCGCAACATCTATTAGTGCCTAATAGATCCTAAAACTTAAATGATAATTTACCGTTAAAGCTCGCCAATACTAGAGACAATAGAAAAAATGTTTGAAATTTAAGCGCATATTATTAATCCTACAAATCCAGCGCAGGCCCACGCTGACGCAACCATTCCTTAAGCTCCAGATAGTCCGGCAACACCTTGCGGTTGATGGTTTGGATGGCATCGTTGAACACTGCGGGCAACAGCCACTGACGGAAATTCGCGCGCAGGCTGGATTTCGGGTCTTGCGGAATGCCGGTGCCCTGGTCGATAGTGGTCCAGACCGGTTCAGCGAGTTGCAGTAGAAATGGCTGTTCGACCTCGCTGTATTCCGACACGGCAGCGGTCAAGCCGCCATCGGTTGGCGGGCTTCTCCGGTCAGACGGGCAAGCGCGATGTTGATGGCGCGGTCATCGAATAATTTGAGCTTGCGTGCGGCAGCCCCGTCTCCGGCCGGCCACTGTGCGAGTCCGCTGCGGATGCCCGCGACCGTGGGCTCGCACTTGGCGCGTTGCAGCAACCAATCCACCGAGGCTAACAATTCCATCCCAAAGGGCGACTCGAACCCGTCAATCAACGACGCGGTATGTTCCAGCGCCTTCGCATAGGGTTTGGCCTCGGTGGTGTTCAGATAAGCCAACAGAAAATCCTTCTTGGCATCGTCAAACCAGATCACGTCCAGCGGGCCGGCGTCTCCGATGCGCTTGTCGCAATGCAGGTAACTGCCGTCCAGGCCGTTCAGCAGGTGGCGCAGCTTGTCCGCGTAAGGGCCATAGCGGTTCGCCTCGAAGTCCAGCTTGAGCGGGTTGTCGGGCGCCATGCGCTCAATCATGCGTTCCAGAAACCACGCCAGTTTCTGAACTTCAAGCAGGCTGCATTCCATGCCCAGCACCCAATAACGGCGCACCAGTTCGGCAATCAGGGCGCGGGCGGGGGTCAATTTTTGCACTCCGCTGCGTTTGGCCACATTCTGATATTTCTGCGTTGGCTCAAAGACCATGATCTCCACGTCTTTGAGGTCTGAGAGGGCAAGGTCAATTTCATTACGCACCTCGGCCCAATCGAGTCCGCCATTTCCCGCGCCTAGTGGCGGCAGGGCGACGGATTTGACCTTGTACTCGATTAGAAAATGGCGCAAATCCTGCAGCCCTTCCACGATCCACTCCATTCGGGAAGGTGGTTTCCAATGTTTTTTGGTAGGAAAATTCACCACCCAGCGAGGGCCATCCAGCTCGCGGACCTCTGTGACGAACATTTTGCCGGTGCGCACCTCGCCGGCCTTGCACGCGGCCGCGTAGCGCCGGTAGTTGTCCGTGAAGCGCTCCTTGAACATCAGGGCGATACCTTTGCCCATGACGCCCACTGTGTTGACGGTGTTCACCAAAGCTTCGGCTTTGGCTTCGAGCAGGTTACCTTGCGTGTAAGTGATCATCAGAAGTACCAGTGTGGAAGTGCGCGAACGTCAACTTTCAGGCCCCTGGCAGCGACATCGGCCTCGATTTTGCTCCTAATCGCAGCGTTGTAGCAAACCACCCCATGCAGTGCTTCGACTGGCAAATGCCGATGTACCAGCGCCTCCGCTTGGTAGCGCTCAACCTTCTCGGGATCGTCAGCGTCACGCTTGAAATCGCGGTGCTGAAGCAAGGGCCAGTCAATTTCGCGAAGGTGGTCCAGGTCATCGAAGTAGCGCGCCAACTGGGGGTATGCGTGCCGGTCAGTAAAGATAACCGGCAACCCCAGTGCATGTACGTTACGCAGGCTGGAAACCAGAATCACGATCTCTTCATTCTCGCGCTTGCGGATGCCCGCATAGCCGGTCCTGATGTTGTACATCATTGGCGAGAACGGCGTGAAATAAAACGGAATGTAATCGGAAAGCGTTCCGCCTGGACCGATGGGGACCGACCGGTGCGCTCGTTTGTCAATCAATTCTGCGTTCCCAATATCTACGTAGCCCGGGTCTCGCACGGTGGAGTTACGGCAGTGAACCCCGTTGTCGAGAATCCACGGTACATTGTCCCGGTGCACGATGCGCCAGATTAGCGCTTTCTCGGGATTCAGAATGCCGAATTCAGCCAATGGCTAACTCCGCTGCTGACGCTTCAAGACTCCGAGTTCCTCGCCCTTCATATTGTAGAAAGTCCACATCTTGGCAATCACCTTGGGATGCCAGATCTGGCTTTTCGCCTCGGCCAGTTGCGCGCCCTGCAGCGCCTGCGGCGTGCCGATCTGGCTGGCGCGAAACAGGCGCAGCGCGTTGTCCTCGAGCATCACCGATGCGACAAAAGCCTCTTCGATGCTCGCGCCGACGATCACCGCACCGTGGCCGCGCAGGATCATGGCCTGGTTGGGTCCGAGCGTGCGCGCCAACGCCTCGCCCTGCTCGGGGCGCTGGATCAAAGTCGGATCCTGATCCACCGGCACCGCCGCGCCAAAGGGCGCGCCGGTGACGCCGATCGCCATTAGCGGCTTGCCCACCGTGCTGAACAGCGTGGCGTAGGCAAGGTGCAGGTGAAACACCGCCATGACCTCGGGCCGCGCCTTGAACACGCCGGTGAAGATCGGTGTCTCGCTGGGCGGGTTGTTGCTGCCCTCGATTCGCCTGCCCTGCGGGTCGACGACGACGAAATCATCGCCTTCCATGAGGCCGGGATGGCGGCCCTGCGTGCCGCGCATCTCGCGCGGGATCAGCAGCAGGTTGCCGGTCTCCGGGATGCGCGCGCCGATCAGGCCGCCATGGTCCATCAGGCCTTCCATGTACAGCAGCCGGCAGGCGTCGGCGAGCTTTTCGCGCAGTTGCTTGCTTGCTTGCACGGTGTGGTTTCCTTTCTTGTCTTTGGCGAATTGCGCAATTTGTATAATGGCATGCCTGCACGCGATAGTCCCGGCATCGCGCTGCTATTTTGCGGCATGGATACGAGGCACCTGCCTGGCCTGGAAGGGAACGCGGCATGCTGGTCTGGTTCGTCATTCTCTACCTGATGGTTTCGGTCGGCATCGGCCTGTACGCCGCGACGCGCGTTCATAACGCCAAGGATTTCGCGGTCGCCGGCCGTTCGCTGCCGCTGCCGGTGGTTACCGCCACGGTGTTTGCCACCTGGTTCGGCGCCGAGGCGGTGTTCGGCATACCGGCAACCTTCGTCAAGGACGGCTTGACCGGAATCGTCGCCGACCCGTTCGGCTCGTCGCTGTGCCTGATCCTGGCCGGCATCTTTTTCTCGCGCTATCTGTACCGGCTCAACATCATCACCCTCGGGGATTTCTACCGCATCCGTTACAACCGCACGGTCGAGATCATCACCACGCTGTGCATTGTCGCCTCCTATCTCGGCTGGGTCGCGGCGCAGATCAAGGCGCTCGGGCTGATTTTCTTTGTCGTCACCGACGGCGGCGTCAGCCAGACGGCGGGGATGATTCTCGGCACGGCGATCGTGCTGACCTACACCATTTTCGGCGGCATGTTTTCGGTCGCCATCCTCGATTTCGCGCAGATGGCGGTGTCGATGGGCGGCCTGCTCTATATCGCTTCCCTCGTCAGCGACAAGACCGGCGGCGTCGCGGCGGTGATCAGCCACGCCGGCGCGGCGGGCAGGCTCGAATTTTTTCCGGCGCCCGATCCCTGGCTATGGCTGACCTTCGTCGGTACCGGCATCACCATGATGCTGGGCTCCATCCCGCAGCAGGACGTGTTCCAGCGCATTACCTCGGCGAAAAGTTCGAACATCGCGCTGGGCGGCTCCATCCTCGGCGCCTCGATCTACTTCTGTTTCACCTTCGTGCCCATGTTCATCGCCTACGCGGCGACGCTGATCGATCCGACGCTATTCACCGAACTGCTCGCCAAGGATTCGCAACTGGTCCTGCCGACGCTGGTGCTGCAGCACACGCCGCTCGCCGCGCAGGTGTTTTTCTTCGGCGCGGTGCTTTCCGCCATCATGAGCTGTTCGTCGGCGACCCTGCTGGCGCCCTCGGTGACCTTCGCCGAAAACATTGTCAAGGGCTTCTTCCCGCAGATGGGCGACCAGGTGTTTCTGCGCACGATGCGCGTCTGCCTGGCCGTCTTCGCGGCCATGGTGCTTGCCTTCGCTCTTAACTCGGAGTCCTCGATTTTCAAGATGGTCGAGAACGCCTACAAGATCACCCTCGCCGGCGCATTCGTGCCGCTGGCCTTCGGCGCCTTCTGGAAGCGCGCGACAACGCAGGGCGCGCTGTGTGCCACCCTCGGCGGCCTGGTGTCCTGGGTCATGATCGAAGTGCTGATCGGCGACAAGAGCCCGGTGCCGCCGCAATTGATCGGCTTTGGCGTTTCCATACTCGGGATGGTGATCGGTTCGCTGCTGCCGCAATGGGTGGGCCACAAGGTACCGGGACGGCCGCTGCACGAACTGCAAGCCGCCGCTGCGACCCACCACGTCGCGGCTCATCCCCACCATAACTGATCAGCGCTGCTCCAGGCGCTTGACGAAGCCCAGGCGCGGGCTCGGGCCGAAGCCGGCGCGGTAGAAGAATCCGAGCAGAGCGAAGTTCTCGCGCGCAACCACCGACTCGACACGCTCGACGTGGAGCGCCTCCAGGTTGACGAACAGTTGCGACAGCAGCGCCGTGCCGATGCCCGCGCCGGTGAAACCCGGATCGACGCCGATGGTGTCGATCACCGCCACCGGTTCGGTGCGCCCGAAGTCGCCGAAGTCCACCTTGGCCATGACGTAGCCGGCAACGCCGCCGTCGATGTGCGCGCACAGCGAAACGCGGATGGCCGAATCGAGCAGGGCCTCGTCGACGCTGCGCGCGATATAGGCACCGCGGTCGCGGCCGGTGAGGCGCCGGTCGATGCGGGCGATGTCATCCAGGTCGGCTCGCCCCAGCGTGCGCACGTCGGCGCGGTCGCGCGCCAGCGCCTCGAAGTCGTTGGCCGCCGGCGCGCTGTGGTCGATTTCGGCGCTCAGGCGATGCGGCTCGGGCGCGAGCACTTTTTCCGCGTCGAAGTTGCCCAGGCGCCCGGCGTGGATGGCGCAGTCGATGACTTCGCTGCGCCCGAGGCGAAAGCCCGCATGGTCGAGGAAGCGCAGCATGTCGTGGTTGTTCCAGGCGGCCTGGGTGCGCAGCTCCAGGATACCGTGCTCGCGCGCCGCGGCCTCGAGCGCGCCCAGCAGCGCATCGCCGATGCCATGCCCCTGTTCTCCCGGGAGCACGCCGATCACCTCGAGGCGCAGCGCCGGGTCGGCGCGGCCGAATTCGCCCTCGAGCCGCCGCGCGAGCACGTAGCCCACCAGCTTTCCGCCCTCTTCGGCGGCAAACTGGGTATGCAGCGCGGGTGCGCGCAGCGCGGCGTGCATGCGGTGATCGAAGTAGGCGCGGCGCGAACGGCCGGTGATCTGGGCGTCGATCCCGACCGCCGCATCCAGGTCCTGCGGCGAGAGCGGGCGCAGTGTCAGGTGGGAAATCTGGCTGGTCTGAGAACGGAATGCCACTTAATTCTCCTTGTTGCGGTTTATCATTGCGGCGGCTGTTTCGTCGATTGCGCCATGGCTAATTATCGTCGTTGTGCGGCCGCGGCGCCTGGTTCTTCAGGCATTGTCGTTTGATCATTGTCAAACAAGCTGGTCAGTTTATACATAGCATGCCTGAGACTCATTTCCAATAGGGGGCGGTATGACCATTCAAACTTCGCGGTTTCGTTCCAGCCTTTTTGCCTTAGTGCTGGGTCTCGCGGCGGCCGTGCCCGTCCTGGCGCAACCCGCGGCGCAACCGGGCTATCCCAGCAGGCCGATTCGTCTGATCCTGCCGCAGACGGCGGGAACGGGCGTGGATGTGGTGCTGCGCAAGGCGTTCGAAGCCATGCAGCCGCGCATGGGCCAGGCCTTCGTGGTCGATTACCATCCCGGCAGCAATCAGATGGCGGGGGCGGAACTTTGCGCGCGGGCCGTGCCCGATGGCCATACGATTTGCGCGCTGAGCGTCGATCCGCTTGCGCTTAATCCGCATATTTTCGCCAAACTTCCCTACGACCCGTTCAAGGATTTCCGTCCGGTCACCAGCCTCTATTACATTGTCAGCGGTTGGTTCGGCAAAGCCACGCTGGCCGCGAACTCCATCGGCGAGCTTCGCGCCCTGGCGGTGGCCAAGCCCGGCACGCTCA
The DNA here is from genome assembly GCA_001770355.1 of Betaproteobacteria bacterium RIFCSPLOWO2_02_FULL_62_17. Taxonomy (GTDB): domain Bacteria; phylum Pseudomonadota; class Gammaproteobacteria; order Burkholderiales; family SG8-39; genus 2-02-FULL-62-17. Next base: position 6,464 of record MEQV01000086.1, read on the forward strand.
ACTGGGCGACGCTGGGCCCGCGGACCAATACCGATCTGACCCGGATATGGGTCGGCGAACTATGGAGAACCAGTTTCACCGGCATTCCCTACAAGGGCGGGCCGCCCATCATGAACGCGATTGTCGCGGGAGAGGTCGATGTCACGACGCAGGGCGTCTATGTGGGCATCGAACTGGTCAAAACCGGCAAAGCCAAGCTGTTTGCCATCAGCGCCTCCAAGCGTCTGAGGATTTTTCCCAACGTGCCGACACTCAAAGAGCTGGGGATGGGCGAAGCGCCGGTGCCATGGTGGGGAATGGTCGTGCCCGCCGGCACGCCGGATGCGATCGTGACACGACTCAACAGCGAAATTGTGCGCGTGTTTCGCGATCCTAAATTCGCTGAGTTCCTCGAAGCCTTGGCGACCGAGGCCAATGTGGGCACGCCCCAGGCGTTTGCCGCGATGATAAAGAGCGAGCATCAGGCTTTCGGGCAGATGGTCAAGCGCTTCAACATCAAGCCGGAATAGCAATTGCCCGATTATTGACGGGCCGGTGCCTTGTGCCGCTGCCACAGCATCGGCACCAGGCCGGCGAGTATCGTGCCGATGCCGATCCCTGTGGTGAGCGCGTCGAAATCGCGCGCGAGCAGCACTGCGGCCGCCAACAGGGCGGTGGCGCTGGCCGCCGGCCAGATCACCGTGAGCAGCAGTTCCAGCAGGGACCCGTGCGAAGCCTTGCGATGCGCCCAGGCGCAGGCGTAACCGGTGAGGCTGTAGTAGAAGGCCGCTTGCAGGCCGACCGCGGTGACGGCGATTTTCAGGACTTCGGCCACGTTGTCGATGGCAAGCGACGCGAGCAGCAATGCCGCGCCCAGCGCCGCGAACAGCAGCGTGGCCTGGTGCGGCGTATGCCAGCGCGGGTGCAAAGCTTGCCAGCGCGGATGCAGGACGCCGTGGCGTGATTTGGCGAACAGGGTGCGGCTGAAACCCAGCGTGGTGGTGGCCAGCGCGCCCACCGTGGAGAGCATCACCACCACGATGGCCAGCAGGCTCCAGGGCCGCGGAAACAGCGTATCGGCGACCACAAAAATCAGATTGGTGCCGGCTGCGGCGATGCGGGCCTCATCCAGCGCCACCAGCGCCACGGCGTGAAAGGCGGTGAAAATCACGATAAGGAGCAGCATGGCCAGCACCGCGCCCAGGCCCGAGGCACGCTGGCCGTTGCGCGTCTCCTCGGCGAGATTGAGGGAAATGTCCCACCCCCAGAAGAGGAACAGGGAGATGACCGCGCCGCTGACAAAGCCATCCGTATCCAGCCCCGCAAGCGAAAACGATGTCCAGTCGAACTGCCGTGCCGCCTCGGGCCCCAACTGCAGCAGTGACGCCGTGCCGATCACCGCCAGCACCGCAAACTCCAGGATGATCATGGCGCTCTGTATCCGCGCCGTGACCGCCGTGCCGCGCAGGGTCACGGCGGATACCGCCAGCAGCCAGGCCAGGGCGACCAGCGTGAGCACGGTCTGGTCGTGCTCGAACCGCGGTGCGATCAGCAGCAGCGTGGCGCTGGCCGCGGGCAGGGTCGCCGAGGCCATGAATAGCACCGAGGTCGCCAGCACCGACCAGCCGGCGAGAAATCCCATGGTGGGGCCGAAGATGCGGCTGACCCAGATGAAGCTCGCGCCGGCATTGGGATCATCGCGGTTGAAACGGCTGAAAGCCAGGGCGATACCCAGCATGGTCAGGCCGCAATACAGCACTATCGCCGGCGCAAACCTGCCGCTTGCCGCGATCAGGATGGATGCGCTCGCGGCAATGCTGAACGATGGCGCCGTGCCTGCCACGCCCATCACCACCGCATGCAGCAGCCCGAGAGCATTCTGCTCGAGACGCATCGGGGTCAGGTCTTGTATTGATGTATTGGGGTCAGGTCTTGAGCGAAGGTGGCGCCCGCGCTGGTGATGTCCACGGCGACGCTGTGCGGCTGTGCTGCCCGCACACGGCTCTTGGGGAAGCGCACGCTGAAGCGGCTGCCCTTGCCGGGTTCGCTTGCTATCGCGAGCGTCGCCTGGTGGCGTGCCAGCGCGTGTTTCGCGATCGCCAGTCCCAGGCCGGTGCCGCCGGTCTCGCGGGAGCGGCTGCGGTCCACCCGGTAGAAGCGCTCGGTCAGGCGCGGCAGGTGCTCGGCGTCGATGCCAATGCCATTGTCCGCGACGCTGAATTCCGCGCCTTCGCCGACCGCGCGCCATTGAATGCGGATGCTGCCGCCCGCCGGCGTGTAGCGCACCGCATTATTGGCCAGATTGCTGAAGGCGCTGGCGATTTCACCGGCATTGCCGGCGAGATCGACGCCCGCCTCCGCCTCGAAGCTGATCGTATGGCGTCCCGCGGACAGCGCTTCGGCTTCGTTCCTGACCTGCGCGAGCAATGCCGCCATGTCGATGCGCTCGCCTCCGGGCGGCTGCGGCGCCGATTCCAGCGCGGACAGCGTCAGCAGGTCTTCGATGATGCGTTGCATCCTGCGGCCCTGCTCGGCCATCAGGTTCAGGTAGTCGCGAGAACGGGTGGCGTCGAGTTTCAGATCACGCACGGTTTCCAGGAAACCGATAAGCACCGTCAGGGGCGTGCGCAGTTCATGCGAGACATTGGCGACAAAATCGCGGCGCACGATGCCCAGTTTGTGGGCCTGCGTCACGTCGCGCGAAAGCAGCAGATGGTGCGACTCGACATAGGGCACCATCTGGATCGATAGGATCAATTCCTCCTTGCGTGCCGTGGTCAGCTCCAGCGGCTCGGCATAATCGCCGCGATTGATGTAGGCGGCAAACTCGGGCTGGCGCACCAGGTTGGTGACGGCTTGGCCGACATCGCCTTCCATGCTGATGGAAAAATGCGCCTCGGCCGAATCGTTGCACCAGACAATCTGCCGTTCCGCATCGAGTATGGTGACGCCGTAGGGCAGCGCGCGCCCCGCTTGCTGCGAGCGTGCCAACAGGCGCGCGAAGCGGCGGCGTTGCCGGATCTCCCCGCGCTGTCTGCGGTAGAGCTTGGAAAATACGTCATCCCAGATCCCCGAACTTTCCGGAACCGTTTCGGTGGACGGGCCCGAGACCCAACGGCCGAGCATGGCGAGGTGGCGCAGGTGATACACAAGCAACGCCAGGACGCCTGAGCAGAACAGCCCCCAGCCCCAGTGGGCCCCGAGCATGACGCCGGCGCCCGCGGCGATGAGCGCCATGCCGAGGAGCATTGCGACGGTCCGCGGAACCAGGCCGTTCATGAATAGAACGCCGTGAATCTCATCGGGAAATTATCGCACGCCAAAATGCCGTCACCACGGCGAACGCCGGGGTCCAGGGTTTCTGTCGCCGTATGGATTGCGGCGTTCGCCGCAATGACGGTGATTTTTTCAGGTTAGCTCGCGGCAGATTCAGTAATTTTCAGGGCAGTTCGCGGCAGAAACGGTAACCGGTGCCGCGTACTGTAACGAGGAGCTTGTCGTGGCCGGTGGCTTCCAGCGCCTGGCGCAGTCGCCGTATGTGCACGTCCACCGTGCGCTCCTCCACAAAGACGTGGTCGCCCCAGACCTGGTCGAGCAACTGCGAGCGTGAATACACGCGCTCAGGGTGGGTGATAAACCAGTGCAGCAGCCGGAATTCGGTGGGCCCCATTTCCAGGGGGTGCCCATTGCCAGTGACGCGGTGCGCCGTGGGGTCCAGGCGCAGGCCGGCAACCTCCACCGCGTCGTCGGTGAGTTGCGGCGCGCGGCGGCGCAGCACCGCCTTGATGCGGGCGATCAACTCGCGCGGCGAGAACGGCTTGGTCACGTAGTCGTCCGCGCCGCTTTCCAGAGCGAGAATCTTTTCCTGCTCGGCCGCGCGCGCGGTCAGCATGATGATCGGGATATCGCGGGTGCGCTCGGCGGCGCGCAACTGGCGCGCGTAGGCGACCCCGGAGGTGCCTGGCAGCATCCAGTCGAGCAGCACCAGATCAGGCAGCGCGGCGCGCACGTGCTCCTCGGCCTGCGGCACGCTGGCGGCGCGCAGCACGCGGTGGCCCGCATGCTCCAGATTCACCGCGATCAGTTCCTGAATCGCCGCTTCGTCCTCGACCACCAGAATCGCACCGCTCATTTTTCGGTTGTCTCCGTTTCCGTTTTTCTTAGGCCGCGATGGTTTGGCGCCGGCTATCAGTTTTTCTGCAGCAGTTTTCCGTCCTCATCCTTTTCAGGCTTGGTGTGGCGGATGTCCGTTCCCATGACGATGTAGATCACCTGCTCGCAGATGTTCTTGGCATGGTCGCCGATGCGTTCGATGGCCTTGGCGATCCAGATGATCTCCAGCGCCGTCGAGATGGTTCTGGGATCCTCCATCATATAGGTGATGAGCTGGCGGATCACCGACTTGAACTCGAAGTCGATGGCGCGATCCTCGGCAATGATGCGCCCGGCATCTTCCACGTCCAGGCGCGCGAATGCGTCCAGCGCCTGGCGCAGCATATTGACCGCGGCATCGCCGGTGTGGCGGATATTGGCGAAGCGCCCCACCTCCACCACGCCGCGTTCGTGGATCTGCCGCGCCATGCGCGCCACCTTGTGCGCTTCGTCGCCGATGCGTTCGAGGTCGGTCACCGTCTTGGTGATCGCCATGATGAGGCGCAGATCGGTCGCGGCCGGCTGGCGTCTGACGATGATGTGGCTGCAATCGGTGTCGATCTGGACCTCGAATGCATTGACCCTGACTTCGGCCGCGACGATCTGGTCCGCAAGGGCAAGGTCGCCGTTGGAGAAGGCCTGGATGGCGCCGCGCACCTGCGCCTCCACCAGCCCGCCCATCTGCAGCACCTGCGAGCGCAGCGCTTCAAGGTCGTTGTCGAACTGCTTGGAAAGATGATCACTGCCCATTGGATGCTCCGCTCAGCCGAACCGGCCGGTAATGTAGTCTTCGGTCTCTTTTCTCTTGGGTTTGATGAATATCTCGTCGGTCACGCCGAATTCCATCAGCTCTCCCAGGTACATGTAGGCGGTGAAATCCGACACCCGCGCCGCCTGCTGCATGTTATGCGTGACGACAACGATGGTGTAGTCGTTTTTCAGCTCGTGTATCAGCTCCTCGATGCGCGCGGTGGAAATCGGGTCCAGCGCCGAGGCCGGTTCGTCGAGCAGCAGCACTCCCGGTTTCACGGCGATACCGCGGGCGATGCAAAGGCGCTGTTGCTGGCCGCCGGAGAGGCTCATGCCGCTCTGGCGCAGCTTGTCCTTGACCTCGTCCCACAGCGCCGCCTTGCGCAACGCCCATTCGACGCGCTCCTCCATGGCTCTGGCGCTCAAGGACTCATACAGCTTCACGCCGAACGCGATGTTGTCGTAAATCGACATCGGGAAAGGGGTGGGTTTCTGGAACACCATGCCGACCTTGGCGCGCAGGCGGTTAACGTCCTGCGACGGGGCGAGGATATTCTCGCCGTCGATGAGGACTTCGCCGCGCGCTTCCTGGCGCGGGTACAGCGCATAGATGCGGTTAAAGGTGCGCAGCAGGGTCGATTTGCCGCAACCCGAGGGGCCGATGAAGGCGGTGACCTTGCCTTCCGGGATCTCCAGGTTGATGTGCTTCAACGCATGAAAGGCGCCGTAATAGAAATTGAGATCATTGACCTTGATCTTGGTCCGCGTCGTCGGATGTGATGGGGTCTGCAATGCCGCGCTCATCGGTCAGTCTCTCATTGGGTGCTTGGTTCTGCGCGGCACGGCGCAGCGCTCTAGTGCAGCGGCGTGGTGTTGCGGAAGAAGACGCGCGCCAGGATATTCAGCAGCAGCACGCCCAGGGTGATCAGCAGCGCGCCTGCCCAGGCCAGTTGCTGCCAGTTTTCGTAAGGACTCATCGCGAACTGGAAGATCACCACCGGCAGGTTGGCCATGGGAGCATTCATGTTCAAGGACCAGAATTGGTTGTTCAGCGAGGTAAACAGCAGCGGCGCGGTTTCGCCGCTGACCCGTGCCACCGCCAGAAGAATGCCGGTGATGATGCCCGCCCTGGCGGCCCGCACGGTGACCATGGTGATGATCTTCCAGTGCGGCGCGCCCAGGGCGGCGGCGGCTTCGCGCAGGGTGTCCGGAACCAGGCGCAGCATATTCTCGGTGGTGCGCGTCACCACGGGGATGACCAGCAGCGCCAGCGCAAGCGTTCCCGCCCAGCCGGAGAAATGGCCGACCCGCACCACGATCGCCGCGTAAATGAACAGGCCGATGATGATGGAAGGCGCCGACAAAAGGATATCGCTGACAAAGCGGGTTGCCGGCGCCAGCCAGCCATTATTGCCGTATTCGGCAAGGTGAATGCCGGCCATGATGCCAATGGGTGTGCCGATCAGTGTGCCGATGGCGGCCATCATGAAGCTGCCGGCGATGGCATTGGCGAGCCCGCCTTCGCTGCCGGGCGGCGGCGTCATGCCGGTAAAAAGCGTCAGTGAAATGGCGGTGGTGCCGTGCTGGAACAGCACCCACAGAATCCAGCCCAGCCAGAAAAGTCCGAACGCCATGGCGAGCATGGAGACGAACAGATTGATGCGGTTGACCAGAAGCCTGCGGGTATAGATGTCCATGTCGGGGTCAGGTCTTGTATTGGCGTATTGGGGTCAGGTTTTCAGGCCTTCCTGCCCGGCCAGGCTCATGAGCAGGAGCTTGGACAAAGACAGCACGATGAAGGTAATCACAAAAAGCAGCAGTCCGAGTTCGATCAGTGCTGAGGTATAGATCTCCCCAACCGCCTCGGTGAATTCGTTGGCCAGGGTGGAGGCGATACTGTTGCCGGGCATCATCAGCGAGACATTGAGCTTGTGCGCATTGCCGATCACAAAGGTGACGGC
>MEQV01000087.1:0-1153 GCA_001770355.1 Betaproteobacteria bacterium RIFCSPLOWO2_02_FULL_62_17
CCTGTCGCCGTACCGGCTGGTACGATCAAAAATTCGCTGCCTTCGCCGTTGCGAAAATAACCCTCCCGAAACGAGAAAAATTGTCCCGGCGCATTCGCCAATATTCAAATTCCGTCAATCGTCTATTTTCTGCCTGACAATCAGGTCTGAGCGATCCCCATCAGGGTTCCGTAAAATGAGGCTGTGAACGCAGCTCAAGCCACCGCCGTCGCGAAAAATATCGACGCCCACACCCCGATGATGCAACAGTACCTTCGCCTGAAGGCGCAGCATCCGGACATCCTGCTCTTCTACCGCATGGGGGATTTCTACGAGCTGTTTCACGACGACGCGGAAAAAGCATCGAGGCTGCTCGACATCACGCTGACCACGCGCGGCGCTTCGGCGGGCGCGCCGATAAAAATGGCCGGCGTGCCGTACCACGCCGTGGAACAGTACCTCGCGAAGCTGGTGAAGCTTGGCGAATCGGTGGCCATCTGCGAGCAGATCGGCGACCCGAACACCTCCAAAGGGCCGGTGGAGCGCGCGGTGATGCGCATCGTGACGCCGGGCACGCTCACCGACGCGGCGCTTCTCGACGACAAGGCAGCCAATATATTGCTCGCCCTGAGTATCGAAAAGCCCCTCGCGGGCCTCGCCTGGTTGAATCTGGGCAGTGGCGAGTTGCGGGTGATGGAAGTAGCGGTTCCCGGATTAGCCAGCGAGTTGCGGCGCATCGCGCCCGCCGAGATTCTGCTGGCCGACAGTGGCAAGCTGGGCGAAGAATTGAGCGGCTTCCACGTGAGTCACATCGCCGAGTGGCTGTTCGATACCGCCGCCGGCCGCACCGCCCTCCTCGCCCAGCTTCGCGCCGCGAGCCTGGCCGGTTATGGTTGCGATGATCTGGGCCCCGCCATTGGCGCTTGCGGCGCGCTGCTAGATTACGCAAAAAAGACACAGGGTCAGGCGCTCGCGCATGTGAATGCCGTCATCGCCGAACGGCCCGGCGAATACCTGCGCATGGATCCGGCGACGCGCCGCAACCTGGAAATCACCGAGACGCTGCGCGGCGAAGCTTCGCCAACGCTCTACTCGCTGCTCGATGTCTGCGCCTGCGGCATGGGCAGCCGCCTGCTGCGGCACTGGCTGCACCATCCGCTGCGGGAGCGCGCGA
>MEQV01000087.1:1187-1489 GCA_001770355.1 Betaproteobacteria bacterium RIFCSPLOWO2_02_FULL_62_17
GCTTGAACAGGAGTGCGCGCGCAAATCCATTGGCCAGCAGTTACGCCGCATCGCGGATATCGAGCGCATCAGCGCGCGGCTCGCGCTGAAAACCGCCCGTCCGCGCGATCTGTCGTCGCTGCGGGACAGTCTGGCCATGCTGCCGGAGGTCACCGCGCTGATTCCCGTCTCCGACAGCCTGTTGCTGGCGGCGCTGCGCGAAGGCCTCGCGCGGCCCGACGAATGCCTGGATCTCCTGCGCCGCGCGATTCAGAAAGAACCCTCCGTTGTTCTGCGCGAAGGCGGTGTCATAGCCGCCGGTT
>MEQV01000087.1:1496-4195 GCA_001770355.1 Betaproteobacteria bacterium RIFCSPLOWO2_02_FULL_62_17
GGATCTCGATGAGTTGCGCGGCCTGCAGACCAATGCCGGCGCCTATCTGGTGGACCTGGAGGCGCGCGAGCGCGAGCGCACCGGCATTGCCAACCTCAAGGTCGAATACAACCGCGTGCACGGCTATTACATCGAGATCACCAACGCGCATGCGGCGAAGGTGCCCGATGACTATCGCCGCCGCCAGACGCTGAAGAATGCCGAGCGCTACATCACCCCGGAGCTCAAACGTTTCGAAGACAAGGCGCTCTCGGCGCAGGAGCGCTCGCTCGCCCTGGAGAAGACGCTTTACGAAGAGTTGCTGGCGCTGCTCGCGCCGCACATCGAGGCCCTGCAACGCATCGCGCGCGCGCTTGCCCGGCTGGATGTGCTCGCCGCGTTCGCGCAGACCGCGTCCCTGCGCAACTACTGCCGCCCCTTGTTCAGCGACGATCCCGGTCTGGCAATCGAGGCGGGGCGTCATGCGGTGGTGGAAGGTCTGGTCGATCCGTTCATCGCCAATGACTGCCAGCTCTCCCCCACCCGTCGCATGCTGCTCATCACCGGGCCCAACATGGGCGGCAAATCGACCTACATGCGGCAGGTGGCGCTGATGGTGCTGATGGCGCACGCCGGCGCCTTCGTTCCGGCGAAGGCCGCCCGCATCGGCCCGATCGACCAGATCTTCACGCGCATCGGCGCCGCCGACGATCTGGCCGGCGGGCGTTCGACCTTCATGGTGGAGATGACCGAATCGGCCAACATCCTTCACAACGCCACCGAACGCAGCCTGGTGCTGATGGACGAGGTGGGCCGCGGCACCTCGACTTTCGACGGCCTGGCGCTTGCCTGGGCCATCGCGCGTCAACTGGTGGAGAAGAACCGGGCCTGCACGCTGTTCGCCACGCATTACTTCGAGCTGACGCGCCTTGCGCTCGACTACAAGGAGGTGGCCAACGTGCACCTGGATGCCATCGAGCACAAGGACCGGATCGTATTCCTGCACCACGTCGAGGAGGGGCCCGCCAGCCAGAGCTACGGCCTGCAGGTGGCGGCGCTGGCAGGCGTGCCCGGCGCGGTAACGCGCGCGGCGCGCCGCTATCTGCAGCAGCTGGAACAGTCGCAACTCAACAGCGGCGGCCAGAGCGATTTGTTTGCCGCCTCGGCAGCGCCTGCGGCACCTGAAGCACCGGGGGACGCTCTGCGCGAAGCCATGCAGCAGGTGAATCCCGACGAGCTCACGCCCCGGGAGGCGCTCGATCTCCTCTACAAACTCAAGCGCTTGCCCTGATTAATAGGGGACGTACCACGGTTTTCTGGCAAACGGCCTGTGTACCATGGTATCTGAAGAAAACCGTGGTACGTCCCCTATTAATCGTTTTGATTAGTCGGATTTGATTCCGGCCCGCTTGACGATATCGCTCCAGATCTTCTGTTCTTTGCGGATGAAGCTGTCGTACTCCTGCGGGGTGGACCCGATCGCCTCGGCATCGTCATTGGCAAAACGTTCGGCCACCAGCGGCGTGTGAAGCGCCCTGCGCGATTCATCGGCGATGCGCCGGATGATGTCCGCGGGGACACCGCCAGGGGCATTGATACCGTACCATTGTGCCGTCTCAAATCCGGGAAATCCCTGCTCGGCCACGGTGGGCAGATCGGGCAGCGAGGGAATGCGCTTGGTCATGCCGGTTGAGATGGCGCGCAGCTTGCCGGCCTTGATGTGCGGCATCAGTGCGGGCGTGCCCGCCGATGACGCCTGGGTGCGCCCGGCCAGGAGGTCGACCAGCTGCGGTCCGGTGCCCTTGTAGGGTATGTGCGCGATGTCTATGGCGGCCACCAGCTTGAGGTATTCGAAGGCGAGGTGCCCGGCGCTGCCGTTCCCGGCGGAGCCATAGTTGATCTTGCCGGAGTTCTTTTTCGCGTAGGCGATGAACTCCCGCATGTCCTTCGCCGGCACGCCCGGATGCACGACGAAAATGTTCGGCACCTTGGTCAGCAGCGTCACCGCGGCAAAATCGCGATTCACGTCGTAGGGTTGGTCCGGCAGTATGTATGGGTTGACCGCCAGCGAGCCGATATGGCCGATCACCAGCGTATAGCCGTCGGCAGGCGCCCTGAGCGTTTCCACCATCGCGGTAACGCCCGAGGCGCCGGGCTTGTTCTCCATGACGACGCTTTGGCCGAGTTGTTTGCTCAGCTCCGAGGACACGGTGCGCGCCACCACGGACGATGTACCGCCCGGCGCGAACGGAACCAGCAGTCGAATCGGCTTGGCGGGCCAGGCCTGCGCCTGCGCGGCGTGCGCGGCGAGGCTCAGAACCCCGAGCGCCAGCAAGCGGCTGCCGCAATGTAGCGCAGATGGTGCAATCATGACTGACTCCTTGATGGGTCTGCTTGTTGTCACGCGAATTCCAATATGATGCGCTATCGCTGCACGGATTCGACGTGCGTCGAATAAGGTTTGCCGGCGACGCAAAAATCCGGCCGCATTGATGCCGCGGATCGATGCGCCAGGCAGCGCTGAGCATAGCGTATTAACAGGGGATGGCGCATATGGCAGATGATCAATGGAATCGCGGTCCCTGGGGTTACGCGCAGCCCTGGGACATCAAGGCCCTCGGGCCTTCGATCACCAACGTCGAGGAGCAGAAGCGCTGGACCCGCGTGATCCTGTTCGGCGGCCTGCCCTACATGTGGCGCGAGCTGGCGGCGCCGATGAA
>MEQV01000087.1:4244-5455 GCA_001770355.1 Betaproteobacteria bacterium RIFCSPLOWO2_02_FULL_62_17
GTCATCGGCGAATCCCTGGGGCCGTGCGGGTGGGTGGATGATCTCAGGAAAATCACCGGGCCCACGGGCGAAGTGACCGCGGTCGAAATCCTGGAAGAAGCGCGCGCCGCCTACGACGCCCGGAAGGTCGGCCGGAACGGAAAAATGGCCTGCTGGCAATGGAATTACACCAGGGACATTGCGGATGCCTCCTACGACGTGGTGGCCGTGATGCAGGCGGTGCAGCACTGCGACGACTGGCGCGAGACCGGCGCCGAACTGCTGCGCATTCTCAAACCCGGAAAACGGCTGATGCTGGCCGAGGTCTACATCTTCGGCGCGCCTTTCTGGGCGCGCCTGGAAACCGACCTGCACCTGCAGTACTGGGTGGACAAGCTCACCCATTTCTTTCCCTTCGATATCCGCGACACGCCCTACTACAGCCCGCAGGAACTCCACCAGGCGCTGGATGCGCAGCTCGAGCGTCCCGAGCACATCGAATGGAAAGGCATAGAGCTGTTCTGGGGGCGCAAGCGATAGGCTTGTCAGCGGCGCCGCAGGCGGCGCACAATCCTGCTTTACGTGATTGGCCGATTTCTGCTGCCATGCTCCCGGTATGAATACAGCTACGCAATCCCCCATCGTTGCCGCCAGCCCGACTCCGCTGCTGCTTGAGAATCGCGCCGCGCTGGTGACCGGCGGCGCCGGACGTCTCGGCCGCGTCATCGCCGCCACGCTGCAGCGCGAAGGCGCCAAAGTGGTGATTGCCGACATCGACCGCGCCCGCCTCAATGAAGTCGCGGCGCAACTCTCGGCCACGGCCAAGGCATGGTCGGTGCAAGGCGATGTATCGCAGTTGCAGGATGTGCAGAAAATGGTGGCCCGCGCGGAATCGCTCGCCGGCCCCATCGACATACTTGTCAATGCGCACGGCATCATCCCGGTGCGCAAATTCCTCGACATGACCCCGGACGAGTGGGACCGGCCCTTCGCGGTCAACGTGCGCGGCGTGATGCTCACCTGCCAGGTGTTTGCCAAGCGCTGGATCGAGCGCAAGGGACGCGGCGCGATCGTCAACATTTCCTCCAGCGCTTCGCGCGCGGCGCGCCCCGGCAGGCCGCACTACGCCGCCTCGAAAGCCGCCGTCAACATGCTCACCGAAGCCATGGCCATCGAGCTGGGTCCGCATGGCATTCGTGTCAACGCGGTGGCGCCGGCGACGGTACTCGACG
>MEQV01000087.1:5466-5652 GCA_001770355.1 Betaproteobacteria bacterium RIFCSPLOWO2_02_FULL_62_17
GGCCAGAGTCCCGACAACCCCGCCTATGTCAATTTCACCATTCAGGGCACGCCGCTCGGGCGCACCGGGGCGCCCGCGGACGTTGCCGAAGCGGTCGCGTTTCTCGCCTCCGACCGCTCGGACTGGACCACCGGCGTGGTGCTCGACATCACCGGCGGGGCCCATGTGGCGCGGCGGCTGTCGGCG
>MEQV01000087.1:5679-12917 GCA_001770355.1 Betaproteobacteria bacterium RIFCSPLOWO2_02_FULL_62_17
TTTTCATTTCCGGCGGTTCGCGCGGCATCGGCCTGGCCATCGCGCTGCGCGCTGCGCGCGACGGCGCCAACATCGCGATCGCGGCCAAGACCGCCGACCCCAACCCGAAACTCCCGGGCACCATCCATTCGGCGGCGGCGGAAATTGAAAAAGCCGGTGGTCACGCCCTGCCCCTGCAATGCGATATCCGCGACGAGACGGCCATCCAGGAAGCGGTGCGAAAAACCGCCGCGCGCTTTGGCGGCATCGACGTACTCATCAACAACGCCAGCGCCATCTCGCTCACCGGCACGCTGGACACACCGATGAAGCGCGTCGATCTGATGTTCGGCATCAACGTGCGCGGCACTTATGCCTGCTCGCAGGCCTGCCTGCCGTTATTGAAGAAATCGGCCGCCGCGGGCCGTAATCCGCACATTCTCACGCTCTCCCCGCCGCTCAGCATGAACCCGAAGTGGTTCAAAAACCACCTCGCCTACACCATCGCCAAGTACGGCATGAGCATGTGCGTGCTGGGCATGGCGGAGGAATTTCGCGCCGAGGGCATCGCGGTCAATGCGCTGTGGCCGCGCACCATCATCCGCACCGCGGCCCTGGCGATGATTCCGGGCATCGACACGGATCGGGCCAGAACGCCCGAAATCGTCGCCGACGCGGCGCACCTCATGCTCAACCGCGAAGCGCGGCAGTTCACCGGCAATTTCTGCATTGACGAGGAGGTGCTGGCCTCGGCCGGCGTGACAGATTTGGCAAAATATGCCGTTGCACCGGGCAAGGACCAGCCGATCCCGGACCTTTTTGTCGATTGACGCGGCAGTACCGGAAATTACGTGAACAATTGCCTGTCCCCGGCATTCAGACCCTGCTTAAATAGCTTGGCGTGCGTTGCTTGAAAAAACGCATGAATCAATACTTATTTAATGGAGACTGACACCATGAAAAAGCAGGCTAATGTGTTGACCACGATTCTTGCCGCCCTGGTCGCGTCGACATTTCTCATTGGCGCCCAGAATGCGCAGGCCGACAACGACAAGGGCAAGGGCAAGGGTTGGGGCAAAGGAAATTCGAAGCGCGACGAAGGCCGCAGGGACAGCCGCTTCGAAGACCGGCACCGTTCGGCGGTGCGCGATTACTACGTGGAATACGAACGCGGCGGCCGTTGCCCGCCCGGACTGGCGAAAAAGCGCAATGGCTGCATGCCGCCGGGACAGGCCAAGAAGTGGAACATGGGCCGGCCGTTGCCGCGCGATGTCATCTATTACGACCTGCCGCCGCAGCTGGTGGTACAAATCGGCGTGCCGCCCTCGGGCTACAAGTATGTGCGCGTCGCGGGCGACATCCTGATGATCGCCGTGGGAACCGCCATGGTGGTGGACGCCATACAGGATCTGGGCCGCCTTTAGAGAAGCTGTGATAGTGCTGCTAGCGCGCCGCGGGCTGCGACTTGCGGCCACCCCTGAGCTTTTCGCGCAAGGTCTTCGTGGCGCCCTCGTCCAGGGTCAGGTCTTGCTTTAACACCACGCCATAGCTGTCTTTGGCGGCTTCGACCGACACCAGTTCCTCGACCACATCCCATTGCACCCTGGCCGCTTCGCGATCAAGCGGATCGCCCCAGCCGCCGCCGCCGCCGGTGCGCACGATCACGTCCACTCCGGCCGGCACGGGATAGCGATTCGCATCCGGTTCGGTCCAGTCTTGGGCGCCCTTGTCGCGCAGAAAATAAGCGGCAGTGCCACCGCTCTCACCACCCCACAAGCCCCAGGGCGGGCATTGAGTGCGTCCGGAATTGGCCAGGTTCCAGCGCCCCTCGACAAAGTTGCGCACGCGCATGTCAATGCCCAAGCCGCCGCGGAATTTGCCCGCGCCGCAGGAATCGCGGCGCAGTTCGCGCCCGGCCACCATTACCGGGCATTTCAGTTCGATACCCTCGATGGAGCCGTTGCGCACGTCGCCCTGGCAGACCGAAACCGTTCCCGATTCGCCGTCTTCCGTGGGTCGCCCGCCCCAGCCGCCGCCCTCGATGCTTTGCACCACGAAGCGCCGCTTGGTCCTGGGATCCAGGCCGAAGAACACCACCGCGCCACCCAGCAAGCCATGGTGCGCGGCGGGAATCCTGTCGGGCATGGCCGGCGCCAGCGCCTTGATAATCGTGTCGACCACCGTCGGAATGATGGTGCTCCAGTTGGCCATCGGCGCCGGATAGCGCGCCATCATGATATTGCCCTCAGGGATGATCACATCCAATGCGCGAAACGAACCTTCATTGACGGGATCCAGCGGCCCGGTGATCGCCTTGTAAGCCACGCGCGCGCCGGCGAGCGATCGGGAATTGACACCAGCCTTGCGCTCGGAAGAGCATTTCGAAAGGTCAATGGTCATCTGGCCCTTCTTGATGGTTACCTTGGCATGCAGGGGCAGCTTCTCGCCCGCGAGCACGCCGTCGTCATCGAAGAATGAGGAAGCTTCGTATTCGCCATCCTTCAACCGCGAGATGACATTGCGGCATTTGATATCGGTCTCATCGAATATCTTCGCGATGCAGGCCATGACCGTGTCTTTGCCGTACTTGGTGAACAGGTCGTCCAGACGCTTGTTGCCCAGGCGGCAGGCGGCCATCTGCGATTTCATATCCCCCAGCGACGATTCAGGAAAGCGGATGTTGTCCTTGATGATGCGATACACCGGGTCGACCAGTTTGCCTTCCTCGTAGACCTTGATCTGGTCGAGTTGTAGGCCTTCGATCCAGGGGTCCACCACCTCCGCGCCGGCGCCGAAGCCGGTACTGGTGCCGCCCACATCGATCCAGTGCGCACGCACTATGGTGAACATCAAGAGCTCGCCCTTGAAGTAATACGGCATGTAAATGGCGATGTTGTTCAAGTGTTGACCTGCCACCGCCTGGTGGTTGGTGATGACCACATCGCCCGGCTTGAAGCCCTTGGTGCCATAGCGCTTCATGCCATCGACGATCAGCACGCCAAGATCGGCGACAAAATGCGACACGCCGCCGACGTTCTGCGATACCAGATCTCCATTGGGCATCACCAGCGCGGTGCAGTAGTCGCGCACCTCGTAGATCATCATGTTGTAGGAAGTGCGCTGCAGGTCGGCCGCCATCTCGTTCGAGACCGCGGGCAGCGCGTTGCGGATCACCTCCAGCGTGACCGGGTCGAGCTTCGCGTCCTTGACCTTTGCGTCCACTATGCACCTCCCACTTTGATGATCAATTCGCCGGTGGGCGCCACGGTGCACTCGTCACCTTCGAACATCACCGTGGTGGTGCCGTGCTCCTGCACCAGCGCCGGACCGCTGAATTTCGCGCCGGCACCCAGGTCCGCGCGCTCGTACACCGGGCAGTCGACCATCTTGCCGGCGGCCGAGAAACATACTTTGCGGGTGCGCACGGGCTTCGCTTTGCCGGCGGTGCCCAGTTTGGGAAAGTTGAGTTTCGCCTTCTTGCCCAGCACCGACAAACGCACGTTGATGATTTCCACCGGCTCTTCGGGCGAATGATGCGCGTAGCGGTGTTCGTAAAGCTCGTCGAAGGCGGTGCGAATCTGCTGCCGGTCGCCCTTCTTCAACTGCGCGAGCGTCACCGGCACCGAGAGCGTGAATTCCTGGCCGACATAGCGCAGATCGAGCTGGATCTGGAAATCGGGCGCCTTATTGTGGCGCAGGCCGACCATGCCCTCCTTCACCATCTCTTCGTACACCTTGATCAAGTGGGAGAAATCGATGTTGGTGAGATCGGCGTAGTAGGTGCGGGTGAAATCGTGCCTTTCATCGGCCACCAGCATACCCAGGGCCGAGAAATTCGAAGGGAACAGCGGAATGATCACGGTAGGCACGTGCAGCTCGCGCGCGATGGCGATCACGTGCACCGGCCCCGCGCCGCCCGAGGCCACCAGCGCGAAATCGCGCGGGTCGTAGCCCTTGGCGACCGAGACCTCGCGCACCGCCAGGGACATCTTGGCGTTCGCTATGTCGACAATGGCTTCGGCGGCGGAGAGCACTTCGAGATTGAGCGGCTCGGCGATCTTCTTCTTGATGCCATCACGCGCGCCGTCGACATCCAGCTTCATTTCTCCGCCGAGGAACTGATCCGGATCCAGGCGCCCGAGCACCACGTTGGCATCGGTGATGGTGGGTTCGGTGCCGCCGCCCTTGTAGCAGATCGGACCGGGGTCGGCGCCCGCGCTCTGCGGACCGATTTTCAGCGCGCCCACTTCGTCGATCCAGGCGATCGAACCGCCGCCCGCGCCCACTTCCACCACGTCCACCAGCGGCAGCATCACCGGCTGGCCGCTGGCATAGCCGCCCACGTAGCAGCCAGGCGCCATGGTGGTCTCGCCATCCTTGATGAGGCTCGACTTGGCGGTGGTGCCGCCCATGTCGAAGGAAATCACGTTCTGGTAGCCAAGCGCCACGCCGAACCGCGCCGAGGCGATGATGCCGCCCACGGGTCCTGATTCCATCATCGCCACCGGACGCTGCGTGGCCACTTCCGGGGTCATCACGCCGCCGTTGGATTGCATGATGGTGAGATCGCCCTTGAAGCCGATGCCACGCAGGCTCTTGTTCAGGCTCTGCACATAGCCGCCGACAACGGGGCCGATGTAAGCGTTGACCACGGTGGTCGACATGCGCTCGAACTCGCGGTACTCACGCAGGATTTCGTGCGAGAGCGACACATACGCATTGGGCATCAACCTCCTGACAATCTCGCCCGCGGTGCGCTCGTGCTCGGGGCTGCTGTAGGAATGCAGGAAGCACACGGCCACGGCCTTCACGTCTTTTTCAATGAACAACTTGCATGCGGCTTCGACGCTTTCGGTGGCAAGCGGTTCGAGCACCTCACCCGATGCCAGCACGCGCTCCTTGGCCTCCACCGTTAGATGGCGCGGCACCAGCGGCCGGTGCTTGTGGAAGAACAAGTTATACGACTCGGGGCGGTTGCCGCGTCCGATGATGTAGACGTCACGCATGCCCTGGGTCACCAGCAGGCCGGTCTTCGCGCCTTTGCGCTCGATCAGCGTATTGATGGCCGTGGTTGAGCCGTGAATCAACTCGTCGATGGCCGACGCCTCCAGGCCGCTCTTCTTGATGCAGTCGATGATGCCCAACACCAGTTGCGCAGGCGTGCTCAGACTTTTGGCATCCGAGAAGCGACCGGTCTGGTCGTCGAACGCCATCAGGTCGGTGAAGGTACCGCCAATATCGATTGCGACTACGAGCATGGAAGTTTCCGATTGAACGATTGAGGGAGCCGCATTATTGAGCGCGGCTGGCGGGCTGGCAACGGGCCAAGTGGCTATATTAATTAAAGCCAATTGGCTATAATTAAAAGATGATTTCGGCCAGCACCCGGCGCCTCTCCATCTTCAAGACCGTGGCGGACCTTGGGGGATTCAATATTGCCGCCGAACACCTGGGCATCGCCCAGCCATCGGTAGGGGCGCACATCAAGGCACTGGAAAAGCAGGCCGGGCAAGCGCTGTTCCTGCGCGGACGCGGCACGCGCGCGAGCCTCACCAAGGCGGGCGAGGCGCTCTACGCCTACGCCGTGGAAATTCTCAACAGGTCCGAGGAAGCCAGCGCCACGCTGACCGGATTGGGCACGGCGGGATCGCGCCAGATCGCCATCGCTGCGCAGCGCGCCTTGTCGAATTATTTTCTCCCCACTCCGCTGGCGGCGTTTGCCACGCGCAATCCCGGCATTCGCATCGTCACCCGCACCGGCACCTCGGAGAATGTGCTCGACATGGTGCGCGCTCGCGCGGTCGACCTCGGCCTGTTCCAGTCGCTCGGGCCGGTCCCCGGGGTGCGCTCGCAATTGCTGGTGAATGAACCGCTGGTACTGGTGGTCGCGCCGCGGCATCCGCTGGCGCGCAAAGCCAACATCACCGCCGCCGATCTGGCCGGACAGGCTTTTGTCGGCCCGCTGCGGCAGTCGCACTACTTTCACATGATCGACCAGGTGCTGCGGCGCATCGGCCTGCACAATTACGAAGTCTCGATGGAACTGCAGGATTTCGCCGCGGTGATCGAGATGGCGCGGCACGGCGCGGGCATCGCCTGCGAGATGCTGTGCTGCGTGAAAAACGAAATTCAATCCGGCCGGCTGGTGCCGCTCAAACTGGCCGGGCCGCCGGTGACCATGCAGATCCGTTGCGCCAACCTGTCGCCGAAATCCGAGCTGGTACGGCAACTCATAGACACCATGCGCTGCGGCGCGCCGCAATAGTCGAGACTTGATCTGCCGCAATACCGGTCGTTGCCCGTTCTCGATAGAATCGCGGCACCGCCCGCTGCTCTGGAAAGACAAAGATGAAATCAAGCCTCACATCCGTTTGCGCGATCCTCGCATGTGCCGCCGCTGGCGCGCTGGCGCAGCCCTATCCCTCCAAACCCATACGCATGATCGTGCCCAACGCCCCGGGCGGCCTCGCCGACACCGCCGCGCGCCTGGTCGCGGGCAAGCTCTCGGAATCCTTCGGACAGCAGGTGGTCGTCGACAATCGTGTCGGCGCGGGCAGCACCATCGGCACGCTGGCGGCGGTACGGGCCGCGCCCGACGGTTATACGCTGCTGACGGTTTTCGACAGCCATGCCACCAATCCGCACCTGTTCAAAAAACTGGAGTACGACACGCTTGCCGATCTGGCGCCCATCTCCCTTCTGGTGCGCGGTCCGATGCTGCTGGTGGCCACGCCCAAACTTCCGGTTTCCAACGTGCAGGAATTCGTGAAAATGGCGAAGGCCAAACCGGGCGCGATCAATTTCCTCACCGTTGGCCCGGGATCGCCGGCGCGCTTGTTCATGGAACTGCTCAAATCCAGCGCAGGCATCGACGTCACCATGGTCCCCTACAAGGGCGCCGGCCCCGCCATGGCCGATCTCATGAGCGGCCAGGTGGACATCATGTTCGGAACCATTCCCACCGTGGGCAGCTTCGTGAAATCGGGCAAGCTCAAACCGCTCGCCATCACATCCGAGCGCCGCAGCGACTTCGCCCCCGGGGTGCCCGCCATCAACGAAGTCATACCGGGATTCCGCGCCGAAGTATGGGTCGGCATGTTCGCGCCGGTGAAAACGCCCGCGGACATCGTCAGCCGGCTCAATGCGGAGTCCGTCAAGGTGCTCGCCACCGCCGACCTGAAGGCGCGCTTTTCCGAGCATGGCCTGGAGACCGTGGGCAGCACGCCCGCGCAGCTCGATCAGTGGCTGCGGTTTGAGAT
>MEQV01000088.1 GCA_001770355.1 Betaproteobacteria bacterium RIFCSPLOWO2_02_FULL_62_17
GCCGCGGGATGTACCGGCAGCCGCACCATGAAGTAACTGTGGTCTTCGTCGAAATCGAATTCGGCCGGCGGCGAACCGTTCTTTCGCATCGCGTCGATGATTTTCGGGATGCCCGTCGCGCGGCCTTCGGTGAATTCCAGTTCTTTCAAGAACTCGCCGATACGCCGGTTGCGGTAGCGGCGAGGCTGGGCGCGCCCGGCACGCAGTTGATCCAGCCGCACCGAGCGATCCGGACCGGGGTAACTCAGCACCACCAACTCATCATGCGATATTCGAACCTCCACGGGCTCCCGCACGTCGTAGCCACGGTGGTATACGGCGTTAACTACCGCCTCTTCGATAGCCTCATAGGGGTAGTTGTTCACGCGAGTCGCTTGCGCGCGGTCTGGATGCTTGATGACCATCTCGCTGATGAAATTGCGCCGGATGAAATCAAGGGATTCGCGGGTCATGCGCGGCAGCGGCCCCTGAAAAATCTTCTCGGAAAACTTGTCGCCCCCCGGCCCTTCCTTCGGGAACCACACTATATCGATCTGCATGACAGGGAAAAAGCGGTGTGGTTGCGGGTTGAACATCATCAGCCCGACGTTGACCGGAAAAGGTGCTTCCTTGGCGCCACCGATCACGCCCATTTGCCGGCCCAATTCCAGCAACGGCAGCGTGCGTGCCGGTTTGGCCAAGTCGCTACCCACTTGTTCCAGATAGTCCTTCATCAATTCGCGCGACAGATCCTCAATTTTGGCGCGCTGGTTGATGCGGTCGTCGAACGGCACGGTTGCAGCGAGCGACAGCAATTCTGTCTCGTCCGCGCCTTTGGCGCGCACAGTGCTCGATGCTTTGCGGATGAAATAGGCGTAGTCCTTGCCCTCCTTGGCGAACGTGAGCCTCGCCTTGTAAGGGCGCGTCTGGCCGCCCAGCACCCAGATCACCAGAATGTGCCGCCCGTTGATCTCCGCCGGCACAACCACGGGGTGGTAGTACGGCTGAATGGCGTTATACCCAAGGTTCAGAATTTCCTTCTGGATGGCGTCGATCTGAACCTGCTTCAGACCAACTGGTGGTAACAAGGGCTGCCCTTGCTTTACGGCGACACCTACGATGATGTAGCCGCCGCCCAAGTTGTGAAAGTCGTTCGCGAACGCGCACATCGTGTGCAGCACCGCGAGCGGGTCCCAGCCCGCCTTGAATTCCAGCCGTTCCCATTCAACGGCCTTGCCGTGGAGCAGCGACTCGATATTAAGCGGCAAGGCCACGGGTTACTCAGGCATAAGAACGTACACGCCGAGGAGATCCATCGGCAGAACGGGATACACGCTTGGAAGCGCTGGCGATCCCTCAGCGCGCTGAAGCGCTCGTGGCCAGCAACAATATGTATTGCAGAATTTCATGCGTCGCGCCCTGGATTGATTTTCTAATTCGTTCCGTCGGCTACGCGGCCGACTTGCGCAGCGCCTTGATGATCTTCCATCCAGCCTGTCCGGGTAATCGGCATTCCCAGAAGGTCCAGCCGTTTACCGGATTGTCCGTTATCGCAACGGCGGCCGCAGACGGCGTGTCATAGCGCTTGCCGTTTATAACCAGGGCGCCGCCCTCGACTCGACCGAGCCAGGTCTGCTCCTTGTACTTGGCGCGGAACTCAGTGCCCGCCGGGAATCTCACTCCTTTAGTAATCCAATCTCCTACCTCCGGCCTTGCGGCCGGGACGGTTGGTTCCTTCTTGCTCGAAAATCCCAGCATTTGGCGGAGCACATCGTTTTCGGTGACATCCTCCGAGGTGCGGCGCATCGTGAGCGCCTTGAATACGTCGAAATCGACTTCGATGGTACGCATGTTAAGCTCCAGAGTGCATAGTGCCATTATAGTACTATAGTAGTATAACGCTGTAAACATCTCATCTATTTCATTCATTGACATGGCTATTCATATTCTTGTATGTTAGATATATATAACATATGAGTGAAACGTATGCAGCTACATGAACTTGGCCAAGCGATAGCAAATGCACGCCGCGCGCGCAATCTGACTCAGGCTCGGCTGGCGAAAATCGTGGGCATCTCCCGCGAGACCCTGAATCTTCTGGAAAGCGGCCTGGTCAGCGACCTGGGAATCCGCAAAGTTCTGGCAGTGCTGGAGGAGATGGGTCTTGCTTTAAAGGTCGAACCGGTCAGCCGCCCGCGCAGCCCCAACTACCTGCGCATGGCCTGCACCAGTGCAAATGTAAGCTTCAAAAGCGCGCTCACTGAAGACGAGCTTGTCCATGCGCTTGTCACAGGCAAGGTTCCTGCAGGTCGAACTGCGCATTTGCGGTCATTGTTCGACGAAGCCCCCACTACTATGTTGAATGGCCTTGCGGAGGAAGCGGCCAAATGGTCCCGGCCTGGCAAGCTCGAAAAGAATCTGGAACGACTCGCACATGACACAGGGGCATCACGCAAAATCGAAGAATGGCTGAAGACCGGCTGAAAATCTGGGAGACGCTGTTCCAGCGCGCTCTGGTACTGATCGATTCCGTCGCAAAAGCGGGCATCACGCTCACCGACTGGAGTTTCGGAGGTGGAACGGTGCTTATGCGACGCTACCGGCATCGGTTCAGCAAGGACATCGACATCTTCGTTCCGGACCCGCAATACCTCAACTACCTGAGTCCTCATCTCAACGATACTGCCGAGTCGATGACTGGTGACTACACGCTGCAGGCCAACTTCCTGAAGCTGCAGTTTCCGGAGGGCGAGATTGATTTTGTTGTATCGGCGCCGCTTACACAGAAGCCAACAATTGTCGAGACGATTGCCGACCGCAAAGTAATGGTAGAGACATCCACCGAGATCATCGCAAAGAAGGTATGGCACCGTGGCGATCGGTTCAGGGCGCGCGACATGTTTGACCTCGCGCTCGTGGCAGAAAAAGAAGTCGCCGCTTTGGCGTCGATCGCACCTGTACTGCGTGATCGGAGGGATGTGGTTTTGGCCTGGATTGCCGCGCAGGATTCCAGCTTGCGCGATGACTTCGCCAATCTTGAGATCCTTGAGTATCGACGTACCTATGACGAATGCCTTGCGATAGTAAAGAAAGCGCTCCAGCAAGCTAATTAACGATGCTTCAAATCTGTTGCAAAAACCTCAGCGCCCTCGCGCGGAAGATATTTTGTCCTCAGTGTTTCTGGATCTCGCGGCGCGGGACGCCACTGGGCGGATTGATTTTCCATGGCCAGAAGGGCGCAGGAATCTTCGATCTACCGCCTGCGCGATCGCAGCATTCCCCGGAAACGCTTCGGCGACACACAAATTACTCGCCCTTCACCCCGGCGATCGCGGCCATCTCTCGCCAGCGCTCCGCCTCGGCGAGCACATGGCGGCGGAAGGCGTCTCCGGTCAACGCTTCGACCGACTCGTAGCCGTTCTCGATGAGACGATTCCTGAACTCCGGCATCCGCGCTACCGCGACGGTTTCGCGCGTAAGCTGCGCCACGAAATCCGCGGGAGTGCCCGCGGGCGCAAGGAACTGGAACAGTGGTCCGAGCACGAAACCATCGACGCCGACTTCGGCCATCGTCGGGACCTCGGGCATGAGCGGGGAGCGTGAGGCGCTGGTCACGGCGAGCGCTCGCAGTTGCCCGGCCTTCACCTGCTGCGCCGCGGTGGCGGTCCCGAGCACGCACATCTCGAGCTGCCCGGACACCAGATCCACGACCCCCGCGCCGGCGCCCGGCTCCAGATGTCGAAGGATTTCATGGATCCCCCTTTGGTTCGTTGCACATGCGACGGGAATTGGCGGGCCATTCAGAGGTGGGCTACAAAGCGGACGCCGGTCAAAAAGCCAAGCACATCTTCAGGACTGGAGACAGGCTACCCCGTGAACAGCGGTCGATCAATGTGGGACTCCTGCCATTGTCGGGAGTAGCGTAAAATCACGGTCGAGGCGAACGATTCGAAATGGTCCCGGATGAGCGCGGTTCTTGAATACCCGCAGCGACACGCCGTAAGCGCGGAGGAGTACCTGCGCATGGGCGAAACCGGCGTTTTCGCCCCCGAGGCGCGCCTGGAGTTGATCGAAGGGGAGATCGTCGAAATGGCGCCAATCGGAAGCGCGCATGCGGGCGCGGTGAACCTGCTTGTCGAGTACTTCGGTCGCGGTGCCGGCGATCTGGCAGTCGTATCTGTGCAAAACCCGCTTATCGTCGGAGATCGATCCGTGCCGCAGCCGGACATAGCACTGCTCAAGCGACGCGCAGACTTTTATTCCCGCTCGCATCCAGCCGTCGCGGACGTCTTGCTCGTCATCGAGGTCGCGGACACCACGCTGCACTTCGACCTCGGCACTAAGGTTCCGCTTTATGCCCACTTCGGTATTGCCGAGGCCTGGGTGCTGGACCTGCAAGAACGCGTGATGCGCGTCTTCCGCGATCCGAGCGCAAGCGGCTACCGCACGAGCTTCACGGTGTCGGCCGGTGAAAGCGTCAGCGCAGTCGCGCTACCTTCGGTCGTCATCGCCGTATTGGAACTTTTCCCGAGCGCAGGCTGAAAGGCATCACTACCCTCTGGTGAGGCTAGCGCCGGCCGCTGGTTTCCTCAAATTCACGCCACAGCCGCACCGCTGCGCCTCTGGATGGGCATAAAATCGCGCTTTGCCTGAATTTCCGCCATGGCCACAAGTTCCGACAGTCAGTTCGTTTCCTGGTTCCGTTCGGTGGCGCCCTACTTCCATGCGTTTCGGGGGCGTACCTTCGTCATTGCGTTCGGCGGCGAAGTGGTGGATCAGGGCAAGTTTGTCGCCATCGCGCACGACCTCAATCTCCTGCACAGCGCCGGGATTCGCGTGGTGGTGGTGCATGGCTCACGCCCGCAGATCGAAGCGCAGTTGAAGCAGCGCAAGGCGCGCTCGCGCTACGCCGACGGCATACGCATCACCGACGCTGCGGCGCTCGAATGCGTGAAGGAGGCGGTGGGCCTGCTGCGCGTGGAGATCGATGCACTGCTCTCCCAGGGCCTGCCCAATTCGCCCATGGCGGGGGCCGCGATCAACACGGTTTCCGGCAATTTCATTACTGCGCGCCCCTACGGCATCCACAAGGGCACCGACTTCCAATACACCGGGACAGTGCGCAAGGTGGACGCGCAGGCCATCAAGTCCTGTCTGGATTGCGGCAACATCGTGATCGTCTCCAACGTCGGTTACTCACCCACAGGCGAAGTCTTTAACTGCGTCGTGGAAGACGTGGCCGTGGCCACGGCCACGGCGCTGGTCGCGGACAAGCTGATCTACTTTACCGACTCGCCGGTGCTTGACCGCCGCGGAAGGGTCATGACGGAAATTTCGGCACAGGAAGCCGACAAGCTCCTCGGCGGTGCATCCAGACTCACCGACGACACGCGGTTGTTCCTGCAGCATGCCGTGGAAGCGGTGCGCGGCGGTGTGCCACGTGCGCACCTGGTATCGCATCAAGTGGAGGGCGCGTTGCTGATCGAGCTTTTTACCCACAAGGGTTCGGGCAGCATGATCACCGCCGACAAGCTGGAGAAGCTGCGCGGCGCCACCATCGACGATGTCGGCGGGATCCTGGCATTGATCGAACCGCTGGAGGCCGAGGGCACGCTGGTCTACCGGGGGCGGGAAATCATTGAACGTGAAATACAACGCTTCTTCGTGGTCGAGCACGACGGCATGATTGTCGGCAACGCGGCCCTCTACCCTTTCCCTTCGGGCAAGGCAGCGGAGCTCGCCGCGCTGGCGGTGCGCCCCGAATCACGCGGCGCGGGAATCGGCGAAAAACTGCTCGAGCACGTTTCGCGCGAAGCGCGCAAACGCGGCTTGCGCCAGATTTTCGTGCTGACCACGCAGGCGACGCACTGGTTCATCGAGCGCGGTTTCAGCGAAGCGGACCTTTCCGTGCTGCCCGAACCGCGCCGCTCTCTGTATAACTATCAGCGCCGCTCCAGGGTGCTGGTCAAGAAAATCTGAAAAGGAACTGCGATGGCAAGAATGGTGAAGTGCGTAAAACTCGGGCAGGAGGCGGAGGGCCTGGACCGGCCCACCTATCCGGGCGAGCTTGGCAAGAGAATCTACGAGAATGTTTCCAAGGAAGCCTGGCAGGGCTGGATCAAGCACCAGACCATGCTGATCAACGAAAACCGCCTCAATCTGGCCGATGCCAAGGCGCGCAAATACCTCGCCGAGCAGATGGAAAAACATTTCTTCGGCGACGGCGCGGATCAGGCGCAAGGGTACGTGCCGCCGAAGGCATGAGATCGCCGGCCGGGTGCGTCTCGCGCCGCGAATCCGGCCCGGGTACGGCGGCTACTTTCGGGTAAGCGTCCTTACGCCCTGACCCGTTCCCAGCAACAGGACGTCAGCGCCACGCAGCGCGAACAGGCCCACCGTGACCACGCCGGCGATATTGTTGATCTTCGCCTCCAACTCCAGCGGATTGAGTATTGCAAGGCCGTGGACATCCAGGATCGCGTTGCCATTGTCGGTGGCGAAATTCTCGCGCAGGCGCGGCTGTCCGCCCAGTTTCACCATCATCCGCGCCACGTAAGAGCGCGCCATGGGAATCACTTCGACCGGCAGCGGGAATTTGCCCAGCACCGGCACCAGCTTGGTTTCATCGGCGATGCAGACGAATTTCTTTGCCACCGCCGCCACGATCTTCTCGCGCGTCAAGGCGCCGCCCCCGCCCTTGATCATGGCCATGTGCTCGGTGATTTCGTCGGCACCGTCCACATAGACCGGCAATTCGTTGACGTTGTTCAATTCCAGTATGCGGATGCCGTGCCCGCGCAGCCGCTCCGCGGTCCGCTCCGAACTGGGCACTGCACCGGCAATGCGCCCCTTGATCTTCGCCAGTTCGTCGATGAAGAAATTGGCGGTGGACCCGGTACCCACGCCGACGGGCAGATCGTCGACCACGTGCTTGATCGCCTCTTTGGCGACCGCGGCTTTCAATTCGTCCTGTGTCATTTCCTGCGCACCGGCGGCATGTCCGTGCAAACGCCCTCGTAGAGCTCCCCGGCCATCCCCACCGATTCGGAAAGGGTCGGGTGAGGATGAATGGTCTTGCCGATATCGACGGCATCGGCGCCCATCTCGATAGCCAGCGCGATTTCACTGATCAGGTCTCCCGCGCCGGTGCCCACGATGCCGCCGCCGATGATGCGGTGCGTTTCTTCATCGAAGATAAGTTTGGTAAAACCCTCGGTGCGGTGATTGGCGATGGCGCGGCCCGAGGCGGACCAGGGAAATTTGCCCAGGCCATACTTGATTCCCTGTTTCTTGGCCTCGTCCTCG
>MEQV01000089.1 GCA_001770355.1 Betaproteobacteria bacterium RIFCSPLOWO2_02_FULL_62_17
CGAAAAGACCCACGGCAAGAACATTCCGGTGGAGAAAACGCAGGCCTTCTGCCGCGCCTATGCGGCCGAGCAGATCGAAAGCCAGATGCGTGATTTCAAACGCCTGGGCGTGCTGGGGGATTGGGCGCATCCCTACCGCACCATGGATTACATCAGCGAAGCCAACGAGATCCGGGCGTTGCTGGGCTTGCTGCAGAAAGGCTACATCTATCGCGGCTTGAAACCGGTTAACTGGTGCTTCGATTGCGGCTCGGCGCTCGCCGAGGCGGAAGTGGAGTATGCCGACCGGCGCGATCCGGCGATCGACGTGGGTTTCGCGTTCGCCGAGCCGGAAAAGCTGACCGCTGCGTTCGGCATGGAAAGGCTGCCGTCGGACCAAGGCTGGGCCGTCATCTGGACCACCACCCCCTGGACCATTCCCGCCAATCAGGCGCTCAATGTGCATCCTGATTTTGTCTACGAACTGGTCAGTACGCCGCGAGGCCTTTTGATCCTTGCGGCCGAGTTGCGCGATGCGTGCCTGGCGCGGTTTGGGTTGACG
Source organism: Betaproteobacteria bacterium RIFCSPLOWO2_02_FULL_62_17 (assembly GCA_001770355.1). Lineage (GTDB taxonomy): Bacteria > Pseudomonadota > Gammaproteobacteria > Burkholderiales > SG8-39 > 2-02-FULL-62-17. The sequence goes on from MEQV01000089.1 coordinate 542, forward strand.
GGCGAGGTCCTGGCAAGCTGCAAAGGCGTGGCCTTGGATCGCATCGCATTCCGCCATCCTTTCTACGACCGGCTTTCGCCGGTTTTTCTGGGCGATTACGTTACGCTGGAACAGGGCACGGGCGTCGTCCACAGCGCGCCTGCCTACGGGATAGAGGATTTTCAATCCTGCCGGCGTTATGGCATGAAGGACGACCAGATGCTCACCCCGGTCATGGGCGACGGACGGTTCTCCGCGTCGCTGCCCTTTTTCGGCGGCTTGAATATCTGGAAAGCCAACGCGGAGATCGTCGCCAAGATGGACGCCGGCGGCAGTCTGTTCAGTTCAACCAGTTACGAGCACAGCACCATGCACTGCTGGCGTCACAAGACGCCGATCATCTATCGGGCCACGACGCAGTGGTTCGCGGGGATGGAGGATGTTCCCGGGTTCAACGGCGTCAAGCCGCGCGAATCGCTTCGTGAAACAGCATTGCGCGGAATCGAAAACACGCAGTTTTACCCGGCCTGGGGCAAGGCGCGGCTGCGCGGGATGATCGCGAATCGGCCGGACTGGACGCTTTCGCGCCAGCGCCAATGGGGCGTTCCCATGCCGTTTTTTGTGCACCGGGAAAGCGGCGCGCTGCACCCGGATACCCCGGCGTTGACCGAGCGCGTGGCGCTGCGGGTCGAGCGCGAAGGCATTGAAGCCTGGCAGCGCATCACCGCGGAGGAATGGCTCGGCGACGAGGCGCGCAATTACGAAAAGGCGCGCGACACGCTGGATGTCTGGTTTGATTCCGGCGTCACCCATGCGACGGTCATGGGCGGGCCCCGGTTCTCCGCGTCGCTGCCCTTTTTCGGCGGCTTGAATATCTGGAAAGCCAACGCGGAGATCGTCGCCAAGATGGACGCCGGCGGCAGTCTGTTCAGTTCAACCAGTTACGAGCACAGCACCATGCACTGCTGGCGTCACAAGACGCCGATCATCTATCGGGCCACGACGCAGTGGTTCGCGGGGATGGAGGATGTTCCCGGGTTCAACGGCGTCAAGCCGCGCGAATCGCTTCGTGAAACAGCATTGCGCGGCATCGAAGCAACGCAGTTTTACCCGGCCTGGGGCAAGGCGCGGCTGCGCGGGATGATCGCGAATCGGCCGGACTGGACGCTTTCGCGCCAGCGCCAATGGGGCGTTCCCATGCCGTTTTTTGTGCACCGGGAAAGCGGCGCGCTGCACCCGGATACCCCGGCGTTGACCGAGCGCGTGGCGCTGCGGGTCGAGCGCGAAGGCATTGAAGCCTGGCAGCGCATCACCGCGGAGGAATGGCTCGGCGACGAGGCGCGCAATTACGAAAAGGCGCGCGACACGCTGGATGTCTGGTTTGATTCCGGCGTCACCCATGCGACGGTCATGGGCGGGCCCGACGGGGAGAAAAAAGGCATTGGCAGCCATGGGGCCGATCTGAAATTTCCGGCGGATCTCTATCTCGAAGGCTCGGACCAGCATCGCGGCTGGTTTCATTCATCCCTGCTGGTGTCTTCCATGATGTGGGGCGTGCCGCCTTACAAGGCTTTGCTCACCCATGGCTTCGTGGTCGACGGCCATGGCCGGAAAATGTCGAAGTCGATGGGCAATGTGGTCGCGCCACAGAAAGTCGCCGACACGCTTGGCGCCGAGATCCTGCGCTTGTGGACCGCTGCAACCGACTACTCCGGCGAATTGTCGATTTCCGACGAGATCCTCAAGCGCGTGGTGGAAAGTTATCGGAGGATTCGCAATACCCTGCGTTTTCTTCTGGCGAATACTTCGGATTTCGACCCCGCGGCGCAGATGTTGCCGGTTTCCGATTGGCTGGAGATCGACCGCTATGCCCTGGCGCTGACGCAGGAACTTCAGCAAGCGGTAACCAGTGATTACGAGCGCTATGAGTTTCATCTTATCGTTGCCAGGATCCAGACCTTTTGCTCGGAGGATCTGGGTTCGTTCTTTCTGGATATCCTCAAGGACCGGCTTTACACCACCAGGGCGAATTCACGCGAAAGACGCTCGGCGCAATGCGCTCTGCACCACATCGTGCAGGCCTTGCTGCGTCTGATCGCCCCGGTTCTTTCGTTTACCGCGGAGGAAGCGTGGCGCTCGGCGGGCGGCGCGAGCGAGAGCATATTCCTGGAGAGCTGGCACCAGCTTCCCGCGGTCGATGACGCGCCGGCCCTGCTCGTGAAATGGGCGGCGATTCGCGAGCTGCGCGGCGAGGTGCAGAAACAGCTCGAGGCATTGCGCGAAGCCGGAAGCATCGGGTCCTCGCTGCAGGCGGAAGTCACGGTGAAAGCGTCGGGAGAAAGGCATGCCTTGCTGGCCGGGCTGGGCGATGATCTTCGTTTCGTGCTGATCACCTCCAAAGCGGAATTGCGCGCATCGAAGTCCGCCGCAGACGAGGCAATCGAAGCGGTCCCGAGTTCCCACGCCAAGTGCCAGCGCTGCTGGCATTGGCGCGAGGACGTCGGCGCCGAGCCCGCGCATGCCGGACTTTGCGGGCGCTGCCTGTCGAATCTTTTTGGCGCGGGCGAGCCGCGCCGGTTTGCGTAGGCCGGCGGTGGAAGCGCTGCGCCGCTCGTTGCCGTGGCTGGGCTTATCCCTGCTCATCGCATTGCTCGATCAGGGCAGCAAATTCTGGGTCGAGTCGGTATTTGAGCGCGGCGAGCGCCTGCCGGTTACAGGTTTTTTCAATCTGGTGCTGGTCCATAATCCTGGCGCCGCCTTCAGTTTTCTATCCGATGCCGCGGGCTGGCAGCGATACCTGTTGATCGCGATTTCGTTGCTGGCGATCGCCCTGATCATCGGCTTGCTTGCGCGGCAATCCGCGCAGGGCTTGTTTCGAATTGCGCTGACCCTTATTCTTGGCGGTGCACTGGGCAATCTCTGGGATCGCGTGATGGTCGGCGAAGTGGTGGACTTTCTGGATTTTCACCTTGGCGGCTGGCATTGGCCGGCATTCAATGTGGCGGACTCCGCGATTACCATTGGTGCGGTGGTGCTGGTCCTCGATGGCTTCTTCGGGAAAAAGCAATGAAGTCGCCGATGGCTGACCAACTGAGTAAGGATGCGATGGAAGTTCTCCTGGCCAATCCGAGGGGTTTCTGCGCCGGTGTCGAGCGCGCCATCGTTATTGTCGAACGCGCGCTTGAACTTCACGGCGCGCCGATCTACGTGCGGCACGAAATCGTTCACAACAAACACGTCGTCGACAGTTTGCGCCTGAAGGGTGCGGTATTTGTCGAGGAACTTGCCGAGGTTCCTGCCGGCGCGACGGTTATTTTCTCGGCGCACGGTGTGTCCCAGGCGGTACGGCGCGAAGCCCAGATGCGCGGGCTGAAAATATTCGACGCCACCTGCCCATTGGTGACCAAGGTGCATGTCGAGGTGACCAGGATGCGCGCCGATGGGCGCGAGGTCATCATGATCGGTCACCGCGGCCATCCGGAATCCGAGGGCACCATGGGCCAGGCGGATGCCGGCATGCACCTGATCCAGAGCGTCGAGGACGTCATGATGCTTGAGGTGCGCGACCCAAAGCGGCTGGCCTATGTTACGCAGACCACCCTCTCGGTTGACGATGCTGCGGCAATCGTGACGGCGCTCAGGGCACGATTCCCGGAAATCGTGGGGCCGAAGAAGGACGACATTTGCTATGCCACGCAGAATCGCCAGGATGCGGTGAAATTCATGGCGCCGCAAAGCGACCTGGTCATCGTGGTGGGATCGCCGAGTTCCTCCAATTCCAACCGCTTGCGTGAAGTTGCCCAAAGCCGCGGCATAGAGTCTTACATGGTGGATAACGCCGCGCAGCTTGACCCGGCCTGGTTGCGGGGGAAGCACCGCATAGGCCTGACCGCGGGGGCGTCAGCACCCGAGATACTGGTCCAGGAAGTCATTGCCCGCTTGCGTGAATTAGGGGCGCGTCAGGTGACGCAACTCGCGGGCATCGAGGAGAACGTCACCTTTCCGCTGCCCAAGGGGCTGGGTGCGACGGCCTCGTAAACGCCAAATCAACTATAATTGCAGCCGTTAAATCAAAGCGCGCGAGTCCTTTTCAGCGTGCCCTTGCACAGGCTGGCGTAGCTCAGTTGGTAGAGCAACTGATTCGTAATCAGTAGGTCGGACGTTCGATTCGTCTCGCCAGCACCAAAATACAAGCACTTAGCGGTGCATCGGTAAAATGCTAAGGCTTCTGTGTCGTTGTTATGCTGCCAATTATCAACTGATCTACCACTTGAGCATGCCGCAGGTACCTTTGTAATGCGGTAACATCTCGGGCACCGAGCTTGGATACAGATTGACACAGCCCTCTTACAAGCATGCGCCGATTACAGAAGCTGTAATCGAGATCAAGATCGACTCATCACTTGATCAAGCCGAGGTCGAGAAAGCCAGTGGCAAATTCCTGACTCATTATCCTCAGGATCAACGCATAGAGAACGTCAAAGTTGCGCTGCACCTCGCTACCAAAACGGGTAGCAATCCAAAAACACAAGTCGATCGGATCATCGGTCATAGGCGCTCATCTCTGGATCTGACGCAGCTGCTGGTGCTATTTCCGTCATCCTTAATGGTGTCGCAACTTGCTCCATATCCAGGCTGGGACGAGTTTTATCGACGGTTTTGCAGGGATTGGAGAATATGGAAGAGGGCCGTCGGTTTCAAAACAATCTCCCGTATTGGTGTTAGATATATCAATCGCATTGATATTCCCATGGTAGAAGAAAAAGTGGAACACGAAGCGTATCTTAATATGTATCCAAAACTGCCTGATATAATTGGCCACGTGGGAGGGTATGCAGTGCAGGCGGTTTCGTCGTTTGAGGATATTGGCTGCAAATTAACTTTGAATTCGGCAGTTGTTCCTGCCCCAATTCTCGATCATGCGTCATTTATTGTCGATCAGGATATTGCTCGCGAGATAGATCCGCCGCAGGGTGAAAAGGCTATTTTTCAATTGCTCAACGAAATTCGAACGAAAAAGAATGCAGTTTTTGAAGCTTGCGTTACAAACCGTGCTCGAGAGCTTTTTCAGTCATGAGTGATAAGCCGCACCCGGTTCCTGCGCTAGCCAAGGCGCTCACCAGTGGGGGCAGTCTAGTTTTTAAATTGCCAGAGGTTCCGCCGTATGAAAAGGCGCGGACTATTGGTGAACATATTCTTCTGAAGCTGCCGGCGTCGAGCGCCCCGTACCGGTCACTGCTTAAGAGCGCAATGACTGACGATTCACTAACGATTAGTGCATGGTCGGCTTCGTATTCACCGATGTTCAGCGAAGAAACAAAATTCATTGAGCGCCGTATTAGCGAATTGCGAAACCCGGCTTCTCCGGCTTCACTGTTTGCGTTAGCTGAAAAATCTCTCGAAGAACGACTTTTTGATGCTACCGCGAGTGTAAAAATACTGACTGCCCAGATCGCAATGCACTTGGATCGTGAATGGCGAAACAAATTATTTGCTCAGTTGGATTCGCTGCACGATCTAGAAGAATGGGATCCAGATGATGAACCCTTACAAACAGGATCCTTTGCAACCTTTCTTAAGGCTATCGTTCAGATCAAGCCACAACGTCGCCCCGGCCTTGGTCTTTCTCACAACGGTTACTTAGTCGCCTCCTGGATGGTCGGTAAAGATCGACTGACGATTGAATTCCTAAAAAATGATCGTGTCCGCTGGGTCATGGCGAGATACACGGGTGATGACGTGGAACGCTTTGCCGGTCAGACATCTGTGTCTCGCTTAATCGATGGGTTGGCACCCTATGGTCCAGGGTATTGGTTCTCCAAATGATGAACAAGGGGGCGAATTTATCTGATGACCATCACGTTATGCGTCACGTTCCTTGGTCCAGACTTATAAAGGATGAGGCTGACAACGTTGTTGGGTTTTATTCGCAAGCGTTTGCGCTTAGGCCGAACGAGGAATCACTATCGGTTAATTGGTTGGAGTATTTTGGTAGTGACCGCAAAACTAATATTCGAGATTCGGTACTCGACTTTCGAAGAACCTTTAAGGTTGGAAAAAAAAGCGCTTTTGGTATTGCAAGCGTGAATAAGATAAAGGACACGTGCAGCGCAACTGCCGGCCTCAAAGTACGTGTTGTTTATGAGCCCAGTAAAAAGAACCCGGCTCATTCTAGCATTCGCCATCTCCCGCGAGAGGATTTAACACTACTTGACGCCTTGGCAGCAGACGCGTTTAGCGAGTTAGTAAAAAACTCCGACGTCTAATCAATTTATTCCTGTGCTTAACTTGTGCTGATCCATGGTACGGGTGCGCTTTGCTTCACTAGCTTTACGTAGGTTTCGCAATTGGCGAGCGCTGGTAAGCCGTTGATAGATCAAATTCCTGCTTTAATTCGATGGGCTGAAAATCCGTGTGTCGGTGGTTCGATTCCGCCCTCGTCACTCGGACTGTGCTGCAGGTGTACCGAGGGTCACGGTGCTCAAGCGTTGGTTTTCGCGCTCGACAAAGGGATTCATGCCTGCGCCGTTCGCAGTCTCTCAGGTGTCCTGCGCGCGTGCCGCGCGCCAGCTCCAGAGCTCGTCGATCGCGGCGAGCAAAGCGTCGGCATCGGGGTATCTTCCGCCGGGGTTCTTGGCGAGCAGGCGATCCAGCATGGGTTGGCAGTCCGCGACCTTCGCGGGGAGCCGCGGGATTGGCGCGCGCAGGTGCTGCGCGACCAGTTCGGAAATGGCTTCCGCTTCGAACGGCTTTCTGCCCGTGAGCATTTCGTAAAAAATAACCCCCAGGCTGTACAGATCGCTGCGCTCCGATGCCGGTTGGCCTTCGATCAATTCCGGCGCGAGATAATAGGGCGTGCCGAACAGTTCGCCATGGCGCGTTTGCTCCGCCGCGTCCTGCAGCTTTTTCGCTATCCCGAAGTCGGCAATGGCCATGGTGCCGTCGTCGCGAACCATGATGTTGGCCGGCTTGAGATCGCGGTGAATGATGCCCCGACTATGCAATTCGCGGAGCCCGCCCGCCAGTTGCGCCATGACCGAGAGCGCCTGGCGTTCGCTGAGTCCTTTTTCGATGGCGTCCTTGAGCGTGCCTTTGGGCATGTACTCCATGGCGATGAAAGCATAGGCGTCGGTAAATCCATAGTCATGGATTTTCACCACGTTGTTGTGCTGTGCCGAGGAAATCAGCATGAACTCCTGGGCGAAACGTTGAAACAGTTCCGGGTCGTCGGCGGGCCTGGCGTTGAGGATTTTCAGCACAATCTGCTCCCCATCGCTTTCGCGTCTTGCCA
>MEQV01000090.1:0-5956 GCA_001770355.1 Betaproteobacteria bacterium RIFCSPLOWO2_02_FULL_62_17
ACAGGGCCAGCCAGTTGCCGTCGTTGCAGCGATAGGCGCCGTGCGGCGCTGCGCCCGGGTCGTCGTTGCCGGCGCGGCCGGCGACGGCGCCGGTCCGGTGGTAGTCAAGCAGTGCGCCGGCGAGAAACATCAGCCCTGACTCGTATTGCGAGACATCCAGGTACGCTCCTTTGCCGGTCACGCGGCGGCGTTCGAGCGCGGCGAGCACCGCGGAGGCGCCCAGGGTCGAGGCGATGAAATCCACATAGGGACCGTAGAGCAGCATCGGGGAACCGCCGGGGCTTCCGGTGAGCCCGCACATGCCCACCAGCGCGGTGAGCTGCGAGCCGAAGCCCGGTGTGTCCGCGCGCGGGCCGGTCTGGCCCATGTTGCAAGTGGAGAGCATGACCAGCGCCGGATTATCTTTTCTGAGCGATTCGAATCCCAGGCCCAGCCGGTCGATCACCCCGGGGCGCATGTTCTCAATGACGACATCGCTCCACAGGGCCAGGCGCCGCGCCAGGTCCCGGCCCGCGGGGTTCTTCAACTCAAGCGTGACACTGTATTTGGAGTCGTTGAAATAGGCGAAGCACGCTCCGTTATCGATGCCCGGCCGGCCGCCGCGGTAAGGCGGATACTGCAGGCGAAAACCATCAGGGCGCGAATGCGATTCGACATGCACCGTGAGAGCGCCGAAATTAGCCAGCATTTTGCCGATGTGCGGCCCGGCGGCGTAGCTGCCGAATTCGACGATTTTCAATTCCTCGAGTGCGCAAGCCGGCGCGGCGGACGGCGTACTCGAGCCCGCGTTGGCGTTCCCGGCACGACCATGCCCGGCCCATTGTCCGGCATGCGCGCCGATCGCAGGGCGCTTGCCGTCGACGACCACGAAGCAGCCGCAATGGCGTTCGAGTGCGCCCTCAGGCGTGGTGACGTCCTGCCAGAAGCCGCGCGCCGCCAATTGGGGATCGGTGGCGGTGTCCGCCACGCTGGCAACGGGATAGCCAAGCATCTCGCGCCGGTGGGCTTGCGCGAGGAACTCACGCTTGGTGAGCGTTGCGAAAAACGCCGCAATCGGCGCGTCGAGGGCATCTACCTCGGCCTGCGAGACGCGCGTGGGGTCCCATTTGGCGCAGTCGATGCCGGCAAGCGGACCCAGCGCCGCGCCCGCAGCGCGCATCCATGCCACCAGTTGCTCGAAGGTCCGGCGGCCGGCGGCACCGCCGTAAAGGATAAAGTTGAGGTACCCGTCACGGCACGGCCAGAACACGCGAAAGCGCGCTCCCTTTACCGACCGGCCGGTCATGAATGCGCCGGCCCGCGCAGGCGAGACACCCTCGATGTCGGCGAAAGTGGGTGCGTGCGCAAGCGCCACCACTACCGCGGCCTGCGCCGAGACATCGACGAGCTGGCCGCGGCCGCTGCGCGCGCGCGCGGCGAGCGCGGTAAGCGCGCCGACCGCGGCTTGCGAACCGGCCCAGGGATAGGATTGCGGAAGCGAAATTCGCAGCGGCGCGCCATCGGGTTCGCCGGCGAGGGACATTGCGCCGCCGGCCGCCATGAGTTCGATGTCGCTGGCAAGCCAATCCGAATTAGGACCTGCGAGGCCGAAGGGCGTGATGGCAACCAGGATAAGGCGTGAATTGATCGCGGCCAGCCGGCTGTATTCGAAAAGCGAATGCTCTACGCTGGCTGGCCTGAAGGTGGCTAACAGGATGTCGGCAGCCGCGACCAGCCGGTTGAACTCGTCCCGGCCCAAAGGCGAGTGCAGATCAAGCCGCTGCAGGCGTTTGTTGACGTTGAGCGCGCGCCAGTCCGAGCCGTCCAGTTGCGCTTCGGGCGACTCGATCTTCAGGACATCCGCGCCCAGGTCAGCCAGCAACCGGCCGGCCAGCCAGCCAAGCCGGTCGGTGCAGTCCAGTACCGCGCAGCCATTGAGCATCGTTCGCGTGCCGGCGCACCTGCGACCGCGTGATCGCTCAGCGCCCGGTGCGAGCGAGCGACAGCACCCAGCCCGCCATGCGCGCTTTCATCCTGTCGATGTCCTTGGCATTGAAAAAGTCCTCGGGCTTGACGCGGTCCACCGGGTACACCGGGCGGTGAAAATCGTTCTCGTAGCCGAAGGGGACCGTGGCATCGATTCCCATGCCGCCTTCGAACAGGGTGTTGGAAGCCGTCCACTGCTTGTCGCCCGAGGTCATGCGTTCGGCCGGCATGAAGGTCTGGCCGCGGCCGCCGGGAATCGGATTGAGGATATCCGCTCTCGGATTCACCCGCGTCGTCAGGCACCACATGATGTCGTCCATGGAGTAGATGTCGACGTCCATGCTGACGGCGATCGCCAGCCGCATGCCCTGCGAGCAGGAAAGGATGGCCGAGAGGAAATTGCGCTGCCAGCCTTCCTCGATCTGGTTGCGCTTTTTCACCTGGATGATGCATCCGCCCCAGTCGGTCATGCAGTAGGGGATGTGCACATTCTGAATGATGCCGGGTTGCAGTCGATCGCACAGGGCGTAGATGGCCGATTCGCGCACCGAAGTATCGATGTTGGAATCGTCCATGGTATGCACGCCCAGCGGAAAGATGAGAGGCTTGCTCTCCTTCTTGCGCATGGTGATGGCGGTGACGTGGAAGGTCGGCGCCTTGTAGGCCTTGCCCATGTATCCGGCCCATTCGGGATGAAAATGGAACCGGCCCTGTACGTCGGCCTTCTCGGATTCGGCCGTTTCATAGCGTTTGTCGCGCGGGTGCAAGTACCCTTCCAGCACGTATTCGGCATCGGCCAGCGTGTAGGCATCGATGCTGCGGCACTTCACCAGCCGCACCGGGTCGCCCTGAATCGCACCGGCGATGCCGATCTCGTCGCACCCCTTGGGCAGGATGGCGTAGTCGAAACCGGAGCCCGCGACGAAGGTGCAGGCGGGAGGCACGCCGAAGCACATGGTAAGCGGTATCGGCTGCTCGTCCTTGTAGTGTTCGGTCATTACCTGCCACATGTGCGAGCCGGGAGAAATCATGAATGTGCCGACATTGCCCCAGCGGAAATTCATGCGGTTGTAGCCGATGTGACTGCCGCCGTCGAAGTAAGGGCCGACCACGCAGGAAATTCCCGACCCGATGGTGATCTCCGACTCCATGTGCGTATGGCGGATCGCGGTGATCCACTTGTTGACGTCCAGGTCGTCGGTAATGACGACTTCCTGCGCCGGCGCTTCTTCCTGGGAGATGGTCACCGGTTTGATGGGTCGCTCGATTGCACGGGCGACTTTTTTCACCCGATCAAGCGAATTTTCCCATCCAAACATTTTCTCGACGATGCGGATGTCGCTGAACAGGTTGGTGATTGCGCGCGCGTACGGTTTTCCCTTCACCTTGTTGAACAGCATGGGAAAACTGCCGTCGAAGTGCTTCTGCAGGCCGGTAATCTCCAGGTCGGGATCGACTTCCTTGTCGGTCTCTATAAGCAGGCCTTCGGCGCGGAGCCAGTCCACCGTCTTGGGAAGGCTGCTGACATCGGGTTTTACTGCTGCAGGTTTGGCTGGTTCGTTCATGATTTTCCTTTCCCGGGTTTAACCAAGGTTGATCAATGTCTCAGGGCTGATTCGGGTTTCTCACGGCTTTTTCGGTCAGGTCAATTTCATCGCGCAGGATCGAGACAATCTCGGCCCGGCGGGTTTCTGTCATCCGGCCGATGATGGCACCCACCGTGATCGAAGCGAATGGATGTCCATAGCGGTTGATGATGGGCAGGCCGAGCGTGGCGGCGCCGTCAGCGAGATGCGCATCGTTCCAGGCATAGCGCAGTACGCGCGAATGCGCGAGAGCCGCGAGTAGTGCCGGCACGGTGAGGTTGTGGTAGCCGACCAGGCGGGTTGCGTTGGCGCGCACGATCTCCTGGACCGCCTCGTCGGTCAGGGGCATCAGCATGGCCAGGCCGCTCGCGCCCGCGCCCAGGGGGCGGCGCTCGCCCACATCCAGGGTGAAGGTCTTGATCGGGAACGAGCCTTCCTTGCGGTCGATGCAGACCGAATCGTGGCCGCTGCGCACCGACAGGAATACCGTGTCCCCGGTCTTCTCGGCGATGCGCTGCAAGGAGGGCCGGCAGATGTCGGACAGATTGAATTGCGGCGCGGCGGCCAGGCCCAATTCAAAAACCAAAGGCCCAAGGCTGTACAGGCGCGACTCCGGATCCTGAGTGAGCAGGCCCTCGGCGATCAAGCCCTTCAGGATTCGGTGCGCCGTGGGCCGTTGCAGCCCGGAGAATTTGACGACGTCGGTGAGCCGCATGCCCGGACGGTTGCGCGCGGCCACCAATCGCACGATCGATGCGGCACGATGCAAGGTCTGCGTACCCCCCGGGTGATCCCGGTCCGGTCGAGCCGGCTTTGCTGTGGTGGAAGCGGCTTTCATTGCTCAATAAGTGTTAATAAAGTTCCACTATATGGAATACTTTTTATCCCCAATATGAACCGAGGTTCATTTAGCAATGCTAGCATGTATCAGAAATAAATAGGCCGGAATTTTGGGTGTTCTGGAGCAGTTTTGAAAATGTCAAAACAGAATGAATATGATCATTTGGTCCATATTATGGAATTTTACTCCAGGCAGCAACCCGCGTGCCTGGGCGCATCGGATCGGCGCACGGATCCGCTTGAGGCGACTAGGAGAACTCTATGAGCGCGATCGTACGGCTTCCCGACGGCATGGGCAGTCCCATGGGCAATGTTTCTGGCGCCGCGGCAACGGCAAGTAAGGACCCCAGCTATCAGATTCCCTACGAAGACCTGCGCGGCTGGATCGCGCAAGCCGAAAAGCTCGGGGAACTCCGCCATGTCAAGGGCGCCACCTGGCAGGAGGAAATGGGCATGGCTGCGGAGCTGGTGCAGCACGACGAGAACGCACCCTGCGTGCTCTTCGACGAGGTACCGGGCTGCCGCAAAGGCGAGCGCCTGCTGACCAATTTCTTCGGCGGCCGGCGGCGCAATATGACGCTTGGCTTCCCCTTGCATTTCAACAAGCTCGAACTCTCGCAGGCGTTCCTCGATTGCTACATGCGCGAGCTGAAGCCTATCCCCCATCAGTTCGTCGAAACCGGCCCGGTGATGGAGAACGTGATCACCGGCGACGACATCGACATCACCCGCTTCCCCGTGCCGCTGTGGCACGAGGGCGACGGCGGGCGCTATGTCGGGACAGGCAGCTATAACATCACCATCGACCCCGAGGAGAAGTGGATCAATGTGGGCACCTACCGGGTGATGATCCACGACCGCAACACGCTGGGGTTCTACATGTCCCCGGGCAAGCATGGGCGCATCCACCGCGACAAATACGAGGCCCGCAATGAACCGATGCCCGTGGTTGTGGTGATCGGCGGGGACCCGCTGCAGTTCCTGGTCGCTTGCAGCGAGATGCCCTACGGCGTGTGCGAACTCGATATTGCCGGCGGTTTGCGCGGCAAGGCGGTGAAAGTCGTGAAAGGCCCGGTCACCGGTCTGCCGATCCCCGCAAACGCCGAGATGGTGATCGAGGGATTCGTGCAGCCCCACAAGCGCAGGCTGGAGGGACCCTTTGGCGAGTGGACCGGCTACTACGGCAGCGACGTGCGCGAGGAACCAGTGCTGGACATCAAGGCGATCTACCACCGCAACGATCCGATTATTCTTGGTTGCCCGCCGCAGCGGCCGCCCGAGGAACAGGCGCGCTACCGCGCGGTCACCCGCTCCGCCCTGATCCGCAAGAATGTGCTGGAGGCGGGCGTACCCGACGTCACCGCGGTATGGGCGCATGAGGTGGGCGGCTCGCGCCTGCTGCTCGGGGTCTCCATCAAGCAGCGCTACGCCGGCCACTCCAAACAGGCCGGGCATGTCGCCGCGATGTGCCATGCGGGCGCCTATGCGGGTAAGTATGTGATCGTGGTCGACGACGACATCGACGTCAGCAACCTGGAGGACCTGATCTGGGCGATGTGCACCCG
>MEQV01000090.1:5969-7175 GCA_001770355.1 Betaproteobacteria bacterium RIFCSPLOWO2_02_FULL_62_17
ACATCCATCGCCTTCATCCATGGCACCTGGAGCACGCCGCTCGATCCGCGCATTCCGCCGGAGGAGAAAGAAAAGGGCAACAACACCAATTCACGCGCCATCATCGACGCCTGCCGTCCGTTCCACTGGCGTGACAAATTTCCCAAGGTCAACATGCCCAGTCCCGAGGTGGCGCGCCGCACCATGGAGAAATTCGGTTATCTGCTGAAACCGCAGGTGGCACACTAAGCGCCGGAGGGTCCGGGGCTCTTGTCAAATCGAAGCGCGCCGATTCGGTCCGAGGCGATGCCGAAAAAAGCGCGCTTGCGATCGCTACGCTGTTGAACATCGCCACCGGCGAGGCTGCGGCGATCAGCGTGGGATCCGGGTAAACCTGCGCCGCGCCGCGCGTTAATACCGCCTGACGATTGCTATTTTTCGTCCTTGATCGGATTGCGCAGCACGCCCACTTTCTCGATATCGATTTCGCAGACGTCGCCGTCCTTCATGAAAATCGGCGGCTTGCGCGCCCAACCCACTCCTGATGGCGTGCCCATTACCAGCAGATCGCCGGGTTCAAGGGTCAGGCATTCGCTGGCGAGCTCCACCGTTTCATCGACCGGAAACAGCATGTCGCTGGTGTTGGCATCCTGCAGAACCTGGCCGTTGAGCAGGCAGCGGATCTTGAGATTGGTGCCTCCGGGGGGCAATTCATCGGGCGTCACCACCCAGGGGCCGAAGCCACCGGTGGCATCGAAATTCTTGCCGATAGTCCATTGCGCGGTCTTGCGCTGGTAGTCGCGGATAGAACCATCATTGAAGCAGGTGTAGCCCGCGATGTATTTCAGCGCATCGGCCTTCTTCACATGGCGCGCCTTCCTGCCGACAATGGCGCAAAGCTCGGCTTCGTAATCGAACTTGTCTGAGACTTTCGGGCGGATCATCGCTTCGCCGTGCGCCGCGAACGAAGTCGTGCAGCGCATGAAAAAGCTGGGGTAAGTGGGCTTCTGATGTCCGCCCTCGGCGGCGTGATCGGCGTAGTTGAGCCCCAGGCAGATGATCTTCCCGGGACGCGGAATCGGCACCAGGAATTTCAGCCCCGCGAGCGGACGCTTCTGTTCCGGCTTGGCCGACGCTACCGCTTTCTTTGCGGCGGCCATGCCGATATCGCCCATGTTGATCAAAGCGAGCAGGTCGGCGGGCAGTTCCGGCGCGGCTAGTTTGAGA
>MEQV01000091.1:0-3191 GCA_001770355.1 Betaproteobacteria bacterium RIFCSPLOWO2_02_FULL_62_17
GGGATTCGTGCTGATGGAGGCTTCGACGAATGCGGCTCCTCCCAGAGATCGCCGCAGCAACTCGACGAGCCTGGCTTGCACGAGCCCATGCTGATTGTTCGCTGGGCTCATGATAATTCTTCCCCAGGCATCCAGTTCAATCTTCCCCGGCAAATTGGCAAAGCGCGGATCTTCGCATAGGTCGCGAAAGCGTTGCGCAAGAGCCTCCCGGCTCAGTGGCTGTTCCATGACTTCGACAATGGCTGACATGGCGTCGTTCGAACCTGTGACCTGCGGCCGGAGAATTTCGTCGCAGTGATTGTACGCCGAATGGCGGCCCGATTACTCCGCTCCGCGACGGCGAAACTTACCCGGTAAACCCAGATTCGATCATCTCCCAATCACCGGAGGGTGAACATAATCGGGATGGTGCGTGAATTTAGCTGGGCAAAACATGACTGATACGAGAAATTAATCTGCCGCTATAAGTCACGCGCTGGATTGATTATCTTATTGGTTTCGCGGACGGCTTCGTTGACTCTTGCCCTGGTGTCGGGGGCCGCAAGAACCCTGGCCATCTCGGCCCGCAGCCTCGCCATCGCCTGTGGCGGCGTCGCCGTGGGCGCGCCCTTGCGAGCAGGGCCTGCCGCCCTTGCCGGTGCCGTTCTGAATCGCTACTGCCTGTCCGGGAATGAAACAATTGATTTTGCTATCGGTAATCCTCATCCTCTCATGCAAGCCGCACGCCCGCTCCCTTGAGCGCATTGCGCAATGGCCGATCGCCGCAGGCAACCGCAAGCCGAAGTTGCATCGCCAATGCAAGGTAGCTGGCGTCGTACGCGCTAAGGCCATGGCGCAATGCCAAATCCCTCAAATCACGCACGCCCAATTCCAGGGGATGAACCACCGGTGCGAGCCGGCCAAGCACGTCTGCAGCAGCCTCCGCGCCACTCGCGGTAAGAATTGCGCGGCGCTGCAGGGTAACCAACACATTCGTCACCTCGGCGTGAAAGATCGATGGCACGTGATAGGGCTGGCGCTTGGCCAACACCCGGATACGGCGCGTATAAGGAGTTGACTGACTTGAGATGACCCATGCCACAGCGACCGAGGCATCGAGCACGAACGCCATCAGAGGCGGCCTGCGGCCATCAATTCCGCGACACTGAAACCCTTCTTGACCGCGAGCTTCCTGCGCACGGCCTCCACCTCGTCCAGGACCTCCGCGCGATCCCAGACAGGCTCACGTGCGGGGACAATCCTGGCGACGACTCGTCCGCGTTTGGTGATGGCGGTCGTGCGGCCGGATTCTGCCAGCTCGATCACTCTGGAGAAGTGCGCCTTGGCGTCGTAAATGCTGAGTTTTTCCATGATCTCTTCCTGACTAGTCAGGAAAGTCTACAGCATTACGCTATGTTCATCAAACCGCCCGCGCCCAGACTTCCGTACTCAGGCTGTGCGCCTTGCCAAAACCGGCAATGATGCGCACCGAACGCGGGCTGATTCTAAACATGGAAAAATCCGGAAGCTCGAACATCTGCGCGGCGGCGGCAAAACCAAGCTGGCAACCCGCTCCTTTCGCCCGGCTGCTTGTCAATGGACGCTCTCTCTCGAGACTGTCCTGCGGATATGACGCACGCCGAGCGCCGCCAGCAGTGCAACCACCGGGACGGCCGCCGCCATCACGAGGCCCGGGTTCAGCGTAACACCGAGCGTCTCAACGGCCTTGGCGAGATAGCCCACCATGCCCACGATGTAATAAGTCACCGCCGCGACCGACAGCCCTTCGACCGTCTGCTGCAGACGCAGCTGCAGCTTGGCGCGCCGGTCCATCGAGGCAAGCAGCGCCTGATTCTGCTGCTCGCGCGTGATCTCCACCCGCGTGCGCAACAGGTGGCTGGCGCGGTCGATACGCTCCGACAGCGTCGCTTGCAGCCGTGCCACCGATTCGCAGGTGTTCATCGCTGGGGCGAGGCGGCGCTCGGTGAACTCGCGGAAGGTCTGCACGCCCTCGATGCGCATCTCGCGCAGTTCGGCAATGCGGCGATCCACCAGCGCATGGTAGGCGCGCGTCGCGCTGAAGCGGTAATGCGTTGAGGACACCGAGTGCTCGATCCCGGCAGCCAGCCGGGTCAGCTGATCGAGCAGGGCCGGCTCGTCCGCCGGGCTGGCCTCGGCCATGCGCGTCGTGATTTCCACCAGCCGGCGGTCGGTGTCGGCCAGTTCCGGGAGCAGGCCGCGTGCCAAAGGGAACGTGAGCAGGGCCTGCATCACGTAGGTCTCGATTTCGAGCATGCGCTGCAGCATGCGCCCGGCCTGGCGGGAGGTCAGGCGCAGGTCGAATATAAGGAACCGGCTGAAACCGTCGGCGTGGATGCGGAAGTCGGTGTATGCCGCGCCTGCGCCTTCGCCGATGCGCGCCCCGACCACGGCATTGTCATCGAAGAGCGGCGCAATTTCTTCCGTCAAAGGCGGCCCCGCCGCCGATGGGATCACGGCAACATGTGCCGCCGCGATGATCGAGCCAGGCAAACCGGCGAGCCACGTCTGCGGCACCTGGCCGATTACCGGGCTCGCGAATGCCGACGGCACCGCGAACGGCGCGTTCACGAGGAAGGTGTAGCTGGTGAACTCAGTGTGCCGCTCCCACTTGAGCTGAAACGGCCCCAGGTCCACGCTGAAGTGGTTGACCGCGGTGGAGGGCGGCGGCTGGCCGTAACGCGTGCACAGCTCGGCGAGGCAGCTCTGCTCCGCCGGCCTGGCCATGTCGTCGGCGAGCATTGCGAGATACGAGGCGCGCGTCGGCGGCCGCAGCTCGGCGAACGGGCGGGCGTGCAACTCGTAGTTGAGCGCGAAGCGTTGCGGGTGGTTGCTGGGAAGGGGCACGGAATCACATGACAAGCTAACCCGCCCTACCACCCACGGCTCGAATCGCGGACGATTTTCCGGTCTGCGAACCCTGCAACAGCCGTTCGGCGTTGTCATGCATTATCTTGCGCATGACCGGCTCGGCGAGTTCCAGCCGGTCCATCATGTCGAGGCCCTTGCGAATGGAGCCGAAGGGACAGTCGCTGCCGAAGACCGTGTTGCCGGGGCCGAAGAAGGCGAGCCCACAGCGCGTCGCCTCCACGGCGCCGTGCATCGCCGTGTCGGCGTAGAACATCCGCATCATTTCCATCGGCGGGCGGCGCATGTAAACGCCTGAACCCGCC
>MEQV01000091.1:3212-3579 GCA_001770355.1 Betaproteobacteria bacterium RIFCSPLOWO2_02_FULL_62_17
CGTATCATTGCCGCCGCCGTCGCATAGGGCCAGCCAAGCACCAGCCAGAGATCGTAAAGCGACGCAGATTCGGACGCGTAATCCGCCATTTCCGGCGTGCGTGTCGGATGGATCCAGATGGGCAGCCCGTACTCTTTCATGGCCGCAAACAGCGGATCGAATTCCGGCTCGTCCAGCGGGCGGCCGCCAACGTCCGTATAGATCTGCACGCCGCAGGCGCCCAGCTCGCCAACGGCGCGGTGAACTTCTTTCATCGCCGCGTCCATATTGTCCAGCGCGACCGAGGCCACGAAGCGGGGAAATCTGTCGCCATGGCGCGCGACCAGATCCGCCATGGAATCGTTGGCGACGCGCGCGATCTCGGCAC
>MEQV01000091.1:3652-13360 GCA_001770355.1 Betaproteobacteria bacterium RIFCSPLOWO2_02_FULL_62_17
GTCCATGAGGCGGAAGCGATCGTCGAAATCGTACAGTTGCGGGGTGTTTTCCACGCGCGTGCCCATCGACCCGAACGAGGGCGCGATGCGTTTCACCCGGTCGATCACGGGCCTGGGATAGACGTGCGAGGCGATATCAATAATCATGGCTGCTGCCTGCGTTCGGCCCTAGTCGAGCTTGATGCCGAGCGCTTTGACGAGCTTCCCATTCTTCTCGTAATCGCGGCGGATGGCCGCCGCGAACTCTTCCGGCGTGGCGATCCAGATTTCGGGCCCGGCTTCGCTAACTTTTGCCCTGGTGTCGGGGGCCGCAAGTACCTTGGCCATCTCGGCGCGCAGCCTCGCCATCGCCTGCGGCGGCGTCGCCGCGGGCGCGAACAGCCCATACCAGGTGACCATCTCGAAGCCCGGAACGGTATCGCCGATGGTGGGCACATCGGGGTAGCGCGCCACGCGCTTGGGTCCGGTGACGCCCAGGGCGCGCAGCTTCCCGGCCCTGACTTGCACGTCGACCGCCGCTCCTCCGATGGTGGCGGAGACTTCGCCGGCGAGCATCGCCGCCGTCACGGCCGAGCCGCCGCCCTTGTAGGGCACGTGCGAGAGATTGATGCCGGTGCGTTCCTTGAGCAGTTCCATGGTCAGGTGATGCTGGCTGCCGTTGCCGGCCGAGCCGTAGAAAAGCGGCGCTTTGACGCCGCGGGCGTAGGCGATGAATTCCGCAACCGTCTTCGCCGGCACAGATGGAATTACCACGAGCTTGAAAACTTCCGTTGCAATCGATGCGACCGGCACCAGATCCTTGTTCCAGTCGAAGCTCAGTTTGGAATACACATGAGGATTGATCGCAAACTGCGCGTCGGTGCCCAACATCAAGGCGTAGCCGTCGGCCGGCGACTTGGCGACATGCTCGCCGGCGATGTTGCCGTTCGAGCCGGGGCGGTTTTCCACCACCACCGACTGCCCCAGGTATTCCGTCAGCTTGGCGGCCATCAGGCGCGCGATGATGTCCGGCCCCGTTCCCGCGGCGCTGTTCGGCACTATCTTGATGGGCCGGGTCGGATACTGAGCGCATACCGATCCGGCGATTGCGAGTCCGGCCACCAGGGCCGCAAGTAGTCGAGTCACCATGATCCACCTCCAAGAGCTTGAATTGCCTCGTTGCCCAGTCCATCTCCGACGTCAAATGAAACTTAACGGCCATGCCTGAATCATCATAATTGATCTTTGGCGCGTGCGTTTGCTGATCAGGATCAAGAATGCGGGACTTCGAAGTCATGGCTACGCGCAGCACGCCGGGTTGATTTTCCATCGCTCCTTTCCGATCGTTTCTTGATCTACATCAATAAGCCCCCTGGCCAAAGTTTGAGATTAGTCAGATTCCGCGCTCCTAGAAGGATCTTCCCGGAAACATATGCCAACCCACGCTGCGCGGGCGGGACCCGGAGACTTCTCGGAGGTATTGCGACATGCATATTTCAAGCATCGAAGTACATAAGGCCGCCACCCTCGATGAGGCAAGCGCACTCATGGGCCGCTTTGCGCCGGATGTACGCCTGCTGGCGGGCGGAACCGACGTGCTCGTGGATCTCAAGACGGCAAGATTCAGCGTGGGTCACCTCGTCGCGCTCGGCGCAATAAAGAACCTGCGCGGTGTCACCGAGGAGCGCGAAGGACTGCGGATCGGCGCGCTCACGACCATTGCCGAGCTGGGCCGTTCACCGCTGATCGCCGGGGCCTATGACGCTTTGCGCGATGCCACGAGCCGGATGGCGACGCCGCAGGTACGCAACGCGGCAACCGTCGGCGGAAATGTCGCGGGCGCGGTTCCGTGTGCCGATCTGCCCCCCATACTCATCGCCATGAATGCGACGGCATTGCTCGTCTCCGACAAGGGCGAACGCACCGTTTTGCTGGAAGACCTGGTTGTCGGGCCGCGCCAGACGATACTGCGTGACAACGAGCTGCTGGCGGCAGTGAATGTGCCGCGCCCGCCCGCCCGGTTCGGCGCCGCGTATGCCCGGTTCGGGTTGCGCGAGGCCAACGCGATCGCGGTGGCCGGCGTGGCCGTGGCGCTCGTGCTGAATGACGATCGGACGGTGCGCAGTGCACGCATCGCGCTGTGCGCCGTGGCGCCGGTGCCCAAGCTCGTCAAAGCGGCTTCGCGACTGCTGGTGGGACGGGTGCTGGACGAGAGCGCCTGTGCGCAAGCCGCCGCGTTGGCGATGGCGGCGGCGGAACCGATTGCCGATCTGCGCGGCTCGGCGGAATACCGCTGCGAGCTCGTAGGCACTCTTACCCGGCGCGCGCTGGCAGCCGCCCAGCAAAGAATTGGGAGGTAACAACAATGTTCACCGCACGAAACTTCACGATCAACGGGCAGAAATACGATGTCGCGATCGAAGACGGCGAGACCCTGCTCGATGTGCTGCGCGACAGGCTGCACCTGACGGGAACCAAGAAAGGCTGCGACAGCGGCGATTGCGGCGCGTGCACGGTTCTGATCGACGGCGAGCCCTTGAACAGCTGCCTGCTGCTCGCCTCGACCGTCGACGGCAGATCCATCACCACCATCGAGGGGCTCGCGCAGAACGGCGAACTCACCCCTCTGCAGAAGTCGTTCGTGGCCGAGGGCGGGCTGCAATGCGGTTATTGCACGCCCGGCATGGTGCTGTCGGCAACGGCCCTGCTGGAGAGGAACCCCGATCCGAGTACCGAGGAGATCAAGGATGCCCTCGCAGGCAACCTGTGCCGCTGCACCGGATACACCGGCATCATGCGTTCGGTCGAGCGCTGCAAGAATTACCTCGAGGGCGGGCAATGCGCGAAGCCGCACGAAACCGCAAGCCCGGCCGAGCATAGCGGCGTCGGCGCATCCATTCCGCGCATCGATGCCGCCGACAAGGTCACCGGGCGCGCCCTGTATACCGCCGACATTTCACTGCCCAACATGGCGCACGGCAAGATTCTCGGTTCGTCGATCGCCCACGGCCTGCTCAAACGGATCGACGTCTCAAAGGCGAAGGCTCTGCCGGGCGTGCTCGCCGTCCTCACCGGCGCCGATGTCACCGACACCAAGTACGGCGTTTCGCCGGCGCGCTACGACGAAGACGTGCTCGCCAAGGACAAGGTTCGCCATATCGGCGACCCGGTGGCCGCCGTCGCGGCCGTGGACGAGAAGACCGCGGAGCGGGCACTGAAACTGATCGAGGTGGAATACGAGCGGCTGCCGGTGCTGACCGACGCCATGGAGGCCATCAAGGAAGGCGCGCCGCTTATCCACGAGAAGTATAAGCGGAACATCTGCACCAGCGTCGACTACAATTTCGGCGACGTGGATGCGGCCTTCAAGGAATCGCATTACGTGCGCGAAGAGACCTTCACCGGCAACAACGTGTTCCAGTCGCCGCTCGAGCCGCACGCCTCGATTGCCGCCTGGAATCACGACGGCAACCTGACGCTGTACACCTCGACGCAGGTGCCGCCGTACGTGCAGTACATGATGGCGCACGTGCTGCACATCCCGCTCGGGAAGATCCGCGTCATCCGCCCGGCGGTCGGCGGCGGCTTCGGCACCAAGGCCGCGACCACGCCGCTGGACATCTGTTCGGCGCTGCTGAGCCGCGCATGCGGGCGGCCCGTCAAGATGGTCTATTCGCGCGAGGAGATGTTCCACTACGGCCGCGGCCGCCACAAGCAGCACATGAAATTCAAGCTTGGCCTGGATCGTGAAGGCAGGATCAAGGCGGTCAAGAGCGAGGTCTATCTCGACGGCGGCGCGTACACCTCGTTCGGGGTGGCCACGGCCTACTACGCCGGGAGCATGATTCCTACGCTGTACAAAATGCCCAATTACCGCTACGACGGCTACCGGGTGATGACCAACAAGCCGGCGTGCGGCGCGATGCGCGGGCACGGCGTTCCGCAGCCGCGGTTCGCCTTCGAATGCCTGCTCAGCATGGCCGCGGACGACCTGGGCATCGATCCCATCGAGATCCGCCGCCGCAACGCGATGACGCCGAATACCATGACCCTCAACGATCTGGACATCGGCAGTTGCGAGTTTTCCGCGACCCTGGATGCCGTTGCCGAGAAATCGTCCTGGAAGGAGAAATTCGGCAAGCTGCCCAAGGGCAAGGGCATCGGCATCGGCTGCGGCGGGTTCGTTTCCGGAGCGGGCTACTGCATCTACCGCGGCCAGGTGCAGCTGTCCCACGAGAAGGGGCGCGAGCAATTCCAGAAGAAGGCGATCTTTCCGCATGCGAACGCGGTGGTGCGGGTGAGCGAGGACGGCGAGGCGGCCGTATTGATGATCGGCGCGGCGGAGATCGGGCAGGGAAGCGACACGGTACTGGTGCAGATGTGCGCGGAATCGCTGGGCATCCCCGCATCGCACATGCGCATGCAGAGCGCGGACAGCGAGGTCTCGCCGCTCGATCTTGGCGCGTACTCGTCGCGCGTCACCTTCATGGCCGGGCACGCCGTGTCCCGCGCCGGCGCCATGGTGCTGGAGAAGATGAAGCCGTACGCGGCGGCGATGCTCGGTTGCGCGGCCTCCGAAGTGCAGGCCCGCGACGGCAAGATGTTCGTGCATGGCGATGCCTCGCGCAATGTGCTTTGGGCCGAAGTGGCGCGGCAGTGTTTCAATGACGACGGTCCGCTGGTCGGGACCGGCTGGTACAAGCCCCCCGAAGGGCTCGGCGGCGACTACAAGGGCGCGACCGTGGGGACCAGCCCTGCCTACTCGTTCGGCAGCTCGGTGTGCGAGTTGAGCGTCGACCTGGAAACCGGCAAGGTCAAGATCGAGCAGTTCACCGACTACCACGATTGCGGCACACCCATCAATCCTCAGGGTGTACACGGCCAAGTCGAGGGCGCCATCGTCATGGGGGCGGGCGAGACGACCATGGAAGGCGTGGAGTTCGGCGAAGACGGCCACCTTGTCAACCCGAATCTCCACGGTTATCTGATCATGACCATCAAGGACGCCCCGGAAATATTCAGCGGCGTGGTTGATTCCTACGAGCCGCGCGGTCCGTTTGGCGCCAAGGAGATCGGTGAAGGCAGCACGCTGCCGGTGCTTGGCGCCGTCGCCCATGCCATTGCCAACGCAACCGGAGTGTGGATAAAGGATCTGCCGATCACGCCGGAGAAGATCGTCAACGCGATCCGGCAAAAGAAAGCGGCTGATGCGGCGCGGCGGGAACGTCGGGACGAACCGGTCACGGCCAAGTGAACGCACTGATCAGAGCCTTGCTGCCGGTGCTCGTATGCGCGCTTTCGACCACCGTATCCGCGCAGCAGTATCCGAACAAGCCGGTCCGCATGCTCGTCGGCATCGCGCCGGGCGGCGGTCTCGACTCGGGAGCGCGGCTGGTGGCCGCGAAACTCTCCGAGGTGCTTGGCCAGCAGGTGGTCGTCGAGAACCGTGCCGGCGCGGGCGGAACCATCGCCGCCGCCGCGGTCGCCGCGGCACCGCCCGACGGCTACACGCTGCAGTACGCCGCCACTTCCCTGCTGATCGCGCCAAGCCTGTACAAGAAGCTGAGTTTCGACCCGGTGAAGAGTTTCACCGCCGTGGGCGGCGTCGGCTGGGAACCGCTGGTGGTGGTTGTCAATCCCGGATTACCCGTCAGGACCACCGCCGAGCTGATTGCGCTGCTCAAGGCGAATCCCGGCAAGTACAACTACGGCTCGCCGGGCGTCGGCTCGGTGCATCACTTGGCGATGGAAATGTTCAGAACGCAGGCGGGCGTCAACATCGTTCACGTGCCCTACAAGGGTGCGGCGCTGTACTTGCCCGACCTGATCAGCGGCGTACTGCCGATAGCCATCGCCAGCGTGGCGGCGTCGCATCCCCAGGCGAAAGCCGGAAAACTGCGCCCCATCGCGCTCACCCGACCGGTGAAGGTTGCGATCGTGCCCGACTGGCCAACGCTGGCGGAGAGCCTGCCCGGATTCGATGCCTCGCCCAGCTTTTTCGTGGTCGCCCCCGCCGGTACGCCGGGTGATGTGGTTGCCCGTCTGAGCGACGCGCTCAGGACGGCAGTTTCCGCGGACGACCTCAAGCGATCCTTTCAGGCACAAGGGGCCACCGCGGAGTTCGTCGCGCCAGAGGCTCTTGCCGCAATCATCCAGAACGACGTGCGCAAATGGAGTAAGGTCGCCGCGGAATCCGGTGCCAAGCTTGAGTGATTTGGCGGTGCACTCGATGCACAGGTCTGACCGTCAGACGTGCTACCGAGAACCAAGCTGACAGGCCGTTGATTTATGATGCATGCAGACTTACTGAACCCTGTTCCATCGCCACGTCACGCCGGGAGAACAATGTGAAACTCATCGCAGCAGCCGCTCTGGCTCTGGTTTCAAGTGCCGCGCTCGCACAGTCCTACCCGGCCAGGCCCGTGCGCTTCCTGGTTCCGTTCGCGCCGGCCGGCTCGGCCGACGTCATGGCGCGGCTGGTGGGCAACCGGATGTCCGAAGGGCTGGGCCAGCCCCTGCTGATCGAAAACCAAGGCGGGGGCGGAGGCACCATCGCCACCGAAACGCTGGCGCGCTCGCTGCCCGACGGTTACACCGTCGCGCTTGGCAGCGTATCGACGCTGATTCTGGCGCCGCTGCTCAATCCCAAGCTGCGCTACGACCCACTCAAGTCCTTCACCCACATCAGCCGGATCGCAACGGCAACCCAGGTGCTGTTCGTCGGTTCCGCGGTTCCCGCGAAGGATCTACGCCAGCTCATCGAACTCGCCAAGGCGAAGCCCGGCACGCTCAACTACGGATCCAACGGCATAGGCGCCGTTCCGCATCTCGCGGGCGAACTGTTCCGCTCGCTCGCCGGGATCGATCTGGTGCACGTGCCCTATAAGGGCGCGGGACCGGTTACGGCCGCGCTGCTCGCCGGCGATGTCCAGCTCGGCTTCATCGTACCTACCGGTCAGGAGCAGAACCTGCAAACCGGCAGACTGCGCGCGCTTGCGGTGGCCGGCCCCAAACGCCTGCCATCGCTTCCCGGCGTGCCGACCGCTGCCGAAGCGGGCCTGCCGGGGCTGGAGACCTACACCTGGTTCGGGCTGACCGCTGCACTCGGAACGCCGCCACCCATCGTGACGCGCTTGAATGCGGAAGTAAACCGTGCTGTGGAAAACAAGGAACTGCGGGACACGCTCACCAAACAAGGAGTGGAGGCGGGAGGCAGTACGCCGCAGGAGTACGTTCGATTCGTCGGCACGGAAACCGAGAAGTGGTCGAATATCATCAAGTCGGCGGGAGTCAAGCTGGAGAATTAAGCGCCACTAATCAGTTCCATCCTGCTTATTTCTGGCGCGCTTTGCGTGCGGCGTATTTCGAGTCGCGCTCAGCCTTCTGATTCTTTTTGAGCGCTGCATCGGCCTCGGCTTGGGCAACGCGCTCGGCGTCTTTGCGCGCCTTTTCTTCCGTGATAGCGCGTGCTTGCCTGGCCTTTTCAGCCGCGCGTTCTGCTTCTTTCCGTTCAGCGGCGACCCGGTTCGCGTTTTTACGTTCGGCGGTGCGGATTTGCAGCGCTTTGGCCGTTTCCACTCGTGCAACCTGCCGCTCGGCGGACTGTGCTTCGTTAGCCAGTGCCATTGCGCGTAACTTTTCCATCTGGGCTTGTTTCGCCTTGGCCGCCGTCTGCTGGCGCTCCGCGAAACCGGGTTCTTTAAGAGCCATGTATTTAATCTTTCATTTCAAAGTATTCGTTTCGGTGGCTGATATTGCCCCGTAAGCTTGCCAGCGGTCACGCAAGCGGGCCCGCCTTTTTGCTGTTCCTATCTTATAGCCTTGCTGTTGTGAGTGTGCGTCGCGCTAATAGGCGCAAATCCGGGTGCCCGGGCCGGAGGCGGCGCCGGTTATCATGCGCGCATTCAATCGATAAAGACCCGGGGAGCACAAAATGATCGTCGAGCGTATCTGGACCGGCAACGCGTATCGCAATTTCAACTATCTGATCGTCTGCCCCGACAGCGGCGAAGCGCTCGCCATCGATCCCCTGGACCATGAGAAATGCCTCGCGGCCGCCAAGGCCAAGGGCTGGCAGATCACACAGATCCTCAACACCCACGAGCATCGCGACCACACCGGCGGCAACGCCGCGGTGGTCGCGGCCACCGGCGCCAAGCTGATTGCCCATCACCGCGCCGGGGCGAAGATTCCCGGCCTGAACAGGGGCGTGACGGCGGGGGACGTGATCAAGGTCGGCAAGCGCGTCGAGCTGGAATGCATGGACACGCCAGGTCACACCATGTGCCACATCTGCCTGCGGTCGCGCTCCGATATGAAGGCGCTGTTCTGCGGCGACACCCTGTTCAATGCCGGCGCCGGGAATTGCCACAACGGCGGGCACCCTGAGGAACTCTACGCCACCTTTGTGGACCAGCTCGCCAAGCTGCCGGAAGAGACACGGATCTACCCCGGTCATGACTACATCGAGAACAACCTGAAATTCACCTTGAACCGCGAACCGGACAACGCTGCGGCCCAAGCTTTGCTGCCCAAGGTGACCGGTCACGATCCTGCGACCTCAATCGTCACCACTCTCAAGGAGGAAAGGCAGTTCAACACCTTTTTCCGCCTGACCAGCCCGAGCGTGATCGCCAAACTGCGGGAAAGTTTTCCCGAACTTCCGGATCAACCGGATGCGAAGACGGTGTTCATCAAGCTGAGGGAGCTGCGCAACAAGTGGTGAAAGGCGGGTGGCTAACTTCGCTTCTCCGTAGGTACTTGCAGTGGCTCTGTGTGGAGTTCTGCGCCCGCGAGAGTCAAAGATGGCCCTTCTCATCCATCAGCCGCGTGTGAAAGTCCGGAACGCTGTACTGGTCGGCGCGATACGCGGGACGGTATCCTTTGATATCCAGGATGGGTGTGCCGTCGAAACAATCCAGTCCTGTGACGATGAGTCTTCGCCCTTCGCGCCGCAGCAGCCGCACCAGCGTCAGCCCGACCGGGTTCGGGCGCGTCGGCGAATCCAGCGCAAAGACTCCCAGCGTCGGAAGTTCCTCGGGCTTGTACCCCTTTTTCAACAGGCGCCTGGGCTTGACCTGCAGCGGTCCTATCTGCTCGGGCCTGAGCCTGTCGAAATAGGACAGGACGAACAGATGCGAAAAACCATCGATGCCGTCGAGCGCCGGCTCGAATTCTGGAAATATCTCCAACTCGCCTTCGAGGTCGCGGTGTTCTTCCCTGATCTGCGCTTCGGTGGCCTTGTGCCTGACCAGGCCGATCGGCTTGAGGACTATGGGTAAGGCGACCATAGCGCCAAGGAATCGTCCCAATCGCGTACCACGGGGCGACTCAGCTCTTTCGTGATGTCTTGGCAAAGAATTGCGCGACGCGAGGTTCCACTTTTTCGCTGCCGCACTTGGGGCATTTATGGGCCATCGCGTGTTCGCTCATGCGCTCGACCAGTTCAAACTGATGACCGCAGTCCTTGCAAAGATATTGATAGATGGGCATGGCGCTCCTCTCTTCGATCTCACATTATGCAAAGACAAACCAATATAAAGTCTCGTCGCGCGAGAAAACTGTGTATTGACATAAATCAAACCGGCGCACGGACTTTGGCTCGCGGCCTAGTAAAAATACGTCTACGGCACCCGGCGATCGATCGGTTCAGAGGGACTGCGCGGTCATCAGCTCCCTGACATGGACGTGCATCGATTCTTCGACAGCCAATCCCTCCCGGATCCGTTC
>MEQV01000092.1:0-4636 GCA_001770355.1 Betaproteobacteria bacterium RIFCSPLOWO2_02_FULL_62_17
GGTAACCCGGTGATTTTGCCGTGGCCTTTCATTGACCCATCTCAAGGGGATTAATATAGTCCGGCAGTAGATTCCGCCAGGTCGGTTCACGCATCAAGCTCACAAGCCTGGCCGCGCCGACCCCAAAGCCGACGCGTCAACGCTGGAGGCACAGCCATGCGACAAAAACTTCTTATTCCGGTGCTGCTATGCGCGGCATTGCTGGCGCCCCACGCGGTGCTTGCGCAATCCTATCCGAGCAAACCCATACGATTCGTCCTGAACGTCTCGGTGGGCGTCCTTTCCGATATCGTGATGCGCGTGGGTGTGGTGGAACTGGCCAGGCAAATGGGTCAACCGTGGATAATCGAAAACCGGCAGGGTGGCAATTTCGTTCCCGGCGCCACCGCCTGCAACGTCCCGGTCCATTGACGTTCATGCGCCGCAATACCATCACGGCGCCTGGAACGGGAATCAACAAGTCTAAGGAAACTTTATGAGCCTGCGCGACGCCGCCATCGTGGCCTACGCCGAAACCAAAGTCATGGAGAAGACTGACCGTGACATCTTTGAGCTGGATGGCGACATCCTCGAATCCTTGCTCGACAAAACCGGAATCGAAAAGTCCGAAATCGACGCCCTGGTCGTGTCCGGGTTGACGCGCACCGGAGCAGGGAATGTTTTCTGGGCGCAGACCACCGCCGATGAACTCGGTCTCGAAGTCGATTACTGCGACCAGGTGCATATCGGTGGCTGTTCGGCGACCGGCGCGGTGGCGCGGACCGCGGCCGCCATCGACGCCGGGCTCTGTTCCACGGCTTTCCTGTTGTTCTCGGATACCCCGTCGGAGGACAACCGGCGCGACCGCGGCTTCAGCCAGGAATGGATCGGCACCTACGGGCTGATGGGCCCCCCGGGCGCATTCGGGCTGCTGTCGCGGCGTTACGAGCACCAGTATGGCCTGGACTATGAAATGCTCGGCAAGCTCGCCGTGACGCAGCGCAACCATGCGCTCCTGAACGACAATGCCTGCGAGAAGCTCAGAAAACCCATCACCGTCGCGGACTATCTGAATTCGCGCATGATTGCCGAGCCCATCCGCCTGCTCGATTGCGTCATGCCGTGCGACGGCGCGACCGGCCTGATCATGATGAGCCGCCGGCGCGCGAAGCAAAAGGGACTGGCGAACTGCGTCATACCGACCGGCTATGCCGAGCGCACCAACTACCGCGGCGGCGAAGGCATGGTCGACGTGACCTGGAGCGGCCACAAAGCCGCGGGGCAGCGCGCACTGGACATTGCGGGCCTGAACCTGAAGGACGTGGCCTCGTTTCATCCCTATGACGATTTTCTCATCGCGATCATGCTGCAGTTCGAAAACCTCGGCTTCTGCAAGCACGGCGAGGGCGCGGCGTTCATCCGCGACCATGACCTGTCTTTCCGCGGCGACCTCCCGCTCAATACCGGCGGCGGGCTGATTTCCTCGGGCGCGGCCGCCTGCTCGTCGCACAATCTCATCGAGGCGGTACGGCAACTGATGGGCGAAGGTGGCGCCCGCCAGGTCCGGAACACACGCAACGCGCTGGTCACAGGCATTGGCTGGATCAACTATGGACGCAATTGGGGGTCAAGCTCCGTGATGGTGCTGGTCCCGAACGAATAAGAGGCAAGCCATGAATGACGCGAACAAATTGAACGATACGGCGGGCGTCAAGCGCGTGATCCGGCGCTATGGCTTTTCCAAACCCTACTGGGACGGCACGCGCGAGAAAAAGCTCGTCATTCAATACTGCCGTGCCACGGGGAAGTACCAGCATTATCCGCGGCCGGTAAGCATCTACACCGGACGGCGCCGCGACCTCGAGTGGCGCGAAGTATCCGGAAAGGGCGAGCTGTATTCGTTCTGCATTGCCTATCGCGGCCTGCCGGCATTTCGCGGACAGGAGCCCTATGCGGTGGTTTCCGTCACGCTCGATGTGGGTGTCAACATGATCGCGAACATGATGCATTGCACCCGCGACGAGATCCACATCGGCATGCGTGTGCGTCCCTGCTGGCTGCCGCTTGAAGATGGGACGAACCTGGTCATGTTCGAGCCCGACAGGGATACAATTTGAGTCGCGGATCGCTCGGAATTTGTGGCAAGGGAACAAGAAACCCACCGAAGCGGGGTAGTCGTTGTTACTGTTGACTGAAGCATTGCGCAACTTGGCCATCAAGGAGGCGGCATGGCGATTCACCCAGTGGTCTCGGAAGTGACGCGGCGCATACAGGAAGCCAGCCGGGACACCCGGGCTAGCTACCTCGCAACCACGGTCGCCGCGCGAACCAAGGACCCCACCCGCGGCCGGGTATCCTGCTCGAACCTCGCCCATGTGTTCGCGGCCGAGCCGCCTGCGGACAAGCTGCGCCTGCGCGAAGTGCGCGCGCCCAATATCGCCATTGTCACGGCCTACAACGACATGCTTTCGGCGCACCAGCCGTTCGCGCGCTACCCGGATATCATCCGCGAGGCCGCGCGCGCGGCGGGCGCCACGGCTCAGGTGGCCGGCGGCGTGCCCGCCATGTGCGATGGCGTCACCCAGGGCCAGCCGGGCATGGAACTGTCGCTGTTCTCGCGCGACGTGATCGCCATGGGCACCGCCATTGCGCTATCGCACGGCGTGTTCGACGCGGTACTGTGCCTGGGCGTGTGCGACAAGATCGTGCCGGGGCTCCTCATCGGCGCGCTGCAGTTCGGCCACCTGCCGGCGATTTTCGTCCCGGCGGGGCCCATGACCAGTGGCATCGCGAACGACGAGAAAAGCCGCATTCGCCAGCAGTATGCGCAGGGCCTGGTGGACCGCGTCGCGCTGCTCGAAGCCGAGAGCCGCTCGTACCACGGGCCCGGCACCTGCACGTTTTACGGGACGGCGAACAGTAACCAGTTCCTGATGGAAGTGATGGGCCTGCACCTGCCCGGCGCGGCCTTCGTGACGCCGGGCACCCCTCTTCGCGACGCCCTCACCCGGGCCGCTGCGCGCCGCGTGGCGACCCTCTCGGCCCTGGGCACGGCTTACACGCCGATCGCGCAGGTGGTTGACGAGCGCGCGATCGTGAACGCCATCGTCGGCCTGCTCGCGACCGGCGGCTCCACCAACCATACCCTTCACCTCGTCGCCATCGCCCGCGCCGCGGGCATCGTGATCGACTGGGAAGACTTCGACCGCCTCTCGGCGGTGGCGCCGCTGCTGGCACGCATTTACCCCAATGGCACGGCGGACGTGAACCACTTCCAGGCGGCGGGAGGACCGGGGTTCGTGATCCGGGAATTGCTCGATGCGGGCCTGCTGCACGGGGACGTGAGCACGGTCGCGGGCGCGTCGCTTTCGGCCTACGCCCAAGAGCCCTTCCTCGATGCGGACGAGCTCGCCTGGCGCCCCGCGCCGCAGGCGAGCGCGGACACCGCGGTGCTTCGCCCCGTTGCTGCGCCATTCGACGCGGAGGGTGGCCTCAAGGTGCTGCGCGGCAATCTCGGGCGCGCCGTCATCAAGGTGTCCGCGGTGAAGCCCGCGCACCGCGTGATCGAGGCGCCTGCCGTAATCTTCGACGACCAGGACGAGGTAATGGCCCGGTTCGAGCGTGGGGAGATGAACCGCGACTGCGTCGCCATCGTGCGCTTCCAGGGACCGCGCGCCAATGGCATGCCGGAGTTGCACCGGCTCACGCCGGCGCTGGGCTCTCTGCAGGACCAGGGATTCCGCGTGGCGCTGGTGACCGACGGGCGCATGTCGGGCGCTTCGGGCAAGGTGCCTGGCGCCATTCACGTTTCTCCCGAGTGCCTGGCGGGAGGTCCGCTCGCCCGGGTGCGCGACGGCGACATCATCCGCCTGGACGCCGGGCGGGGCATCCTCGAGGCGCTGGTCCCGGCTGAAGTGTGGGCGCTTCGCGAGCCGGCGGTGGCGGACCTGCGTCGCAACGCCACCGGATTCGGCCGGGAGCTGTTCCATGCCGCCCGCGCGAACGCGAGCACCGCGGAGCAGGGCGCGACCACCTTCGGCTGGGAGGACGCGAGGGTATCGATAATCGACGAGCGCTCGAGCGCGAAGGAGACCGCCCCATGAACACCATCGCCGACATTCTCGCGGCGAGCCCCGTGATGCCCGTCATCGTGCTCGAACGCGTCGAGGACGCCATCCCGCTCGCCGAAGCCCTGGTGAGCGGCGGCGTGCGCGTGCTCGAGGTCACGCTGCGAACGCCGGTCGCCCTCGACTGCGTGCGCGCGATCCGCAGCCGCGTTCCCGAGGCGCTGGTGGGCGTGGGCACGATCATCAGCGCGGGGCAGATCGATGCGGCGCGCGACGCGGGAGCGGTCTTTGGCGTATGCCCCGGCATCGCCCGTGATCTGCTGGCCCACGCGACCCGGCAAGGTTTCCCCATGCTGCCGGGCACGATGACACCTTCGGACGTGATGGCCGCGCTGGACGCCGGTCACTCGGAAATGAAGTTTTTTCCGGCCGCGCAGGCGGGCGGCGTGGAGATGCTCAAGGCGCTTGGCGGTCCCTTCCCGGGGGTCACCTTCTGTCCCACCGGCGGGATCGACGCCGAATCCGCGCCGCGCTACCTTGCGTTGCGCAACGTCGCGTGCGTGGGGGGTTCATGGCTCGCGCCGGCGGAC
>MEQV01000092.1:4642-6290 GCA_001770355.1 Betaproteobacteria bacterium RIFCSPLOWO2_02_FULL_62_17
GCGGCCGGGAAGTGGGACGAAATCCGCAAGCGCGCCGTCGCGGCCGCCGCACTGCGCCGCGCCGCCTGATCCACATCGAGGCTGAATGCAGGAAACGTTCATCGTGACGCACAGGCTCGAACTGCCCGAACTCGCCCGTCCATGTCTCGCCGTTCCGTCGATCCAGCGATCCCTGTACAACCGCCTTGTCTACTCCATAGGCAAGGACCCGATCACCGCAACCAACCGGGACTGGTTCTACAGCGCCGCTGCGGTCCTGCGGGAGGGCATGATTGAACGCTGGATGGAAACCATGCGCAGCTACTACAGGGAAGACCGCAAACGGGTCTACTACCTGTCGCTGGAATTTCTGATGGGCCGTACCTTGATGAACGGCATGCACAATCTGTGCTGCGAGAAGGAATTCTCCTCAGCCTTGGGTGCGATGGGGCTGGATATCGAGGCCATCCGGGAACAGGAGCCGGATGCTGCGCTGGGCAACGGCGGATTGGGGCGGCTGGCCGCCTGCTTTCTGGATTCCATGGCGACCATGGGAATACCGGGCTACGGCTACGGTATCCGCTACGAATACGGCATGTTCCAGCAGCGCATTGAGGACGGGCGCCAGGTGGAGCACCCGGACAACTGGCTGCGCTACGGCAATCCATGGGAGTTCCCGCGCCCGGAAGTGCTGTACCAGGTGAAGTTCCACGGCCGGGTGGTGAATTACGCCGACGGGCATGGCGTTAGGCACTTTCAGTGGGTGGACAGTGACGACGTCATGGCGATGGCCTTTGACTTTCCGATCCCCGGCTACGACACCTCCACAGTCAACAACATGCGGCTTTGGGCGGCCAAGTCGACCCGCGATTTCGACCTCAAATACTTCAATGAAGGCAACTACATCAGGGCGGTGGAGGACAAGAACGATTCGGAAAATCTGTCCAAGGTGCTCTACCCGGACGACACCAGCGAGATGGGGCGCGAGCTGCGGCTCAAGCAGCAGTATTTTTTCGTCTCCGCATCGCTCCAGGACATCCTCTACCGTTACGCCAAATCCGGACTGTCGCTCGACAGGCTGCCCGACAAAGTGGCCATCCAGCTCAACGACACCCACCCTTCCATAGGTGTCGCGGAACTGATGCGCATCCTGATCGACCAGCACGGCATGGATTGGGCGCGCGCATGGAACATCACGACGCGCACCTTCGCCTACACCAACCACACGCTGATGCCCGAGGCACTGGAGACCTGGCCTGTGCCGCTTTTTGAGGATGTGCTGCCACGCCACCTCCAGATCATCTATGAGATCAATCACCGCTTCCTCAAGGACGTGATGCACCACTACCCGGGCGATCCCGCCCTGTGGCAGCGCATGTCCCTGATCGACGAGTCCCAGGGCAAGCGCATCCGCATGGCGCATCTGGCGATCGTCGGCAGCCACAAGGTCAACGGCGTGGCTGAGATTCACACGCGCCTGATGAGGCAGACCATCTTTTCCGATTTCCACCGGATGTGGCCCGACAGGATCGTCAACATCACCAACGGCGTGACGCCGCGGCGCTGGCTGAACCAGGCCAATCCGGCGCTCGCGGCGCTGATCTCCTCGCATATCGGCAGGGACTGGCTGAAGGATCTCGACCAGTTGCGGCGGCTGGCTCCGCTTGCC
>MEQV01000092.1:6378-7230 GCA_001770355.1 Betaproteobacteria bacterium RIFCSPLOWO2_02_FULL_62_17
TCGTGGTCGATCCGGATTCGATGTACGACGTGCAGATCAAGCGCATCCACGAATACAAACGGCAATTGCTCAATGCGCTGCACGTGATCACGCTGTACAGCCGCATCCGCGCCGGGGGCGAGCCGCCTGCGCGCACGGTGATCTTCGGCGGCAAGGCCGCGCCCGGCTATCAGATGGCGAAACTTGTGATTCGACTCATCAATGATGTGGCCGAAATCGCCAACAACGACCCGTTGGTGCGTGGCCTGCTCAAGGTGGTGTTTATCCCCAACTACGACGTCTCCACGGCCGAACTCATCGTTCCCGCCGCCGACCTGTCGGAACAGATCTCTACCGCGGGTACGGAAGCCTCGGGCACCGGAAATATGAAGCTGGCGATGAACGGCGCGCTGACCATTGGTACGCTCGATGGCGCCAACGTGGAAATCCGCAATGAAGTGGGAGAGGAAAACATCTTCATCTTCGGCATGACTGCCGGCGAGGTGGCGCAACGGCGCGCCCAAGGGTACAGCCCCTGGGTCCATTACGACGGCGATGCTGAACTCAGACGGGCGATGGACATGGTCCGGGACGGCTATTTCTCTCCGGAGGAGCGCGGCCGGTACAAGCCCCTGTTCGATGCGCTCACCTGCCAGGGCGATCATTACATGCTGCTTGCAGACTATGGCGCCTACATCGCGTGCCAGGAGCAGGCAGGGCAGCTGTACCGTGATCCGCCGGCCTGGACGCACAAGGCCATTCTCAATGTCGCGGGTATTGGCCGCTTTTCAACGGACCGCACCATCCGCGAATACGCCGAAACCGTCTGGGACGTGAAGCCCCTGCCGCGACCGGCGGGCGGCCGGTCGCTTA
>MEQV01000092.1:7261-7934 GCA_001770355.1 Betaproteobacteria bacterium RIFCSPLOWO2_02_FULL_62_17
CTCCGGCGTGACACTGACAGGCTCGGCGCCGATTGCCACAAGCGTGGTTTGCATTTCCGGGCTGGCCACCGCCTTTGCGATTTCGCTGTTCAATTTGTCAAGCACCCGGCGCGAAATTCCAGCCGGCCCCAGCACGCCGCTGTGGATGACGAACTCGAAATTCGGCAGGCCGGCCTCGGCCATGGTCGGAACCGCCGGCGCCACTCCCGAACGCTTGGCCGAGGTCACGCCCATCGCCACGAATTTTCCCGCTTTGAGGTTCGCTACCGCCGGCGGCATGATCGAAAAGGTCAACGCCACCTGCCCGGAAATCAGCGCCACCGCCGTTCCCCCTTTGTAGGGCACGTGCAGGAAGTTCACGCCAGCCTGCTTTTTGAACGCCTCGGTCACCAAGTGCGGCAAGGTCCCATTACCCGGTGAGGCATAAGCTAATTCGCCGGGGCGGGCCTTGCCCAGGGCGATCAGTTCGCGCAGATTGCTTGCCGGAAAGCCGGCCAACACCACCAGCATCAAGGGGCTGGAGGCGACCAGCGCGATCTGCGTGAAATCCTTCACCGAGTCATACGGCAGTTTTGGAAACAGCGTCGCGTTGATGGCATGGGCAGAAATATCCTGCAGGAAAAGCGTGTAGCCATCCGGCGCCGCCTTGGCGACGATCTCCGAGGCGATGGTG
>MEQV01000092.1:7957-8961 GCA_001770355.1 Betaproteobacteria bacterium RIFCSPLOWO2_02_FULL_62_17
AATGATCACCGGCTGGCCCATGCTGGCGGTGAGCCGCGTGCCCAGCGCGCGCGCCAGCAGATCGGAAAGTCCGCCGGCCGGAAACGGCGCCAGCAGGCGGATCGGCTTTTCGGGATATTGCTGGGCGTGCGCCGGAATTGCCGCAAGCATCGCCGCTGCCAGGATCGCAAGCCTCGAAGTCAACAGCAGGACGGATTTGATTCGCAATTTTCCCCTCCCCGGTCAGGCGTCCCGGCACCTTGGCAATGGACCAGGGTGAAAGCCGGCTTCCGCTAATGAGAGTACATCATGGTTCGCACGCGCCGACAAGCATTCTGGCAAGATCGCCTTGGATGCCGGTCCGAGCTTTGGCCGGCGCGCCGCTTGGCGTAACATGGAAAAAAGGAGGCAGCAATGAGCGAACCACTCTGGAACAAGTTTCTGACCGAGCGCGACAAGCAGGTATTCGCGCAAGCGGGATTTGGCGCGCGTCAGGGCTTCGGCAAGCGTCCCGCGGTGATCGTCATCGACGTCAACTACAATTTCTGCGGCGACCGGCCCGAGCCTATCCTCGAATCGATCAAGCGCTGGCATACCTCCTGCGGCGAGGAAGCCTGGCAGGGCATAAAAGCGATCGGCCGCCTGCTGGCGGCGGCAAGAGCCAAGGGTCTGCCGGTGATTTACTCCACCGGCACGCGCCGGCCCGATGCCTGGGATGCCGGTTCCTGGACGTGGAAGAACAGCCGCACCACCGAGCGCGCACCCGCTCCCCAGGGTGGCGCGTCGGGCAACGATATCGTCGCCGACATCGCGCCGGAGTCGCGCGACATCGTCATCCGCAAGCAGAAACCCAGCGTATTTTCCGGCACGCCATTGCGCAGCTTTCTCACGCTGCTGGGCGCCGACAGTCTGATCGTCACGGGCACGACCACCAGCGGATGCGTGCGCGCGACAGTGATTGACGCGTTCTCCGAAAACTACCGCGTTTCGGTGGTGGAAGAGGGCTGCTTCGACCGCTCGGAGGC
>MEQV01000092.1:9125-9267 GCA_001770355.1 Betaproteobacteria bacterium RIFCSPLOWO2_02_FULL_62_17
TTCACGATGGCCGATCCCACCCCGCAACAGATCGACCGGCTGAGCTATGAGTCCATTGCCAGGCGTCCGAAGTGGAAGTGGTCGAATGGCGCTCGCGTCGCGGTCCTGGTCGTTCCCAATATCGAGTACTTCAGCATCACCA
>MEQV01000093.1 GCA_001770355.1 Betaproteobacteria bacterium RIFCSPLOWO2_02_FULL_62_17
TCGGAGAGTAGCCTCGAGTGCCGGTCGGGGCTAAACGCAGTTAGACGGCGTGTAGCACGCGCGGGGGGGGGGGCGACGTGCCGAATCTTTCGGTGCGCAAGAACGACATCAATTTGTGGCGGTGAGCTGGGATCCGGAGCGGTCGGCGAAGTGGGGCACGGCTGTGCCGAATTTATTCGCCTGCGCCGCCGTAGAGCGCGGCTCGTGCTTCGAGCATACGCATCCGGATACTGCTGCCATGGAAAAAAGGAGGATGACTATGAAGAAAATTCACGCAAATTTATTGACGTTTGCGGCCGGTGTCGCGCTTTCCTGTGGCGCCGCGGCGCAGGCCTGGCCGGTCAAGCCGGTGCGCGTTGTCTCCACGTTCGGCTCGGGCAGCCCCGCGGACGCGCTGATGCGTCTGGTGGGGCAGAAGCTGGGCGAACCGCTCGGCCAGCCGGTCGTGATCGACGTGCAGGCGGGCGCCGGCGGCCTGCTCGGTGCGCAAACGGCGGTACGCGCCGCGCCGGATGGCCACACGCTGCTCTACACCATATCCACCACGCTGGTTACCACGCCGCATCTGGTCAAGAACCGTGCAGTTGAGATGAAGGACTTCGCGCCCGTCATCACCATGGCCAGGGCGTTCACCTGCATGCTCGCGGCGGTTTCTTTTCCGCCCAACAATGTGCGCGAACTGATCGAGTACGCGAAAGCCAACCCCGGCAAGGTGGCCTATGGATCCAACGGCATCGGCGGCACTTATCACCTCGAGATGGAAATGATCAAGCAGAAGCACCGCGTGGATATCACCCACGTTCCATACAAGGGCGGCACCGACGGGCTGCAGGCCGCGGCCGCCGGCACCATCCCGATCGCGTTCGCGCCTTGCTCCTCGGTTGTGCCGCAGGCGCGCGCAGGCAAGGTCAAATTCATGGCCGTGCTGGAGCACAAGCGCGCGGCCGACTATCCCGACATAGCGGCAATGGGCGAGCAACTCCCGGACTACGAGAAGATCTCCGGCGGCGTGGACATCTGGGCGCCAGCGGGCGTCCCGGCGCCGGTGCTGCGGCGCCTGCACGAGGAGATCGACAAGGCACTGGGCCAGCCGGACGTGCAAGCGCTTATGAAGAAGATCGGCTTCCCTTATGACGGCACCGCGCTCGACGACATGGCGGTGCAGCGGCGCAAGGACTTCGAACTCGCCGGCCGGGCGGTAAAAATCGCGGGGTTGAAGGCGGAGTAGATCCGAAAGGCCCATGGCGCGCAACGCGAGTGCCGCGCCAGCCCGGATTGTGACCGCTCAACCCTTGGGCTGAGGCGGATCGGGATCCGCCTCCCAGGTTGCCGAAGGCCGCGGCGTGCGCGCGATCCAATTGTCCAGCGCCGTGACGTGCTCAGTTTCCTCGTCGGCGAATTCCGATGCCAGGCGCGCGAGGTCCGTGTTCTGCGCTTCCGCGGCGACCGACTGGTAATAGCGCATCGCGCGCAGCTCGTTGTCGCGCGCATAGCGCAGCGCGTGGTAGGGCTCCAGCGTGTTGTCGAAGGCTTCCTCGCCGCCGGTTTCGGGCGGCGTGCGCCAGCGGTATTGCCAGGACCTCAGTTCGGGCAAATCGATACCGCCTGCGCGCTTGCGGATTTCGTCATGGTGCAGCAGCGAGAAGCCGTGCATGTCACGGAAAACCTTGGAAACCGCGTCGTTGCGGTAGGACTCCATCATGTCGGCCAGCTCCAGATACCTTTCGGCGGCTTCCTTTTCGAGGGCCAGCGCATGGGCGAGGAATTCGGGCAGGGTGTAGCTCATGTGATACCTTTCACTCCGGCCTGAAACCTTTGGTCTTGATGAGAACGGCGTTCGACTCCAGTGCGTCCCGCACCATTGCCTCGAATTCGGCGACCCCCATCGCCAGTGGCTCGGCACCGATATTCAAAAACTTATCCCGCATTTCCGGCGAGGTCACGGCAGCGCTGGTCTCTTTGTTGAGCCGCTGCACAATGGTTCGCGGCGTCTTGACCGGCGCTGAAATGCCGATCCAGAAGTTGTAGTCCGAGTCCGGGTAACCCAGTTCCAGCGTCGTGGGAACCTCAGGGAACAAAGCGCTGCGTTTGGCCGAGGACATCGCAAGCACGCGCAGCTTGCCGCTCTTGATCAGCGCCAGGGCCCCCGGCACCGGTGAGAAATACATGTCGGCGCGGTCCGCGAGCAGTTCTGCAATCGCCCCGGCCGCACCCTTGGAGGGGACGTGGAGTATGTTCAATTTGGCGGCGATGCGAAAGCGTTCAAGACTGAGATGCGTGGCAGTGACGAAGCCCGCCGACGCGGCAACGAGCTTGCCCGGATGCGCCTTTGCATCAGCCACTAGATCGGCGAGGGTCTTGTAGTTCTTGGCCGTAGTGACGGTCAGCCCAGTGGGTACCGTGGCCACGGTTGCCACGGGCGCCAGGTCCTTCGGGTCTACCGTACCCGGATTCAACAGCGGCGCCAGGGTGTCGGACGAGGTGTAGACACCGATCCAGTGTCCGTCCGGGGTGCTGCGCGCGACCACTTGGCCGCCGGTCAGTCCGGCGGCGCCGGGACGCGGTTCGAAAATGACTTGCCGTCCGAGGGCAAGCGCGAGCTTTTCGGCGATCATGCGGCCGACGACGTCGGGCATGCTGCCCGGCTGCACGCCAGAGATCATTCGTATCACGGTCGTGGGATAAGCCTGCGCCAATGCGGTTCCGCTGGAAATCGCCAGCGGAAATACAGCCAGCGAAAGCGCGAGCGTCGCGGCAAGGCGGTAAAGCGGTGGATGGCGTCCGGCGATCCGGCATGCGGTTCCTGACAGTTGAGCCTTTGCTGCCGGCCACCGATTCTCGTCGTTGTTCATGTTGCCTCCCTTTTTGGATGGCGCACCTTGAGAGTTTTCCGGCGATGAGCCGCTGGTCTGCTTACTCCGGTCTGAAGCCTTTTGTATTGATGAGTATGGCGTTCGTTTCCAGTTCGGCACGCACCATGGCCCGCAGATCGGGCATCGTCATGGTCAGGGGCTCGGCGCCCACCTTGAGGAAACGCTCGCTCATATCTTTGTCCGCCACCACCGCATTGATTTCCCGGTGTATGCGCTGCACGATGGCCGGCGGTGTTTTGGCCGATACGGATACGCCGATCCAGAAGTTGTAGTCCGAGTTCTTGTAGCCCAGTTCCAGCGAGGTCGGAACCTCTGGAAACAGAACGCTGCGCTTGGGCGACGCCATGGAAAGCATGCGAAGCTTTCCCGCGCGGACCATCTCCATGGCCGCGGGCACCGGCGCGAAATACAGGTCCGAGCGGTCGCCGAGCAACTCGGTCAGTGCCGCCACGCCCCCCTTGGCCGGAACGTGCAGGAGGTTTACGCCCGCGGCGATACGAAAGCGTTCCAGGCTCATGTGGGTGGCGGTGTTGTAGCCCGCCGAGGAGGCCACGAACTTGCCGGGTTGCGCCTTCGCGGCTTTCACCACTTCATCGAGCGATTTGAAGCTCTTGTTCGCGACGACCACCAGAACCGTCGGCACGCTGGCTATAGTCGCGACGGGCAACAAGTCTTTTGGATCCACCACGCCGGGGGTCAGGAGCGGGGCCAGGGTGTCGGATGAGGTGTAGACGTGGATCATGTGGCCGTCGGCTGCGCCGCGCACAATGAACTGCGCGCTGGTGAGGCCCGCCGCGCCGGGATGCGGTTCGATGATCACCGGCTGGCCAAGTTGCCGCGCCAGTTTCTCGGTCATCATGCGCGGCACCGTGTCGGGCATGCTGCCGGGCGGGGCGCCGACGATCAGCTTCACCAGTTTGCTGGGGTAGTTTTGCGCCAGCGCCGTGCCGCTTGCGGTCGCGAGGCAGATCGCGAGCGCGCTGGTAATGCCGCGCCAGCGCGAGGCGTCCGCGTCGGGAGGTTTGACTGCGTCAGGTATCCTTTCATCATGTTTTACCGGTGACAACTGAATCGCTTTCAATCGCATATCGCCTCCCGCTGTGGTTTGCCTGAACTGCCTCCGTGCTGATTGGGGGCGAGTGGGCCCCGGTCGATTTCCTGCATCTATTTGCGTTGCAGCCCATTGCGGTTTGCTGTCGCCCGGTACAAGCCGCCATCGGCGCTGGTGACAAATAAACTCGCGAGGTTCGCGCCGCCAAACGCGCAGCGCATCGGCATGTCGAAGGACAGGGGATGCGATTCCAGCACCACGCCCTTGGGCGAGATCACGATCACCATGGGCCCGGGGCCGGATTGCCGCGAGCCGCAACAGGCGACGATATTGCCATCGCCATCCAGGCACATGCCCTCGATGCCGCGGTGCGTGCCGCGATCGTCGATGCCAAAGGTGA
The DNA here is from genome assembly GCA_001770355.1 of Betaproteobacteria bacterium RIFCSPLOWO2_02_FULL_62_17. GTDB lineage: Bacteria > Pseudomonadota > Gammaproteobacteria > Burkholderiales > SG8-39 > 2-02-FULL-62-17. The sequence goes on from MEQV01000093.1 coordinate 4,325, forward strand.
CGAGCGATACACAATCGCCCACGCCGCCATCCGGCCGCACCGGGTAAGCACGCAGCTCGCAATGGCGTGGCCCGCCGGCTTCGCCCTCGGAGAGGTACAAGGTCTTCTCATCCGGCGAGAGCAGGACCGCGCGCGGCGCGCTGGTGTCCTGGGTGACGCGAACGATGCGCCAGGCGCGGTTGTTATCGCGCTCTAGGCGTAAAACGGAAGCGTGGGACAGCGGCGGCCGGTAAATGCCGATGGGAGGGACCGGGTTGTACGCGTCGGAGAACCACACGCGCCCCAGTTTGTCGACACAGAGGTCGTTCGGGTGGTTGTGGATGACTCCTTCGAAGAAGGACGCCGTGGTCCGGGTGGAGCCATCCTTCTGGAATTGGACTATGCGGCGGCTGCCTTCCTGACAGCCGAAGAAATCCCCGTCGGGCGCGAAACCAATGCCGGCGATGCGCCGCATGTAGCGGCGGTATTCGCTGGTGGCATTGGTCGTTGGGTTCAAGCGATAAATGTAGCCTTCGTTGGGAACGGTGAAGTTCACGGCTTCGCCATCCCACGCAACTCCGATAGTCGGCCCCTGATACGGGCCCGCGACTTTTTCAAACTGCCAGCTCATGGATATCTCCTCTCTCTACCAGGTCGCGATGCCGGGAATTTTGATGCGGGTGCGGAACACCGACTCATGCGAGGTGATGTAAATCGAATGCCAGTCGTCATCGCCCCAGCAGAAGTTGGTGCAATGTTCGGAGATCATCAGCCGGCCGAGCAGGGTGCCTTTGGAATCCAGAATATGGATACCCCCTGGGCCGGTGCAGTAGATATTGCCCTCGGTATCGACCTTCATGCCGTCGGCAACGCCTTCCTCCTTGCCGACCAGCTTGTAAATAACGCGACCCGGTCCGAGGCCGCCATCGGGCTTCACGTCGAAGGCGCGGATGTGGGCGTGGCGAGTGTCGTTGACATAAAGAATCGACTCGTCCGGCGAGAAGGCAAGTCCGTTGGGCGTTTCGCCTTCCTTGACGACCATGGTGAGTTTCTTGCCATCGGGCGAAATGCGGAACACGCCATTGAAATCGAGATACTGCTGGCAATCCTCGGCCACCATGCCGGGGATCATCATGCCGCCCGCGGGGTCGGTAAAGTAGATGGCGCCATCGGACTTCATCACGATGTCGTTGGGCGCGTTGATCTTCTTGCCCTCGAAATGCGTGGCCAGCAGGGTCTGGCTGCCGTCTTTCTCCAGCCGCCAGACGTTGCGCGAGGACCATCCGGCGACGATCAGCCGGCCTTCGCGGTCGAGCGTCATGCCGTCCGCGTAGCCGGAGGGGTGCATCACCACCTCGCGGCCCACGCCCGGCTTCCACTTGTAAATCGTGTTGCCAAGGATGTCGACGAAATAAAGCTGCCTGGTGCGCTTGTCCCACACCGGACCTTCGCCAAAATGAATGCCGTGCACGACGCGGTCGAACGGGGCGCTCGAATCGATGATGCGATCCAGTCCCGGTGCAATCCTATCGATTTCCATCGTTGAGTCCTTTATCGTCGGGTTCTTGCATTGTTGCCAAATTCTAACAAGCGCGCATGTTTTCCGTATAACCTCCGGTGCCGCGTGGTTTGCTGGAAGGCCGTTTCCGCTCCGAGGTGCTGGCGCTGCATGTGCGCGAAAAGGAGATCTCGGAAGCTTTGGCGCAACGAATCAGCGCGTGGCGCCACACCGGATTCTCGGTGCACAACGGCGTGAAGGCGCTTCGGCGCGGCTTCAAGCACGGGATTGCGGCTCGCCGGCAAGCCCCTCAGACTTGGCGGCCGGATTGATTTGCCTGCTATCCCTCCCTCTCGATACCAGCCCCGTGGCTAGCGGTTATCTGGGCGGGACTCCCACCCGCTGTAACATGCGGCATTGCCATGCTGCAACCAAGACTTGACCCCTTCGGCTATCCCGAAATTCGCCATCAACGCCGACCACTTCGAACGGAGCTAATAATGAAGACTTGGCTATTCCACGCCGATCCTCAATTCCATGACCTCCAAAAGGAAATCATCAAGGGTCGCGTCGAAGATTGGCGTCCATGGGTATATGTCGATGAGATGGAAAAGGGAGACAGGGTCGTACTGTGGCAATCGGGACCGAGAGGCGGCGTCCATGGGTTCGGACATTTGGCTGGGAGATCCTACCTATCGGGTAAGGAGCATCGTGTAAATATCTGCTACGACGAGCTGCTTGACCAGCCCGCATTTAAAGCCAAGCTGCGGAAACATCCGGTACTCCGCAATCTCTCGATTCTGAAGATGCCGAACGGGAAGAATCCCAGCCGCGTGCAGGATCAGGAGTACCGCGCTCTAAAAGATCTGATCGCAAGCGATGTGATCAATATCTTCAGTAGTTATTCGCAGGAGGAAAACCGCTTTACGAACGGCCTAGTCTCGATTCTTGATCTGTCGAGATATTCTCGGCAGTCACTGTTCGAGGTGTTTTTACGCGAACTCCTGAATTTCGACCTCCAGGCGGAAATACGCAAATGCCGGGTCCTTACCGGGATCGACGACAGTACCGCGGACGCGGAACTGTGCGGAACAGATATTCGGATTCGGATTGAAACAAAAACTAAATCCGGCACCCTCAGGGAGGATCAGATAAGCAGCCACCTCGATCGCTTGAAGAGATGCCGAGAAGAGAGAAAGGTGCTCGTAATTCTGACGCCGGATGATGGATCCAGCGGCTACATCAGGAAGTTCTTGGCGAACCGCGATATCACGTCCTTCCGAAGTAGCAAACATCATGTGCTACACCTTGAGTGGCGACGGGTTTACGAGTTTTTTGAGCAGATTACGAAGGGCAGGCCGTCGGTCTTCAGGGAACTCGTG
>MEQV01000094.1 GCA_001770355.1 Betaproteobacteria bacterium RIFCSPLOWO2_02_FULL_62_17
GCCTACCGGGTATTCGCCCCCGACGAGAATTTCATCAACCAGCCGAATCCCTCAGTGTTCCCGGGAGACGCGCGGCGATGAGCCTGTTGCTGGAAGCGCTCAAGAAAGCGGAGCTCGCCAAACAGAGCTCACTGGGAACGGCGCCGCCGGCCGAGGATGCCGAGGAAGGCGGACTTCGCTTTGAGGAACCCGCCGAGCCGACGATTGGGGAGCCGGCGTTTGCCGAGCCGACGATTGCCGAGCCGACGATGCAGAGGGACCCGATAGCGGAATTCGCCGCGCCGGCGCCCGGGCGCGCGGCGGCCCCCGCGCTCGCGCTCTCACCCGAACCGCAACCCCTCTCCCCGGCGCCGCGACCGCCCAGGGCTGCCCCGCCATCCCAGCCGGATGAAGCGTCTGCGCCGATACCCGACCCGCAACGTGCCGCTGCGCGCCAATTGTTCGACGTGAAAGAAGTCGACTACAACCCGAAACGGCCTTTCTACATCACCCTGGGGGTGCTGGGGCTGGCTGCCGTCGGCTACGGCGGATATCTCTGGTGGCAATTGCAGCCGCGCGCGACCGTGAATACCGCGGCGATTCAGAATGCGCCCAAGTCCGCGCCGATCGCAAGAGTAGCGCCGCCTCCGCCGCCAACAGAACCCGGGGCGGCACCCGGCACGCAGGCATCACCAACGCCGCCGGCCGCGACTGCGGAAACTGCGCCCGCGCCGGTGGCCGCTCAGGCGGCGGGAACCCCCGCGTCCAAACCGGCCGCGGCGGCGCCCGCGAAACCCGAGGCGGCCGCGGCGGCGGGCTCGCCGGCAAGTGTCCCTACCCCGGCAACCTTCCTGCGTCAGGGCCAGGCTGCGGCAAAAGCCGCGGCGCCACCGCCTGCTGCAACACCCGCGACTGCGCCAGGCACGGCGGCGCGGCCGCGCGCGGCCGCGCCGCGAACGGCGCGTCTGCCTATCAAGGTGACGCCACCGGCTTTTCAGGCCAACCAAGTCCTGGAGAGCGCATACGCCGCCTTCCAGCGTGGCGAATATGATCGTGCCAAGACCGAATACCAGCAGGTGCTGAGCCGCGAAGCCACCAGCCGCGATGCCCTGCTGGGACTGGCCGCCATCGATGTGCGCGCGCGTGAATACGCAACCGCGGAACTGCGCTATTTGAAACTGCTGGAGCTCGACCCTCGCGATGCCCATGCGCATGCCGCGCTGATCGCATTGCAGGGCAATGTCGATCCGGTTCAGACGGAGAGCCGCATCAAGAACCTGATCGCCGGGCAGCCGGATGCGACGCACCTTTATTTCACTCTTGGCAATCAGTATGCGGCGCAGGCGCGCTGGGCCGACGCCCAGAACGCCTATTTCAAGGCATTCAGCGCCGAACCCGACAACGCGGATTTCGCCTTCAATCTGGCGGTGAGCCTGGATCATTTGCGCCAGAGCAAGCTGGCCGGTGAGTACTATCGCAAGGCCATAGCTCTTGCCGGGAACCGCCCGGCAGGCTTTGACCGCAAGCAAGCGGAATCGCGCGCGCAGGAGTTGCAGCGTTGAATTCGCCGCGCATGGCCGGCACGCCGGCGCCACAGGCCAAGCGCCATATAGGCCAGATTCTCATTTCACAGGGAATCCTGACCGAAGACCAACTGCGCATCGCGCTGCTTGAACAACTCAAGAACAACCAGCCGGTGGGGCGGCTGCTGGTGCAGCTCGGCTTTGTTTCCGAAGCAACGCTGCGCGACGCGCTGTCGGAAAAGCTGGGGCTGCAAAGCGTCGATTTGTCGCAGATCGTGGTCGATTCCGCCGCGCTCAAATTGGTGCCGCGCGAATTCGCCAAGCGCCAGAATCTGTTCCCGGTGGCGCTGGACCGGGAGCGCAATCGCCTGATCATCGCGATCGCCGATACCAACAATATCGTCGCGCTCGACCAGGTGCGCGCGCAGCTTCGCGGCGAATTCGAAATCGATGTGCGCCTGGCCGGCGAAAGCGAGATCGCGCGCGCGGTCGATCAATATTACGGCCACGATTTTTCCATCGACGGCATCCTGCATGAAATCGAAACCGGCGAGGTCGACTACCAGAGCCTGCAGGTTTCGGGCGACGCCTATTCGCAGCCGGTGGTGCGTCTGGTATCGGCGCTGCTGGCCGACGCGGTGGAGCGCAGCGCCTCGGATATCCATTTCGAGCCGGAGCAGAATTTCCTGCGCATCCGCTACCGCATAGACGGCGTGTTGCGCCAGATCCGCAGCCTGCACAAGACTTATTGGCCGGCCATGGCGGTGCGTCTGAAGGTCATGGCAAAAATGAACATCGCCGAAACCCGGGCGCCTCAGGACGGCCGGATTTCGCTGACGCTCACAGGCCGGTCGGTGGATTTTCGCGTCGCGTCGCAGGCCACCTCGCACGGCGAGAACGTCGTGCTGCGCATTCTGGACCGCCAGAAAGGCATCGTGCCGCTGGATGGATTGGGGCTGGAGAAAAGCCAGCTCGCGCTGCTGAAAAAGATGATCGCGCGCCCCGAAGGCATCATCCTCGTGACCGGCCCGACCGGCAGCGGCAAGACCACCACGCTTTATTCGGTGCTCAATCACATCAACAGCGATGGCCTGAACATCATGACCCTGGAGGATCCGGTCGAGTATCCGATGACCCTGATCCGGCAGACCTCGGTCAACGAGGCCGCGAAGATGGATTTCGCCAACGGCATTCGCTCGCTGATGCGGCAGGACCCCGACATCATCCTGGTGGGCGAGATCCGGGACGAGGACACCGCCACCATGGCATTGCGTGCCGCGATGACCGGACACCAGGTGTATTCAACGCTGCACACCAATTCCGCCATCGGCGCGATTCCGCGGCTTCTCGATATCGGTATCGCGCCCGACGTGCTTTCCGGAAACATCATCGGCATCGTCGCGCAGCGCCTGATACGGCGGCTTTGCAAACATTGCAAGCAGCCTTACGAGGGCACTGCCGAGGAATGCAAGCTGCTGGGCGCGGACCCGCAAAAAGCCCCGACGCTGCACCGCTCGGTCGGCTGCGACCACTGCGAGTATCAAGGCTACAGGGGACGCCTTGCGATCATCGAGATTCTCAAGTTCGACCCTGAAATCGACGAAATGATCGCGCGCCGTTCGACCACCCGCGAGCTGTTGCAGTCGGCCCTTGGCAAGGGATTCCGCACCCTCGCCGATGACGCGACCCGCCGCGCGCTGGACGGCTCGACTTCCCTTGACGAGGTGTTGCGCGTGGTCGATTTGACCGACCGCATGTAGCCGGCCGAAAACCCGCTGACCGAATTTCGCTGACCGCATTTAACCTCCCGCATTCAGCCCACCACCGTCCCGGACCCGCCTACTTACCGCCATGTCGCTATTCACCTACAAGGCCATCGATCCGGCCGGAAAAGCCACCATGGGCCAGCTCGAGGCCCTCAATCTCATCGATCTGGAAATGCGCCTGAAGCGCATGGGCCTGGACCTGGTCACCGGCGGGCCGACGCGGCGAGGCGGCTCGCTGATGCGCAAAGGGGCCATCAAGCGCGAAGACCTGATCAATTTCTGCTTTCACCTGGAAAACCTGCTCAAGGCCGGCGTGCCGCTGGTGGAGAGTCTCACCGACCTGCGCGACAGCTCGGAGAATCCGCGCTTCCGCGAGGTCATCTCCGGCGTCATAGAAAGCATCCAGGGCGGCTCGGCGCTGTCGGTTGCGCTGGCCGATTACCCCGATGTCTTCTCGCCGGTATTCGCGGCCCTGATCAGGGCCGGCGAAAATACCGGCCGCATGCCCGCGGTTCTGCTCAGCCTCACCGACACGCTTAAATGGGAGGACGAACTCGCCTCGCAGACAAAAAAGATCATCATGTACCCGGCCTTCGTCGGCTCGACGGTGCTGCTGGTCACGTTTTTCCTGATGATCTACCTGGTGCCGCAGATGGTCGGGTTCATCAAGAGCATGGGGCAGACGTTGCCGCTGCAGACCGTGGTGCTGATCGCGGTGTCGCGCTTTTTCGTGGAGTACTGGTGGGCGATGATTGCCGTGCCGGTGGGGCTGTTTTTCGGCGTGAAATATGCCGCGGCCAACAACCCCATCCTGCGCTACCAGATAGACCGTGCCAAGCTCGGTGTGCCGCTGGTGGGAAACATCCTGCGCAAGATCATCCTGTCGCGTTTCGCCAGCACTTTCGCCATGATGTACTCAGCCGGCATCACCATTCTGGACGCCATGCACAACTCCGAGGAGATCGCCGGCAATCTGGTGATCCAGGAGGGGCTGCGCATGGCGGGGCAGGAAATCGCCGAAGGCAAAAGCGTCACCAATTCGTTTCAAAACGTCGGCCTGTTTCCGCCGCTGGTCATCCGCATGATCCGCGTGGGCGAGACCACCGGCGCGCTGGACAACGCCCTGCTGAACGTGTCCTACTTCTATAACCGCGAAGTACGTGAATCGATCGGCAAGGTGCAGACCATGATCGAACCGATGATGACGGTAATCCTCGGGGCGATCCTCGGCTGGGTGATGCTCTCGGTGCTCGGCCCGATTTACGACATGATGACCAAAGTAAAGATCTAGGTACGAAAACCCGCCATGCCCGCCAAGCGCCTTCTTTACTTTACCTCCAGCCAGGTCAGCGCGTTCACATGGAATGCCGGCACGCTGATCGAGGATGCCGTGTTCGGGAACGGCGAGGAAGCGCTGCCTGAATTCGGCAAATACGTCGCCGGCGCGCCGCACGCCCTGTATTACCTGCTGGTCGATATTGTCGAGGAGGACTTTCACCAGGAATCCATCCCCTATGTCCGGGGCGGCGACCGGCGCACGCTGCTGCAGCGCAAACTGTCGCAACGCTACCGCGACCTGTCACTTGCCCTGACCGTGTCGCTGGGCTATGAGAGCGGGCCACGGCGCGAAGAAAACATTCTGTTCACCTCATTCACCAATACCCAGCAATTGCAGCCCTGGCTGGCAATGTTGAACAGCCAGAAAGCGCGCGTTGTGGGCGTCTATTCGCCGCCCCTGCTTGCGCCGGCCTTGGCGAAACGCATCGGCTTCGCGCAAAAACGCTTTCTGCTGGTCAGCCGCCAGCAGGCGGGCATGCGGCAATGCTTCGTCGACAACGGTCAGATTCGCTTTTCCCGCCTGGGCCATATCGAAGGCGAGAACATGGCCCAGCGTGCCCAGGCGGTAGCCGCGGAAACCAGCCGCCTGCAGCAATACCTCACCAATATGCGCATGCTGGCGCGTGACAGCGGCGCCCTGGATGTGATCGTCATCTTCGCCGACGAAGCGCTCGCCGAGTTCAAGGCCGCCTGCGTCAACACCCCGCAGATCAACTATAACGTGATTGGCATCGGTGACGCCTGCAAGCGCGCCGGCTTGAAGGCGGCTCCCGAGAACCTTCTGGCGGAACGCCTTTTCCTCCACATTCTTGCGGTTTCACAACCGTCGCAGCAATTCGCCGACGACGGCCACCGCCGCTATTTCAATCTGTGGCGGGCGCGCGTTGCCTCCTTCGCCACGGGCGCAGCCATATTCACGTTTTGCGTGCTGCTGGCGGCGCTGCGGCTGTTGGACTATTACAACGTTCAGCAGCAGGCCGGCATCGACCAACGGCAGGAACGGCGGCTGAACGATCAATATACGCGCCTGCAGGCGCAATTCCAGAAAACGCCGACCTCGACCGAGAATTTGAAAGCTCTGGTCAAAAACTACATCGCGCTGGAAAAGCAAACTGTTTCGCTGGACAAAATGTTCGTGGAACTGAGCAAAGCCCTGGCGGCGGTTCCGCAGATCGAGCTCGAGCGCATTGAATGGCAGATCGGCACGGACCTCAAGCGCGCTGCGGATGGTGCGAAGGCCGCGAAGGCGCCGCCCACGCCCGCGGCACCCGCCGCGGCGAAATCCGATGAAATTCCAATTTTTGAAGTCGTGCAACTCAGCGGCCGCGTCAACGCCGCCCAGGCGTCGGATTTCCGCAATATCACCCTACTTGTGAATCAGTTTGTCGCGGCATTGCGCGCGCGGCCCGGCGTGGAAGTCACCAGCACGCAATTGCCCTTTGACCTGACCGCCGAAAAAAGCATTTCCGGCGATATTGGCGCCGCCCGGGCAACCGAAGTGCCGCGGTTTACCGTCGTATTCAACAAGCGGGTCGGGACATGAAAATCGCCCGTGAAGACTACAAACACCTGCGCCTGCCGCTGGCCGCCGCCGCGCTGCTGATTGCCATGGGCGTCACCTGCCTGGCCGTGAGCGAAACCTGGCTCATGGATGCCAGAAAAGCCCGCGATACCGCCAAGAATTCCAACGCGCAGGCGCAAAAACGCCTCGACCAGGTGTCCGAAGAAGAGCGGGAGATCAAGGAGAACATGCTCTGGTATGCGCGCATGGCCTCGCGCGGCATGGTCGAGCAGGAAAACCGGCTCGACCTCATCGATTCGATTGCCAAGATCAAGACCGCCAGAAAGCTGTTCGAGATTCGCTACAATATTGAATCCCAACGGCCGCTGGGGTACCCCGGCCTCACACCGGCAGGCGCGATGGATCTGGTGGGCAGCCGCATGAAGCTGGATATGCAGTTGCTGCACGAGGAGGACCTGCTGAGGTTCCTGTCCGACCTCGGTGCCGCGGCGCTGTCGCATGTCTCGGTCAGGCGCTGTACCCTGGACAGGATAGAGCGCGGCCAATCGCTGGCGGCAGTTCCGCGGTTGAGTACAAGCTGCGAGCTGGACCTGGTGGCGGTGAAACAGGTGAAATCCTCATGAACAAGAAGGCGGCAACCCCGGGAAAATCAGGTCGAACGTGCTGGATTACCGTAATCCTTTGCCTCGCCGGAGTAAGCTTGGGGCAGCAGTCGGTGCTGGCGCAGGGCAACCGCGACGACTCTGCCCTGGGACGGCTGTTCTTCACACCGCAACAACGCCAGGAACTGGATCGCCGGCGCGAACTCAATATTCAGGAATCCACCGTGACAGTAGAAAGCAATTACACCGTCAATGGC
>MEQV01000095.1:0-424 GCA_001770355.1 Betaproteobacteria bacterium RIFCSPLOWO2_02_FULL_62_17
GCCACCATCTGGCTCGCGATCATTCCCGAGGCGCCCCCCATGTTCTCCACCAGCACCGGCTGCCCCAGCGCCTCGGACATCTTCGGCGCGACCGCGCGCGTGACGGTGTCGGTCGCCCCCCCTGGCGGGAAGCCGACGATGAAGCGGATCGGCTTGCTCGGAAAGGCCTGGGCCATGGCCTGGGAAGCAATAAAAAGACTTGCGATCAGCGTTGCAGCAGCCGGCACAGCGCGCGAGTTCGTCATAGTGGATTCCCCATTGTTTGCGTTTGGATCAGGTATCACTCAGCCATTTTGCGCTAGAGTCCGCCGTTGCGCGCGGCCCCGATGAGAGTCCGCGAACCGACGAATATTAATGGAATCCCCCGCATGAGCGGCAGCGCACCCGCGGACTCGGACGCGGCAAATTGGAGCGAGTTGTTCCG
>MEQV01000095.1:455-7309 GCA_001770355.1 Betaproteobacteria bacterium RIFCSPLOWO2_02_FULL_62_17
ATGATGGGTGTGATGATGTACTCGCTGCAGATCCTGATGGTGGTCACCATCATGCCCACGGTGGTGAGCGAGGTCGGCGGTTCTTCCTACTATGTCTGGGCCTCGATGCTGTACCAGATCGGCGCCATCGTCGGTTCGGCCAGCGTCGGTCCGGTGTGGGCGCGCACCGGAGGCCGCGGCGCCTTTGTGGCCGCCGGTGTGGTGTTCGCCGCGGGCACCCTGGGCTGCGCGCTGTCGCGCGATATGGCCGAGCTCGTCATCGCTCGCTTGCTGCAGGGCTATGGCGGCGGCTTGATCATCGGCGGCACCATGGGTTTTGTGAGCCGCGTCTACGCGCCTGTCATCCGTACGCGCATCCTCGCGCTTTACCAGGGCTTCTGGAGCGTGTTCGGCCTGATCGGTCCGTTTGTCGGTGGCGCGTTCGCCGAGATAGGCTGGTGGCGCGGCGCGTTCTGGTCGTTCCTGCCGTTCATCGCCTTGTACTGCGCGGTGGCCTGGTGGAAGGTGCCCAGGACGCTCACGCAGGCGGGTGCCGGCTCGCGATTTCCGTTCGCGCGCATCGCGCTGCTGGCGCTGGGCGTGCTGGGCGTTGCCGAATCGGGTCAACTGGATTCACTTGCCGCGCGCGTGTTGCTGCTGCTGGCGTCGGTCGGCTGCATCGGCTTGACCTTTGTTCTCGATGCGCGCGCCGGGCAGCGCATGTTTCCCTCGCGGCCCTTGTCGCTCGCCAATCCGGTGGGCATGGGTTACTGGATGCTGATCATCGTCGGCATGGCGCAGGCAGCCGTCACCATTTTGCTGCCGCTGGTGCTGCAGGTGGTGCACCATGTCACGCCTTTGCTGGTCGGGGTGACCAATCTGATCAACTCCACCGCCTGGACCCTGGGCACTTTCATCGTGGCGGGCTGGTCGGGCTCGCGCGAACGCCTGGCAATGCGCAGCGGCCCGGTTTTCATGCTGATCGCCGTGCTGGGGTTTCTTGCCGCCATCCACGGCGGATCGCTGCTGCTGTTGCTGTGCGCGTGCTGTTTTCTCGGCTTCGGCGTGGGTGTGCATCATGTGCACCTGGGCGCGCGCACCATGGAGGCTGCGGCGAAGGGCGAGGAGACGGTCACGGCATCGTCGATGTCGATGATCCGCTCGCTCGGACAGGCGATCGGCACCGCCATCGCCGGCATGGTGGCCAACATCGCGGGCCTGGGCGAGGGCGTCGATGCCGCGACGGTGACTCAGGCGGTGGCGGCGGTGTTTGCCTGGGCCATCCTGCCGGTTTGCTTTGCCATCTGGCTGATCACGCGCTTTTCCGAGCGCGTGGTGCCGCGCACCGGGAAGCCGGAATAATTCAAATAATTTTCAAATAAATTCATTATCTGTCGTACTTGTTCTGGTAGTTCGTAGCCAGCCATGGAATAAGTACAGATCAGGACAGGGCCGCGTAGATCGCCTCGATCACGCGCGCCCGCGTGGGCACCGTGACATCCGCGTGGGGTTTGTTCATCGCATAGGAAAAGCCCAGCTTCGCGTCGGGATCGCCGAAGCCGATGGCGCCGCCCGCCCCTTGATGACCGAAGGCGCGCGCATTCGGGCCCATCCAGGCATTGGGCTTGGAGCTGAGCACCACGCCCGAGCCCTGGTGGTAGTGGCGTCCCAGGTAGCGCTCCTTGAGGTTGTGCTGCTCGGTGATCATGCGCTCGAGCGTGGCGCGCTTCATCAGGTGCACGCCATCCTGGCCCTCCAGGACCAGCGCGCCGTAAAGCTTCGCCACGGCGCGCGCGTTGCCATGCCCATTGGCCGAGGGGATTTCCGCGCCGCGCCAGGCGGCGGAGTTGAAATCCTCGTCGGCGGCCAGCGGCTGCCAGAAGGCGCCTTCCTGCGTCGCATAGGGGTCGATGATGGCTTTGGCCATGGGACTGTCGGCGGGGAGCGCCCACTCGGCGCAGCGCGCAAAGTCCTTGCTGTCCAGGCCGATGCGGTAATCGAGCTTCAGGGGCTCGGCGATTTCGGTGCGGAAAAAAGTGCCCAGGGTTTTGCCGGTCACGCGCCGCACCACTTCGGCGAGGATGAATCCTTGCGTGAGCACGTGATAGCCGGCATCGCTGCCCGGTTCCCAGGCGGCGCTCTGGCGCGCCAGCGCCGCGGCCATCACCGCATGCTCGTAGACGCTGCCGCGCGCAATCGGCTCGCTCACCAGGGCCATGCCGGCGCGATGGTCCAGCACATATTTCAGTTGCAGTTTCTGCTTGCCGTTGGCGGCGAATTCCGGCCAGTAACGCGCCACCGGCGCCTCAGGGTCGATGAGTCCGCGATCGGCCAGGATATAGACGCAGATCCCGGTGATCGCCTTGGAGACCGACATCATGTTGACGATGGTGTCCTTTTCCCAGGGGCGTGTGCCGGCTTTGTCGGCGTAGCCGCCCCACAGGTCGATCACCGGCCGGCCCTCGATATTGCACGCCAGGCAGGCGCCGATTTCCAGGCCTTCCGCGAAGTTGTTCACGAAGCGGTCGCGCGCGGCGCTGAACTTTGCATCGCACCAGCCTTCGACCGCGTAGTGTTTTCCGCCATGATTGACGGTTGTTTTCACATGTTCCATGGCGACTCCTGGAAAAATTCAGGCAACTATGACCCGAAAAATACGCCGCCGTTGATGTGTACCACCTGGCCGGTCATGTAACGCCAGGCCGGCCCGCACAAGGACACCACGGCTTCGGATACTTCTTCCATGGTGCCGGCGCGTCCCAGCGGAGTCTTCTCGTGACCATAGAGCGACGAAAGCTGCGCGGTGCGCCCCGCATCGTCGTCGGCCGCGCGCATCGAGGCGGGGGCCACGCAATTGACGGTAATGCCCATCGGGCCCAGTTCGTGCGCGAGTGCGCGCGTCAGGCCGAGCAAGCCAGCCTTGGCGGTGATCATGGCGGCCGCATTGCGCGCGCCGGTGTGCGCTGCCACGCCGCCGATGTTGATGATGGTGCCGTTCCTCTCATGCGCCAGATGCGGCGCGGCGGCGCGGCTGCAAAGGAAGCTGCCATCCAGCGTGGTGTGCAGGATGTCGTGCCAGTCCGAAAGCGCGAAAGTGGCCAATTCGCCATGGCGCCGCACCGAGGCGTTATTGACCAGAATGTCGAGGCGCCCGTAGGTGTCGATTGCCAGCGCAATCATGGCGTCGACGGCCGCGGGTTCGCAGATATCGGCGAGGCAGGCGATGGCGCGCCCTTTGCCGTGCGCGGTCTCGATTTCCTTCGCCACGGCCTCGGCGTCGGCTTTTGCGCTGCGCGCATTGATTATCACCGACGCGCCGGCCTCGGCGAGCTTATGCGCGATGACGCGCCCAGTGCGGCGCGCGCTGCCGGTGACCAGGGCCACGCGGCCCTTCAGGTTCGGTGTTGCTTGCATGGGATAGCCATCCGTGCGGAAACGGCGATCTTGTGTTGAAGTGAACTCTAGGTCTGCAGCGAATTGATGGTCTGATTGGCGCTGCGCAGCCTGCGCCCCAATTCGCGCGACAGGCTGATCAACAGCTTTGCCGCGATGGCATGATGCTCTGCCACCAGCGTATCGAGCTGGTGGCGCGACATCACGTAGCAGGCCAGCCTGCCGTCGGCGCGCACGCTGGCCGAGCGCGGCTGCGAATCCAGCAGGGCCATTTCGCCGAACACCGTTCCCTGCCCGAAGGTGACCAGGCGGTGGGAGCCGATGTTGTCCTCCATGCTGCGGTAGACGCTCGCCGAGCCTTCCGAGATGATGAACAGTTCTTCGCCGGGCTCGCCTTCCCGGAAAATGTGTTCGCCGGAATTGAAAATCCTCTTTTCCAGCTGCGGCGCCAGCACCGCAAGTTCCTCGGCGCTCAGCAGTTCCATCGGCGTGATGCGCGACAGCGGCGTTTCCCTGACGATGGTTTTTTCACCCATGGCCTCGAGCAGCAGGTCGTCCTCGGCCTTTTCCAGGGCATGGTCGGTATCGGCGAAAAAACGCGATGTTCCCACCGCCTTGACGACGCCGGTGTCCTCCATGAACCCCCACATTTCGTGATTCTTGCTCATGTGGGACACCAGCAGCAGGCGTTTTGAGTCGCGCACCAGCTTAGCGATCTGCTCGAATATGCGCGCGCCGGTGGAGTCGATGTAGGTCACCCGTTTCATGTCGAGGATGATGTGGGTGACGTCCTCGCGCAGCAGTTGATCGATCCGGTCGAGCAGGTGGTCCGCGGTGCCGAAAAACACGATTCCCTCCAGCACCAGCACCACGACCTTGTGGCCATGCTTGTCCAGTTGCTCCATTTCATCGGCCGGGCGAGACCGGCGCGAATGGATCGCGTCGGTGCGGTAGGCGCGGCGCACCACCGAGCGGCTGGTGGTGGCGATGAAAAAGCACACCGCGATGACTATGCCGATGGCGACGCCGTTGGCGACGCCCACGGCGATCGCCGCGCCCGCGACGATGATGAGGATCGCCAGGTCGATGGCGTGGCTGCGGCTGACTTTCGCCTTGCCGCGCAGCCAGTTGTAGATCGTCAGCAGGATCTTGAACTGGATCAGCCGCAGCGCCAGGGTCATGAGCAGAACCGCGACCACCACCCTGGGCAACCAGGCGATTACCCAGCCGAACAGCAGGATCACGACGATCGAAGTCAAGCCTATCACCACCAGCGACCAGCGGCTGCGCCCGCCGGCGTTGTGATTGGCCTGGCTGTTGGTGAGATTGATGCCGACCGGAATGCAGCCGACGCAGGCGAGCAAGGTATTGGTCGCGCCGAGCTTCGCCAACTCCCGGTTGGTGTCCAGACGAACGCCGGTCTGCCCCTCGAAGGCTTTGGAGGAAAGCAGGTGATCGAGCGATCCGACGATCGCCAGGCCGAAGGCCGCGGCGATCATGTCAGGGAGCCTCGCGCCGTATGCCTGGATGAACGAATAGAAGTTCAGGCCGATATCGAATGGCGGGCTGATCGGCGGCATCGAGCCGATGGTGGAGCCCAGGTATTTTTCCAGCCCGAATGCGTCCAGCAGGTGGTAGACCGCCGTACCCGCCACGACGCCGAGAATCATTGAAGGAATGCGATGCAGGAAGCGCGGCGGCCAGGCGATGACCGCGCCGGTCGCCGCGACCACCACCAGGTTCAACGGTGCCAGGCCTTCCTCAAGGTTCTCGAACACGTGCTGGATGGAGTGCGTGTCCTCGATCCCCAGCATCGGACCGATCTGTGAAACGAACAGCAGAATGCCCAGCGCGTTGAGGAAGCCGGACAGCACCGGTTGCGGGCAATACTTGACCATGCCGCCCAGGTGCGTGAGGCCGATCAGCGTCTGTATCAATCCTGTCAGGGCGAGGAACAGGAACACCGCCGCGAGCCGCGCCGATGGATCCACCGAGGTCATGGCGTTGAAACCCATGACCACCTGCGACAGCAGGGCGGCGACGAAAAAGCCGGCCACGCTGCGCGGAACATTCACGCCGGTTGAGCGCGTCCCCAGTGCCGCGAGGATGAGCGCGCCCAGGGCAAGGCCCCAGATACCCGAGACAATGCCAAGCGTGAAACCCTCGCGTCCGAGCGTCTCAAGCGTGAAGGAACCGATGACGATGCTGACCGGCAAGGCCAGAAAGGCCGCGGTCAGGCCGCCGGCAATATCGCCTTTGAGCGTGGATTCAGATTGGGAAGGCAATTCGGCTCGTGCCTCGAAAGACGGGTGTTTGGCCGCCAGATTGTAGTGGCAAGGCCCCGGTGCAGCAAACTAATTTAATGAATTCATTCAATAAAGGCAGATCGATCCGGAAGGTCTTGCAGGGTTCGCCGGCCGCAGACGGTACGGCGAAATATGCTAGTCTGAACAGGAATAAACCATTCAGCCCGGATATCGGGTGCGTCAGGAGGGGACGATGGCGGAAGAGATCAAGTCGGGTGCTGGAAACCCGGGGGGTGGCAATACCGATAAAACGCAGTTGGACATGAACTCGCCGCTGCACCGGAACCGGCCGCCCAACGCGCCGCCTGCCGTGGCAGCCAACGCCGACAGGACGCAGGTCGATCCCAATTCGCCCTTGCACCAGAAGACGCAGGTCGATCCGAATTCGCCTTTGCACCAGAATCGCGCTCAGGCGCCCGATGCCGCGGCTGCCGTGGTCGCGGTCGCCGCGGCGAGCAAAGCTGCCGCCGTGCGGCTGGCCACGCAGGGGGCATCCGTGCCGCCGCCAGCCGCGCCGGTGCTCTCAGCGCCCAAACCCGCCGCACCCGCAGCGGGCGGGGACAAAACCCAGATCGACATGAATTCGCCGATGCATAGAAAGCCCGCTGCGCCGGCATCCATCGTCGAAAGAACGACGCCGTTGAATGTTCAGGCTGCCCCAAAGGCGACAGTTACCGCGACTATGCCGGCAGCTGCGGCGGCTGTCGCGAACGTGCAGAAGGCGGCGTTCAATGCCGCGCCCGAGGATCCGACCCTGGCATTGCCGGTGGGCTACCGTATTCACGAATACCGCATCGACAACGTCTTGGGTCAGGGCGGCTTCGGCATTACCTACATGGCGACCGATGTCAATCTCAACGCCAGGGTTGCCGTGAAAGAGTATCTGCCGGAGCAATTTGCCTACCGCGCGACCACCAAATCCGTTTCCGCGCGGGCCGCCGACGATCTGGATTTCTATCAGCACGGGCTGGAAAGTTTCCTGGTCGAGGCGCGCACGCTGGCGACCTTCAAGCATCCCAATATTGTTCGGGTGGCGCGTTTTTTCGAGGCGAACAACACCGCCTACATGGTGCTGGAGTACGAGAAGGGGAAATCGCTGCGCAGCTGGTGGCAGGCGAACAGCGGCATCGGCGAGGAACGCCTGCTGGGGCTGCTGTTGCCGCTGATCGAAGGCCT
>MEQV01000095.1:7322-8017 GCA_001770355.1 Betaproteobacteria bacterium RIFCSPLOWO2_02_FULL_62_17
CGCAGCGGATTCCTGCATCGCGACATCAAGCCGGACAACGTCATCGTGCGCGACGTAGAGGGCAGTTTCGTGTTGCTGGATTTTGGCGCGGCGCGCAGCACCGCCGTCAGCCAGGGCGATGAAGTCAATATCGTGACGCCCGGCTACGGACCCATCGAGCAGTATTGGGGCAGCACGCAGGGGCCCTATACGGACATCTACGCCCTGGGCGCGACGCTTTATTGGCTGCTGACCGGGGAGAAGCCGCCCGAGGCAACCGCGCGGGCGACCAATGACACCATGGCACCCGCCGCGGTGGTGGGCAAGGGCAAGTTCAGTCCGGAGTTTCTGGGCGCCATCGACTGGGCGCTCAAGGTCAAGCCCGAGGAGCGGCCGCAGGACCTGCAGCATTTCGCCACGGCGCTGTTCGCGGCGCATGCGTCGGCGCTGGGCCTGTCCGAGGCCCTGGCGGCGGGCGATGACAAGGTGGCGGAGAAGGAAACCTGGCTGGATACCCTCAAATCTCCGCGGCTGCTGCGGCGTCGCGTCAACCGCTTCGGCGACCTGCTGTTCCGTCCGGCGTCCTGGCCCATGGGCGTCAAGATGACGCTGGCGATGGTGGCCACGGCCCTGCTGCCGATGATCATTACCGCCTATTACAACGTCAACGGCAGTATCGACAGCATTTCCAGGACCGAACTCAAGAATCTGGAGCA
>MEQV01000096.1:0-2416 GCA_001770355.1 Betaproteobacteria bacterium RIFCSPLOWO2_02_FULL_62_17
ACATCGAGCATGGCCGCATCAAGTTCGATTTCGAAGTCGAAGTGACCGCGGTGATCGGCAAGACGGCGTTCCGCGTTCCGGCCGAGCGCGCCGAGGAATACATCGCCGGCTATGCCATTGCCAACGATCTCACCATGCACCACGCCTGGTGGCGCCCGATCCGCAGCCAGAGCCCGATCAACGACAACATCCGCATGAAGAACTTTCCGGGCTACACGCCCATGAGCCGCGCCATCGTGCCGCGCGACCTGGTGGGCGATGCGAAGAATCTGGCGGTGAAGGCCTGGGTGGGCGGACGCCTGCGCCAGGACACGCGCACCAACAAGATGCTGTGGAGCGTGCCCGAACTCATCGAGTATCTCTCGCATATCATGCCGCTCAAACCCGGCACGCTGATTCTCACCGGCTCGCCCGAGGAACTGCCGATGCCGCCGGGCGAGTACAAAGGGATACAACCCGGAGACACTGTGATTTGCGAAGTGGAAAAACTGGGACGACTGGAAAATCGGATCCTGGAACAGACCGAGCGCCAGCCGCACGAAACCTGACTCTGCAATGTTGATCCCATGACAGGCGATTGCCGCTGCCGGGTGGCGATTCTTTATCCCGGCGACCGCGAGGCGCGGCAAAACGCCGCGCCTGAGAACAGCCGCTTTTTGCCGGTGTTCCAGGCGCTGGCCGCGCTCGGGGTACAGGCCGAACCCGCCGTCTATCACGACGATTTCTGTGCGGAGGTGCGCCTTCAGCTCATGCAGCTTGAAGGCGTGCTGGTGTGGGTGAATCCCATCGAAGGCGGGCGCGACCGCTCAATGCTCGATGCCATGCTTCGCGAGGTGGCCGCCGCGGGCGTTTTTGTCAGCACGCATCCTGATGTCATCCTGAAGCTCGGGACCAAGGAAGTCTTGTATCGGACACGCGCGATAGGCTGGAGCTGCGATACGCACCTGTACCGCAGCATGGAGCACCTGTGCCGCGAACTGCCCTCGCGCCTTGCCAGCGCAGGGGCTCGCGTCCTCAAGCAATATCGCGGCAACGGCGGCAACGGCGTATGGAAGGTCGAGCTTGCCGCCGCATCGCCGCCGGGCGAAGCGCGGGTGCGCGCCCGGCACGCGAAACGCGGATGCGTCGAGGAAGAGATCGCGTTGAGCGAATTTCTCAAACGCTGCGAGCCGTATTTTGCGGGCGACGGCAGGATGATCGACCAGGCCTACCAGTCACGCCTGCCCGAAGGCATGATCCGCTGTTACCTGGTGCACGGCCGGGTGGCGGGTTTCGGGCACCAGGCCATCAATGCCCTTTATCCCGCCCCTGCCGGCGCGCCGCCGCAGGAAGCACCGCAGCCCGGGCCGCGCCTGTACCATCCGCCGACCGTTGCGGCGTTTCAGCCGCTCAAGCGCCAGTTGGAGGAGGAGTGGGTACCGGCGATGCAGCGACTGCTGGACATCGATACCGGTCTACTGCCGGTACTGTGGGATTGCGACTTCCTGCTCGGGCCAAAGAGCGAGTCAGGCACGGACACCTATGTGCTTTGCGAGATCAACGTCAGCAGCGTGTCGCCGTTCCCCGATTCCGCGGTGGAACCCGTTGCCCAGGCCGCGTTTGCACGAGTGCGGGCGGCGAAACACGCTCACTGAGTCCCGGCAAACCCCGCTGCCCGGATGGCTTCGCCCCAGCGCTCGTAGTCCGCGCGCACGATGGCGGCGAACTCGGCCGCGCTGGTCAACTGGGTTTCCAGCGCCAGGCTGCGCATGCGGCTGCTCATGTCCGGAGCCTGCTGACCCTGCACCACGATGCGGTTGACGCGCGCCACCATCTCCGCGGGCGTGCCGGCCGGCGCGAACAAGCCGAACCAGCCGCCGCCCTGCAGGCCCTTGTAACCGAGTTCGGTGAACGTCGGCACATTGGGAGCAAGGCTCGAACGCTCGCGGCCCGAATGGGCGAGTATGCGCACGCGCCCGGCCTTGTCCTGCGAGAGAAAGTCGCCCAGGGTCGACACCGCCGCGGCAATGTGCCCGCCCATGAGGTCATTGACCGCCGGCGGGCTGCCCTTGTAAGGCACGTTTACAAGCGGAATCCCCGCCGCGCGCGCAAACATCAACCCGTAAATGTGCGGGATATTGCCCGCGCCCGGCGTGCCGAAGCTTGCCTTCTTCGGGTTCGCCTTGGCCCATTCGATGAAGGATGCGACGTTCGTCGCCGGCGTTC
The DNA here is from genome assembly GCA_001770355.1 of Betaproteobacteria bacterium RIFCSPLOWO2_02_FULL_62_17. GTDB lineage: Bacteria > Pseudomonadota > Gammaproteobacteria > Burkholderiales > SG8-39 > 2-02-FULL-62-17. Next base: position 2,206 of record MEQV01000096.1, read on the forward strand.
CGGGGCCGGTGACCAGGGCGATGTTGAATGCGCCGACCATCGCCACCGGTATGAAATCCTTCGCCGCATCGTAGCCCAGCTTCTTGTAGGTATGCGGATAGATGCAGATGTTCGCGATTGGCGTCATCAGCAGCGTGTTGCCGTCGGGCAGCGCCGCTTTGACGGCGTCGATGGCGATCTGCCCCTCCCCGCCGTTACGATTGTCGTGGAT
>MEQV01000096.1:2583-11617 GCA_001770355.1 Betaproteobacteria bacterium RIFCSPLOWO2_02_FULL_62_17
TTGTCGGCCGGCGAGACCCTATCAATGCACCGCAAATTACTGAACCTTCCAACCCGAAGCCTTGACCACGCCTTCCCAGCGCTTCAACTCGGTGCGGATCATCTGGCCGGTGACGGCAGGCGAGCTGCCGATCAGCGTGTAAGCCTCTTTTTCGAAGGCAGCGATCACCTCGGGCGTGGTGACGATACGCGTGAACTCGGTGGAGAGCCGTTGCACCATGGCAGCCGGCGTGCCGGCCGGGGCCATGTAGGCGGTCCACGCGTCGGCGGTCATGCCCGGATACCCCAGCTCTGCAAAGGTCGGCATATCGGGAAACAGATCGACGCGCTTGCCGCGCGTGGTGCCCAGCACCTTCACCTTGCCGGCGGCAACGAAAGGCCTCACCTGGAACGGCGATCCGAACATCGCCTGCACGTGGCCGCCCACCAGATCCTTGACCGCCTCGCCACCGCCCTTATAGTGCACGGCGAGCAGATCGGTGCCGGTGTTCTGGTTGAGCAAAACGCCCAGAAGGTGCGGTGTGGTACCCGCGCCATTGGTGGAGATGCTGACTTTTCCGGGATTGGCCTTCACCCACGCGACAAATTCCTTCAGGTTGGTGGCCGGTACACTGCTGTGGATGGCGAGCACATGGTTGGTGCTGGTGACATGCATGATGGGCTCGAAATCCCTGATCGGGTCGTAGGGCATGTCCTTGTACAGGTGCGGATTGATCACCAGCATGTTGATGGCGATGAGGCCGATGGTGTAGCCGTCGGGGGCGGACTTCGCGAGCGCATCGGTGCCGATATTGCCGCCCGCGCCGCCCTTGTTCTCGATCACCAGCGGCTGGCCGGCGGACTTGAAAAATCGTTCCTGCATGTGGCGAACCGCCTGCTCGGGGCCGGTACCGGGCGCGAACGGAACGATGACCTTGATGGGCTTGACCGGATAGGACTGCGCCAAAACGGCGCCGCTAAGGAATAACGCCGACAGGACTGCAATGAGTTTGGTGAACTGCATTTTCCCTCCCCGGAAATGGTCAATGCGACGGCAGCCTGCACGCCCGAACACCGCTTTCGTATCAGACAACCTTATCGCTGCGCAGCTTGCCGATATCCTCACTAGCATAACCGATCGAAGCGAGAATTTCCCCGGTATGTTCGCCCAGTTCGGGCGTAGGCACGGCCACGCGCCCGGGGGTGCGCGAGAGCGTCACCGGCTGGTTCTGCATGCGGATCTCGCCCAGCACCGGGTGCTTCACGCTTGCGGCGATGCCAAGATGCTTCACCTGCGGGTCGTCGAACACCTGGTCGAGGTTATAGATCGGCCCGCAGGGCACGCCCGCCTCGTTCAGCACGTCTATCCACTGCGCCGAGGTGCGCGTCGCAAGTACCGCATTCAGCGCCTCGTTAAGCGGCTTGCGGTTCTTCACGCGCAGCGGGTCCGAGGCATATTCCGGCAAGGCGAGCCACTCCTCCTTCCCGAGCGCCTCGCACAAGCGCTTCCAGATGGCATTGCCGGATGCGGCGATGTTGATGTAGCCGTCTTTGGTGCGGTAACTCGACACCGGCATGGTGCTGGGGTGGTCGTTGCCGCCCTGCTTCGCCACGTCGCCTTTGAAAAGGAAGCGCGCCACCTGAAAGTCGATGAGCGAGGTGCCTGCGTTAAGCAGATCGGTCTGCACCCACTGCCCCTCGCCCGAAATTTCGCGCTCGAGCAGGGCCGCGGCGATGCCGAAGGCGCACTGGTAGCCCATCATCACGTCGCAGATCGCGCCGCCGACGCGCGTGGGTCCTTGTTCGGGAAACCCGGTCACCGACATGATGCCGGTCATGCCCTGCGCGATCTGGTCGAAGCCGCCGCGCTCCACATAAGGGCCGTCCTGGCCGAACCCGGAAAGGCTCGCCAGCACGATGCGCCGGTTCACCTTTTTCAGCGATTCATAATCGATACCGAGGCGTGCCTTCACATCGGGCCGGTAGTTCTCGACCACCACGTCGGCCTGCGCCACCAGTTTCATGAAAATCTCCCTGCCGCGCGGCTCCTTGAGATTGAGCGTCATGGAGCGCTTGTTGCGATGCAGGTTCTGCATCTCGTAATCGTGGCGCGAACCGAAGATTTCGGTGCTCGGGTCGGAGCCTGGCGTGGGTTCGATCTTGATGACATCGGCGCCAAAATCGGCCAGCTGGCGCACGCAGGTGGGGCCGGAGCGCACGCGGGTGAGATCGAGAACGACAAAGCGCGACAGCGCCGATGATGCGGGAACATGGGGCATGCGGGAAACCTTCGGAAAACATTCTGCGGGGCGGCAATCATGCTACGGACTCGCGCGCGGCGCAATGGACGCAGTCCGACGATCCGCTTCATAATCGCAGCAGTGAATAATCGATGCGCCGGCGATCAGGCGCGGGCCGCCAAGGGAGGAGAGCCTCGTGAGTTCCAGCACCAAAGCAATAAGCACGGCATCCACCGCGGACGAAGTGCTGGCCATCGCCGCTGCGCTGACCCCGGTGCTGCGCGCGCGCTCCGCGGCCACCAACCAGGCGCGGCGCGTGCCCGATGAAACCATTCGTGATTTGAAGCAATCGGGGCTGTTCAAGCTGCTGCAGCCCACCCGCTATGGCGGCGTCGAAGCCGACCTGGAAACCTTTTCCCGCGCGGTAATGCAACTGTCGCGCGGTTGCGGTTCGGCGGGCTGGGTGTTCTCGGTGCTCTCCATCCACCAGTGGATGATGGGCCTGTATCCGGACGAGGCGCAAAAGGACGTCTGGGGCAAGGACCCCGATGCCCTGGTGGCCTCGGCGTTCCGCCCGTCGGGCAAAGTCACGCCTGAGAAAGGCGGGCTGCGACTTTCGGGCAGCTGGGGCTTTGCCTCGGGCTGCGACAACAGCGAGTGGATCATCGTCGGAGCCATAACCGGCATGACCGGCACGCCGCCGCACCCGGTAGTGAAACTTTTTCTCGTGCCCATGGCAGAAGGCAGGATCGACGACAACTGGCATGTGTTCGGCCTGCGCGGCACCGGCAGCAAGACGGTGATTTTCGACAATGTGTTGGTGCCCGAGCACCGCCTGCTGGATTTCGCCGATGCGCGCGAGGCGCGCGCGCCGGGACGCGCGGTCAATCCCGGCCCCTTGTATCGCCTGCACGCCTTCGCCAATTTTCCGATCTGCCTGTGCTCTCCTTCGGTCGGCATCGCCTGGGGCGCCTACGAACGCTATGTTGAATATCTGCAGGACCGCACCAGCATCGCGCGCCGCAAGGTGGCCGACTTCCCGGCGGTGCAAATGCGCGTCGCCGAAGCTTCGGCGATGATCGACGCGGCGGAATTGCTGCTGCGGCGCGATTGCCGCGAGGTCATGGACCTTGCCATCGCCGGCAAGGAGATTTCGATGCCGATGCGCGCGCGCTCACGGCGCGACCAGTGCTACGCCCCCATCCTCGCCAGCCAGGCCATTGAAAAACTGCTGCGCGCCAGCGGCGGCCGGGGCCTGTTCGATGATTTCGAGATCCAGCAGTGCTATCGCGATGCCTATGCGACTGCCGCGCACATCGGCACCAGCTGGGACGCGGGTTCGGCCCTGTTCGGACAGGTGGTGCTGGGCGCCGGCATGCCGGAGGGGTTTGCCTGGATCTGAGCGAAACGCCTCGAAACCTGCCTAGACGTGCAACAGGCGACTGGACCGGCAGTCCCGGAAAATCACGCGAAGGAGTCGCGCGATGAAGCTGTACAAACGGTGGTTCCTGGCCTTGCTGTCGCTGCCGCAGCTGGTCCTTTATCCGACGCGCGGGGAGATCAAGGGAATGGTTTTCCGGCCGTGCTTGCGGTAGATCGAGAAATCCTGATCGATGGTGATCACCTCTGCTTCGTCGAACCGTTCCGCCAACCTGACGAGGCAGGCGTCCGCCAGCGACATTGGGCGGTCGCGATAGCGCACCACCAGGCGCCGCACGGCCAATAGCTCTGGCATCAGCGCAAACTCAATGGCGAGCGTGCCGGCCGCCACCAGGTCGAGGAGCGCCGTCTGACCTTTTTCTGTTCCTCTCAAAAGATACCAAGCCTCCGCCAGGACTGCTTCGCAGGTCAAGGCGGGAGGGTTGACGCCGGCAAACGTCTCCAACGCCCAGCCGTGATAGCGGTCGCGCTTGCTCAGCAAAGCAACGAGGGGGCCGGCGTCGACGATGAAGCGCCCCGTCACTTGCCGAAGCCGGCGAGGTGGCGCGGATTGGAGGACAGATCCGCCGGAGCGTCCGCGACGCAGCCGGCGAGATCGCCGGCGAGTTCGAGAAAGGACCCTCGGTGGACTTCCACCGAATTGTCCAGGAAGCGCTCGAGCGCCTGGCGCACCACGGCGCTCTTGCGGCACCCCCGCTTCCTCACTACGGCGCTGAGCTTGCGCTCGAGTGCCTCCGGCACCTTAATTGAGAGAACTTTCATGACCAGTCCATGGTAAGTCAATAGCGACGATTATAGCTTACACTTAGCCGAATCACCGTGAGACGAGTTCGACCAACTGCTTACCGGGCGGCATCCGGCGCGCGGCCTATGCCAAGCGTGCGAGTGCCCGGTCGCAGACGTAGGGATTACTCTGGCGCTCTTCGCCGATCGTCGATACCGGCCCGTGCCCGGGAATGAAGACCACCTCATTTCCCAGCGGCCAAAGCCGCGTGGTGATGGAGCGGATCAGGGCGCCGTGGTCCCCGCGCGGCAGGTCGGTGCGGCCGATCGAACCCTGGAACAGCACGTCGCCGACCATCGCCAGGTGATCGTTCTTCGAATAAAAAATGACGTGTCCGGGAGTATGGCCCGGGCAGTGGCGTACCTCGAGGATCAGCCTGCCGAACCGAACGCTGTCGCCATCTTCTAACCAGCGGTCCGGCGTGAACGGCTCCAAGGCGCCCATGCCCAAGCGCATTCCCGATTCAGCGAGCTGCTCGATCCAGAACCGGTCCTCCTCGTGCGGGCCCTCCACCGGGACACCGGTGCGGCGGCGCAATTCCCCCGCGCAGCCGCAGTGGTCCACGTGGCCATGCGTGATAAGTATCTTCTCAAGCTCGGCGCCGCTCTGCCGCAAAGCCTCGAGGATCGCGTCCACTTCACCACCTGGGTCCACCACGGCGGCGCGGCAGCTCGCCTCGTCGACGAGGATGGAGCAATTCTGCTGGAAGGCGGTGACGGGAAGGATGGATACTTTCATGGACGGCTCTGGGAATAGTTTAGCAGCAGCTACGGGCGCGAGAACGTTCGCCTCCGCCCAATAACCCTAGGCAAGAACCCGCGCGATCACCTTTTCTTCGGTCAGCCGCCGCAGCCGGGCATGATTTCGCGCATGCTGCCGTAGGGATCGTCGATCACGTACTTCCAGGTGCCGTCCGGCTGTTTGCGCAGCACTTCGAGTGTGTGAACGCTGCTGTTGATTCGTTGCCCATCCGGTGCCGTGCCCGCCAGGTGACATTTCATTCTTGTCGTGGCCAGCGTGCCGTCACCGCTGAGCGTCGAATGGATGAAATCGATGGTGAATTTGGGATTCAGCGCAATGATTGCCGCGTTCTGGTGCCCGATGGCTTCGAGCCCCGTCATCGCCTCGCCGTTTTCGCGGAACAGAACCGCCCCGGGCTCGTAGAGCGCCAGGGTCGCGTCGATGTCGCCGCGCTCGAAGGCGGAGAGCAGTATCCGGTCGCAGTCGCCGGGTTCCAGTGCTTTTTCCATGGTCATGTCTCCTTTCGAGTTACCGGGCGCGAGGCGTGTCGACACCAACCGCCTCGCAGATGGTCGCGAAGCCGTCACGCTCGATCAGCCGGCACAGTCCTTCCTTGATGTCGCGCACCACGCCCGGGCCGCGATACACCAGCGCCGTGAGCACGCCCACCAGCGAAGCACCCAGGCGAATTCTGCGGTAGGCGTCCGCGGCGCTGGAGGTGCCGCCCGCGGCGATGATCGCGTGGCGAGCGCGGTCGATGCGCCGGTACCAGGCGCTCACCGCATCGTCCACCGGTTTTCTGCGGATCGGGCCGCATAGCGTTCCGGGCATTTTCCGCAAAACCTCCAGGGGCGTATTGAGGCCGGCATAGGGTTTGGGGGCCTCGGTGTTCAGCACGAATCCTTTGATGAAGGCATATGGGTCGACCACCGCAAGGATGGCCTCGATGGCCGCGGGCGTTCTGAAAGGCGTGATCTTGAGGAACACCGGGGGCAGATTTTCCACTTCCCGCAAACCGGCGAGCAGCAGGGCGAGATGGGCCGGATCATCCAGCGGACTCTCGCCGCCGGTGGTATTGGGGCAATTGATGTTCAGCTGCAGATAATCGGCGCGGCCGGTGAAAATTCGCGCCGTGTCGGTGAACTGCTTCAGGACATCTTCGATCGGCGACATCCGGCCGATATTGGCCTCGACCAGGCTGATGCCGAAAGGCACGCGCGGCCGCGTCGACGCGGCGCGCTGTGCAACGGCAACCGCGCCTTCGCTGGGCACGCCGTAGAACACCATCAGGCCCTCATCCGCGGGCACGCGAAACACCCGCGGCCGCGCCGGGTTCCCGGGTGAAGGATCGCGCGAGACCGAGCCCGCTTCGACGAAGCCATAGCCCAATGCCTCCAGCATCAATCCGGCGTGCGCGTCCTTGTCGAAACCCGCGGGAATGCCGACAGGATTGGGAAACGCAAGGCCCGCGACGCTGCAGGCGAGGCGCGGATCGTCGAAGGCGTGGTGGCTGCGCACGCGCTCGCGCAACCAGCCTGATTTCGCAAGCCAGTGGCAGGCGCGCAAGGTGGTCTCGTGCGTCCACTCGGCGTCGCATTGGAACAATAGCGGCCGCAACAGTGATTGGTAAAGATTCATCGGCAAGGCGTTTTATGGCTGCGCAGGAAATCTGTTTTGACGTAAATGAGAGGCTAACCTGAATATAATCGCCAGGCGCGCGCATTGAAACCCGAAAAATGTCAGAAATGCTGATCGAAACCATCGCAGCGGCGATCCCATACGGGAGGGATTTTTTTGTTGCGCATGGACTTCGCGGAATAAATTGCGGGTGCGGAAGAATGCTCAGGCCGGGCTGCCTGAATATCGATCAAATTCCGATGGTCGATACCCAGGGCAAGGCCGCCGGGCCAGGGAAACTGGTGCGAGTCCATCTGGACGGCCAAGTCTCATATTACCTGCAGCATGACATGACGCAGGCTTTTCCAGTGGCAAACCAGGCCTTCTCCTGGGGCTATTCCGAACATTTCATCGAGCATGTGACCCCCGAGCAGGCGGTTGCCTGGCTCATGGAAATGCGACGCCTGATCGCGCCGGGCGGGTTGCTGCGGGTCACAACGCCGGATTTAAAAAAATACATTGATGGCTATGGCGATCCCGAGAGCCGCTTCTTCAAGCTTCATACCGAACGGATGGAGGCCTTTACAGGGAACAAGGGTTCGGTGCCGCAAAGGCGGGCGTGGATGGTCAATCAGATATTTCGCTTTTTCAAGCACCAGTGGATCTACGATTTCGATGAAATCGTGCACATCGCGATTCTGGCCGGATTCGATCCCAATGGAATCATGCGGGGGGAATTTCAATCGGGCCTGCTTGAGGATGTCGTCATGCTGGATTCCCCCGAGCGTAACGATGAGACCCTGTATGTTGAAATGATGCTCTGACCGGCGCCCGCGCAGACTTCCCGTCTCTCGCGAAATCTGCGCAACGCACTGCGGATTCCAGATTAAAAATCAGGCTTTTTGCATAGCCTCGCCAGGGGCCGGCGTCGCCGTCGAAAAGTTGCCGCTCACCACCAGCCACAGATACAGCTTGCGCGCGAACGCAATCAGATCATCCCCGTCTGGATAGCGCGCGTAAATGCGCCGCATGGTCGCATCCGGATCCTTGCCTCTCTTTGACACACTGTCCTGCACCTGCATTTCGCGCAGGCGATATTCGGCCGATACCGATTCCACCTGAAGCATGTCCCATTGTTTTGTCAGGCGCAGCAGCAATTCCCAGTCCTCCATGAATGGAGTCACTTCGTCAAAACCGCCAGCTTGATGAATGCATTCAATACGCAATCCCCACGAGACCGGCGCCATGTAGCTCCGGACCATGAGCAGGGGATGACTGAACCGCGGCGGCGCATAGGCGAGCCGGCGTCCGAGTTCGTGACGGCCGGCATCATCGACACGCTCGAGCACCGTTTCGAATCGCGTATAACAGGCGGCATGGCGGGTTCCTTTCATGGCTTTGGCGATGGCGGCAAGATGTCCCGGCCCGAAGCGGTCGTCGTCGTCAAGGAAACACAAAAGCTGTCCCTTGGAGTCATCAATGGCCAGATTGCGCGCCGCTGCCTGACCCAGGGATTCGGCCAGATTGACAAGCCGGAGTCGCTCGCGCGCGCGACTTGCCGCGACAATGGCTTCGACCGCGTTGCCGCCGTCATTGACGACGATGCCTTCCCAGTTCTCCCAGGTCTGGCCGGCAAGCGAATCCAGCGCGCTGCCGAGCATGCGTTCACGGTTCTTGGTGGGGACGATCACGCTTATGCGAGGATCGTCCCCCAATGGCGCCAGGGTTGATGCCAGATTGCGCGGCGGTGCCGCAGCGAGTTGCTCCTGCAAAAGCCCGAAGGCCTGCCGTGCGACATCCGCGGAGTCCGCGTTGCGGCAAACTTCCTTGACCAGGGCCAGGCCGCGCTCGACCCGATCCGCCTCAAAGCACTCCCTGGCCGACGCCAATTTATCCGCGCTCAACGCACCCGTTCCGGCTTTACACCAGATTCGGCACCCGCACCGCGATCACCGCCGGAATGCCGTCGCGCACCTGCTTCATGCCGCGCTGCATGGCCGGGGCCACATCGGCGGTTTCGTGCACATATTCGCCGTAGCAATCCACCGACTCGGCAAGCTTGGCAAAATTGGGCGGCGGATCGAACAGGCCACCCGGGAATTTGTTTCGCGTGCTCGCGTAGCCCTTGGGATAGATGTCCTTCACGCCGGTGGTGCCGGTGCTGTAGCTGGCATTGACCACGACCACGGTGAGGAAAGGCGCCTTGTGCTGGCGCGCCGACCACAGCGCGGGCA
>MEQV01000096.1:11714-13121 GCA_001770355.1 Betaproteobacteria bacterium RIFCSPLOWO2_02_FULL_62_17
ACCGCCGGTCGAGGTGCCGCTCTTCAGATAAGTGCCGGGAATGTCGCGCCTGAGATAGCCCTGCGCATAGGTGTAGGCCGAGGTCACGTCGTTCAGCACGATCGCGTCGCGCGAAATCACCTGCCCGGCCTGGTAGCTCACCCAGCGGGTGTCGGGTTTCGCCTTCTTGCCCGACTCGATGGCAAGTGCCTCGTCGCGCTGGTACAGCTCCTGCTTTTTCTTCGCCAGGCGCTGTTTGCGCTCTTCGATGCGGCTCATATCGCTCTTGTCGAGCATGCCGGTTGCCGCTTCATGGATGGCGCGCAGCGACGGGCCCGAGTTGGCCGCGATCCACAGGTCGGCGCGGAACTCCATGGTCTTGAAGCGCGACTGCACCGGATCGGGATCGATCCACGCGATCCTGGCATCGGCGGGCGGCGAGCCGGCCGGATCGGGCGACCATGGCCGCACGCAATCGAGCACCAGCGCGACATCGACGTCCTTGGTGGCCGGCCCGACGCCGTAAAGGGGATGCGAGGTGGGCATGTTGAGGTAACTCGATCCGGAATCCATCACCGGCACGCCAAGCAACTCTGAAAGACGCTGCAGTTCGGCCACGGCAGCGGGATCGGCGCCGGTGCGCGCGGTGTAAATGCAGGGGTTCTGCGCCTTCACCAGCCAGCGCGCGATGGTTTTCACGTCGTCCTGGCACGGCGCCACCGGGCGCGACTCGCCCAGCTCGTAGCGGGTCGGGAAACGCGCGGTCCCAGGGTAGGGAAGCATGGCGATTTCGCGCGGCATGGTCATGTACACCGGGCCCTTGGGATCGCCCATCGCCATCTGCAGGAGGCGGCTCACCATCATGCCGGGGTTATCCATATATTCCATGCGGTGATCGGCCTTGGTGTACTGGCGCACGATCTCGCCCTGGTCGCGCGGCTCCTGCACCCATTGCACCGGGCTGTTGCGCGCGCCGGGCATCGATCCCGGGAATGCGCGCGGCGCGTTGCCGGCGGTGAGCATCACCGGCGCATTGGCGCGCCAGGCGCTGTGGATCGCGGCGCCGAAGTGCAATGTGCCCACGTCGACGTGCGCCGCCGCCACCGAGGGCTTGCCGCTTACCGCCGCGGAGCCGATCGCGGCATGCAAAGCCACCGATTCGTGCAGCATGGTAATGAGCTTGGGCGCCGGCCAGCCTTTTGCCTCGGCTTTGACGATCGCCTCCTGGTAATAGGCGAGCTCGGTGCCGGAGACGAAGAACATGTTGTCCACGCCTCCCAGTTTCATCGACGCCACCACCGCGTCGGTCCACTCGTCCGCGCCGTGTTCCTTATAGAAATTGGCGCCTGCCTGCATAGGCATGTCAGCTGGCTTGTTCATATTCTCTCCTTGGGAGTGTCACGACAAAATCAAGGCGCGTAGTTTCTC
>MEQV01000096.1:13186-14155 GCA_001770355.1 Betaproteobacteria bacterium RIFCSPLOWO2_02_FULL_62_17
CTCGTGCGCCTGCCGCGGACCCGTGGCCGGGTAGCCGCATGGTATCCCTGACGAAAATTCCTGAAACAGGCAAACTGCGGGCAGCAGAACCCGAAAATTCCCTGAAGTCATCATGGCAATGGGCCCGAAAAAGAGCAAGTCCACGGCTGACGTCGCGGGCGCTCGCGCGCTGGTGGATACGCTGTTGCGCGAGGGCATCGATCACGTCTTCGGCATCCCTGGAACCCAGAACCTGGCGATCCTGGACGCAATACGCGAAACGCCCGGGATTCGCTTCATCCTGACGCGCCACGAGCAAGGCGCGGCATTCATGGCGTATGGATTTGCGCGCGCCTCCGGCAAGCCTTCGGTCGTCACGGCGACCGAGGGCCCCGGCGTCACCAATCTCGCCACCGGCATCGCCGCGGCGAACCGGGCGTTTCTCCCGGTCATCAGCCTTTGCGGCGTCCAGGAGAGCGAGCTGCGCGAACGCGATTCGACCCAGGACATGGACCAGGTCGCCTTCATGCGGCCGCTGACCAAGTGGGCCTGCAGCATCCCGAACGCGCGCAAGATCCAGGAATCCATGCGCAAGGCGTTTCGCGTGGCGCTGACCGAGCCGCGCGGCCCCACTCACGTCGAAGCCTCCAGTGAGATCCTGCTCGGAACCACCCCTGTCGAAGCCACCGAACCCGCCGCGTATCGCAATACGGTGCTGCCCTCCTGCAGCGACGCTCAGCTTGACCAGGCCTGCGCCCTGCTGGCGAAGTCCGAACGCCCTGTCTTCGTCGTTGGCCGCGGCGTACTGAACGAGTCGGCGACCCAGGCCATGATGGCGCTGGCCGATCGGGTCGGGGTCCCCGTGGCGGTGCTGCAGTATTCCCCGGACGCATTTCCTTCGACGCACGCGCTGGCCCTGGGCCCGCTGGGCCGCAATGGCTGGGAGAGCGCCAACACCACCGTACCCAAAGCCGATCTCATCATCGCGAT
>MEQV01000097.1 GCA_001770355.1 Betaproteobacteria bacterium RIFCSPLOWO2_02_FULL_62_17
CTGGTCTACGTCGGAAGCAACAACTACGATTTCGGCGGCAGCGTATCCGTGATCGATACCGCGACCAACGCCGTCATTGCAACCGTACCTGTCGGCAACTTTGATCCGGCAGCGCTGGCCGTAACGCCCGACGGCGCGCGAGTGTACGTGTCCGGCTCGAGCGGCGGCAGCGTGATCAATGCGGCGGACTACAGCGTTACTCAGTTAGCCATCCTGGGTGGAATCTTCGACGGCAGTATCGCACTCAACCCTTCGGGCACGCGCCTATTCGTGGCGGACTCCGGCAATACGCTGTCTGTTATCGATACGGCAAACAATTCCCTGGCCGCAACCATTACCTTAGCCTACTCACCCAACGGCGTCGCCGTGTCACCGGATGGGGGCCGCGTATACGTGACGCATAGCGGCGACGATAAGGTGTCCGTGATCGACGCCGGCAACGGCAACATCCTGAATGTCATTGCCGCCGGGGATGGACCCAACGGAATTGCGGTCAATCCGGCCGGCACCCGGGTCTATGTCGCGAACGAAAACGCCAACAGCGTATCGGTCATCGATAGCTCCAACAACACTGTCATTTCGACCGTGCCAGTGGGGGCGGGACCCGCCAGCTACGGACATTTTCTTGCACAGCTTGCCACCGGTTTTGTCCCGCAATCCGGGGTTGCGCCCAATACTCAAGTTACCTCCAACGAAATCACCGTTGCGGGCATCAACGCGGCCACCGCGATAAGCCTCGACCGCGGCGAATACAGTATCAACGGCGGTGCTTTCACCAGCACAAACGGAACGCTGGTGAACGGCGACCGTATCAAACTCAGGCAGAGCGCGGATGCGACTGCTGCCACAACCAGCGCTGCCATCCTGACAGTGGGAACTGTGCCAGTCCCGTTTTACGTGACAACCGCGCCGGCCGACGCAATGCCGAATATGTTTTCCTTCGGCTACACCTTCCACCGCAGCGTGGCATTGGGAGCAGTTATGCTGTCCGATACCATTTCAGTATCCGGATTGTCCTTGCCGACGGCCAGGATCAGCATTATCGGCGGCGAATACAGTGTGAATGGCGGCGCCTGGACTTCCGCCCCGGGAACTGTCCAGAACAACGACAAGGTGGTGGTACGGCATATCGCTGCGAGCGAGAACGGCAAGATCACCAAAACGATGCTGACTATCGGCGGCATTGCCTCTCAATTCATCACGACGACGGCGCCCAGTGGACAAACGCCGATCGTGGATACAAGCCCGGAAGCGTTCAGTTTCACCCCCCAGGCCGGCGTGGCTGCAAGCACCCCGGTAGTCTCCAATGTAATCACCGTCCAGGGAATCCCCGACTTCTTGACCTCGGTGAGCATTACCGGTGGCGAATACAGCGTCAATGACGGAACCTACACGTCGATTGATGGCGGGATCCGTTCGGGGGGAACCGGGGGGAACATCAAGGTCCGCGTGACTTCCGCCGCCACCTCCGGAACCCCGATTACAGCCACGCTGACGATCGGCGACAAGAGCGCGGACTTCGTGGCTACCACCGCTGGGGCAGCGCTGGTATCGCTTGCGGTCAGCGGCGCAAACTCGGTGACCGAGTCAGCAACGACTACCTATACCGCGACCGCGACCTTCAGCGACAGCACCACCTCCGCGGTGGCGCCGTCCTGGACCGTCACGGCACCGGCGAGCATCGACACGAGCGGCGTGCTGAGCGCGGGATCGGTGAGCGCGGATACGCAGGTCACCGTCACCGCGACCTATGGCGGGCAGAGCGCCTCCAAGGCGGTGACAATATTCGACGTTGCGCCCGTAGTAACGGCACCCACGCTCACCCTTGCGGCTAAGACACTGAACGTGGCGCAGACCGGCCAGTCCATGACGGCCACCAGCAACAGCACCGGAGCCATCACCTACAGCAGCAGCAATACCGCGGTGGCCAGCATCGATGCCTCCACTGGAGCGCTGACCCTGGTGTCCCCGGGAACCTCCACCATCACCGCAAGCCAGGCGCCCGCAGGCAGTTTCAGTGCCGCTTCGACCAGCGCCACGCTGACGGTGGGAGCGACCGCAACCGCACCCGGAACGCCGACCTCGGTTAGCGCAAGTCCGGGCAATGCACAGGCCACTGTGAGCTTCGCCGCACCGGCCGCCGATGGTGGTGCGGCGATCACCAGCTACACAGTGACCTCCACCCCCGGCGACATCACGGTTTCGGGCAGCGCATCGCCGCTCACCGTAACCGGACTGACCAACGGCACGGCCTACATCTTCACGGTCACGGCGACCAACAGCGTGGGCACCGGCGCGGCATCGGCGGTCTCCAACAGCGTAACGCCGTCCACGAACCCCACTTTCACCCCTGCGCTGGTATCGGGCTTCAACCTGCTGGGCAACTCGCTGAATACGTCGCTGGATGTGATGACCGTGTTTGGCAACCAGAGCAGTCCGGTCAGCGGTATCAGCGACAACATCGCGACGGTGTGGAAGTGGGATGCGACCAACGGCAAGTGGCAGTTCTACTCGCCACTGCTCTCCACGGCGGACAACTCGGCCTATGCGAGCGCCCACAATTACGACGTGCTGAGCACCATCGCGGCCGGTGAAGGCTATTGGGTCAATGCGCTGACAGCCGTGAACCTGTCGGCGCAAACGGGATCGGCATTCAACTGGAACAGCGTGAGCTTTGCCAACCTGACGAGCGGGTTCAACCTCATCGCGCATGCGGGCAACATCACGCCAAGCCAGTTCAACACCGATGTCAGCGCGACCGCTCCTGGTTCTGGCGTGGTGGCGACGGACAATTTCTCCACCCTGTGGGCGTGGGATGCGAGCAACGTCACCTGGTTCTTCTACTCGCCTTTGCTGGAGTCTTCGGGCGGCCTGGCTGCGGTGAAAAGCTACGCCGACAGCCATTCCTTCCAGCACTTCCAGGACTACAACAAGAAGCTCGACGTTGGCGTCGGCTTCTGGATCAACAAGTTTTGATTTCACCATGCATCGGGCCATTTCGCTAAGAGGACTCATATTCGCGATGACCGGATTGACCGCGTCAAGCATGGCTCAGGTTCCGCGGGCGCCGATCGAGCAGATCGACCGTCCGCTGGAGCAGCGCCGGGTATTTCCAGACTTCAGGCGCGAGGTGGAACCTCCGGTTTTCGTGCTGCCGCCGGTGGTTCCGCAAGCAGGTCAGCCCGCGCTCTCCTCCGCGATGCGCGTCCGCGTGACCCGGATCAGGCTCGTCGGACACACTGCGTTCAGCGACCAGGAACTGGGCGCTCTGGCCGCGCCGTTCGAGAACCGCGAGCTTGGCAACGAAGATTTGGAGGAGCTGCGCAACCGGATCACGCGCCACTATGTCAACGCCGGCTACATCAATTCCGGTGCGCTCATTCCGGACCAGCGGGTCGCCGACGGCGTGATAACCCTGGAAATTGTCGAGGGGCGCCTCGCGGAAATCGAGATCGCCGGCGAGCACCGTTTTCACCCCGATTTTCTGCGCAGCCGCCTTGCCCTGGGCGCCGGCCCGCCTCTCAACGTGAACCGCCTGCAGGAGCAGATGCAGATCATGCTGCTAAATCCCCAGATCGAGCGGATCAACGCGGAACTGGGTCCGGGCATGAGGCCCGGCGAGGGGACGCTGAAGGCGCGCATAGACGGGGGCCGGCCGGCCCTGGTGAACCTGTCCGTCGCGAACAATCGGTCTCCCAGCGTAGGCGGAGTGCGCGCGGAACTGCAGGGCACCGCGCAAAATCTGCTCGGACGCGGCGAGAACCTTTCGTTGCGCGCCGGAAGGACCGGGGGGCTGGACGATTATGGCGTCAGCTTCACCATGCCGGTTAGCGTGCGCGACACTTCATTGTCGCTGCGCTACGACAAGAACGATTCCACGGTGATTGAAGAGCCTTTCAACAGACTGGACATCCGCAGCAAGTCGGAGACGCTGGAAATTGGGATCATGCATCCATTCATGCGGACTCCCGAAAAGGAGATCTCCGGCCGCGCCTTGCTCTCCAATCGCCACAGCGAAACCTTCCTGCTCGGCCAGCCGTTTTCTTTCACCCCGGGGCTGGAGGACGGAAAAAGCACGGTGAGCGCGCTGCGGCTTTCGCTGGATTGGATTGACCGCGGCCAGGACCGGGTACTGGCCGTGCGCTCGAGCTTCAACTTTGGCATCGATCGATTCGGCGCCACCATCAAAAGCGGTGGCACGCCCGATTCGAGATTCGCCTCCTGGCTGGGACAGTTCCAGTGGGCGAAGCGTCTGGCGAAGGACCAGGGACAATGGGTGTTCCGCGCCGACGCGCAACTCTCTGACCGCGGCCTGCTGCCGTCGGAGAAGTTCGCAGTGGGCGGCGCCGATACGGTGCGCGGCTATCGGGAAAACACCATGGTGCGGGACAGCGGATGGGTGGCATCGCTCGAATATCGCAGGCCGCTGGCGCGCCTGCCCATCGCCGCACTGGGCGATGACAGCAACGACGGAATCCTGCACTGGACGGTATTTGCCGACGCGGGCAAGGCTTGGGACCGAAACGACGGCGCCGCCGCTAACGGCATCCGCAGCGCCGGACCCGGATTGCGCTGGGAGATCACCCGCGATTTTCAGGCACAGATTTATTGGGGCATCGCGTTAACCGACACCGGCAACCCGAAACGAGATCTCCAGGACCGCGGCATACATATCAAAGTGGCGCTGCAAAAACCTTTTTGACATGGAAACAGCATGACATTGCGACTCGGTGACCTGGCATGACTGACGCTACGCAAAAGGGCGCCGTTGCCCGGCAAATGCCGATGCCGCCCGGGAGATCCGCTGGCGGAGCAATCCGTATTGCATGGATGGCCGCGTTGTTGGTGATCGGTTTGCACGCAGGGGCCGCCGCAGCGGCCGAGCCCGCGCCGGCGGACGCCAAGTCCTCCTACACAGCGCAGATCAAGGGACTGCTGGCGCGCGCGGCTGCGCTTCAGCAAAGCGGATTCCGCCTCAGAGCCATCGATCAACTCAACGCGGCCAGCGATCTCGCCAGCCTGCTTGCCAATCCAGCGCTCGATGCGACCACCGCCGGCGCCCTGGGAGGCGCCTACCTGTGCGTCGGGAACCTAGTCGAGGCGAGCAGCCAGTTGCAAAAGGCTTTGGCATTGGCCGAGCGTGCCGGCGTTGCCTCGATTACTGCTGCAGCGCTCAATGACTGGGGAAACCTGCTCGGCGCCGAACAGCGCGACAGTGAAGCCCTGGCGGCCTACCGCCGCAGCCTGGATCTGGCCAACTCCGCGGCAAGCGTCACGGTGGCGATTTCCGCCGCCACCAACGCCGCCCAGCTGCAGCTTAAGACGAAAAACATCCCGTCCGCGATGGAATTCCTGCAGCTCGCGCTGCAAAGCGTGGACGGACTGCCGGACCCCAAGGAGAAGGCGGCTGCCCGTTTGCGTGCCGGGCGTCTGTTGCAGAACCTCCATGCCATGACGCGCGACTCCGGCGCGCTCGCGCAAGCCTATGGCAGCCTGGACACTGCCGCGCGCGAAGCCGAAGCGGCGGGCGACGGGCGCTTGGCTTCCTACGCGTGGGGCTACCTCGCGCAACTCTACGAAGACGAAAAGCGCGCCCCCGAAGCCCTCGACCTGGCCCGCAGGGCGGTGTTCCTGGCGCAGCAGGCTCGTGCACCGGAAAGCCTTTACCGGTGGCAATGGCTGTCTGGAAGACTGCTCAAGGCAGGCGGCAAGACCATTGAAGCGCTGGCTTCCTACCGCCATGCCGTCCAGAGCCTGAGCGAAATCCGCCAGGACCTGATGGCGGAACTGCGCGCGCAGCGCCTGTCCTACCGGGAAACCGTCGGGCCCCTGTTTCTGGAGTTTGCCGATCTACTGCTGCAGGAGGCTGCAGGCGCCCAAGCCGGACGGGATCCGCAGCGGCATCTGCTCGAGGCGCGCGATCTGATCGAGCAGTTGAAGGCCGTCGAGCTCGAAGACTATTTCCAGGACGACTGCGTCGCGGGCATGGTCTCCAAGCAGAAAGCCGTTGAGCAGGTTGCGCCCCGCACCGCAGTGCTGTACCCGATCATTTTTCCTGACCGGCTGGAAATTCTCATTGGATTCCCGGGCGGACTGCAGCGCGTCACAGTGAAAGTGGCGGCGGCAACATTGGGCGCGGAGGTGCTTGCGTTCCGGCAGAAGCTCGAGAAACGCACCACGCGTGAATACCTTCCCCACGCCAGGCGGCTCTACGACTGGCTGATACGGCCGATCGAAGACCGATTGCGGGCGCAGCAGGTCGAGACGCTGGTATGGGTGCCCGACGGACCGCTGCGCAACATCCCGCTCGCGGCGCTCAACGACGGCAATGCGTTCCTGAATGCGCATTATGCCGTCGCGGTGGTGCCTGGCCTCACCCTGATCGAGCCCCAGGCGATCGCCCGGCAGGAAATGCGCCTGCTGCTGAATGGGCTGACCCGGGCGGTGCAGAATTTTCCGGCCCTGCCCTACGTTTCGGATGAAATCCAGGCCATCCAGGACCGGTACAGCGGCAAACTGCTCCTGGATCAGAATTTCCTGCTCGCAAATCTCGAGCAGGAGATGCGCAAGGTTGACTACTCGGTGGTGCACATCGCCTCGCACGCCCAGTTCGACAGCGACCCGCGCAAGAGCTTCGTGCTGACCTACGATGGCAGGTTGAATATGGACCGCCTGGAGCAGCTCGTTAAATTCAGCCGCTTCCGTGAAAACCCCGTGGAGCTGTTGACCCTCAGCGCCTGCCGCACTGCCGCGGGCGATGAGCGCGCCGCGCTCGGCTTGGCCGGCGTGGCGATCAAGGCCGGCGCGCGCAGCGCGCTGGCGACGCTGTGGTACATCAACGATCAGGCATCGACCGAGCTTATCGCCGAGTTCTACCGGCAGTTGGGGAGCGCCTCCAACTCCAAGGCGAAAGCCCTGCAAATGGCGCAGCAGAAGCTGCTCTCCGATGCGCGCTATCGGCACCCCGGATACTGGTCAGCGTTCCTCATGA
>MEQV01000098.1:0-7657 GCA_001770355.1 Betaproteobacteria bacterium RIFCSPLOWO2_02_FULL_62_17
TGTTGGGGTTCGCGCCGCTCACCCCAACCTACGCTCTGCAGATCATGGTCCCCCGACCGCGGTGATCACGCCTTGCGCTTGTCGAGCGTCGAGAGCGCCTCCATCGCGACGTAGAACGGCATGCCCTCGTCCAGCAACCTGCGCAGCGGGTGCGTGAGCACGGCGCGGGTGTAGCGCAGCAGCATCTCGGGCTTTTTCGCAAGCTGTTGCGCCAGCTCCCACGCACGCGGCAGGAGTTTTTCCCTTGGCCAGATTTCGGCTACGAGGCCCATGTCCTTCGCTTCCTTCGCGGTGAGCACCTGTCCGGTCAGCATCAGGTAGCGCGCGCGATTCAGCCCCATCAGCATGGTGTAGACGACGTTGATGCCGTCGCCGGGAACGATGCCGCCGTTGTGAAAATGCGCCGTATCCTCGAAGCTCGCGTCATCGGCGGCGATGACGATGTCGCACATCAGCGCGAGATCCGCGTGCCGCCTGGCGGGTCCGTTCACCACCCCGATCATCGGCACCTCGACATTCAAGTGCGCATTCACCAGGCGCCTGGCGTTGGAGAAAACGCTGTGGATGCCCGCCGGCGTCAGATCCGCTCCGTGAAAGAATTGCGCATCCGGATCGAGCCGCGGCCCGCTGAACTCATCGCCGGTGCCGGTGAGGATGACGATCCGGTTCTCGCGGTCGGCGCCGACATCGCCCAGGGCCCACGCACACTCGGCCTGCGCCTCCAGTCCCCATCTGAGCGGGCCGCCGTTCGTGTGCAGCGTCATCTCCAGGATGCCGTCTCGCCGCTCCATCCGGATGAACTGATATTTGCGCGAGTAGTCTTCGAACTTCGACATGAGCGCCCCTGCGTAGGTGAGTGAAGCGGCCATTCTACCCGGCCCCTCCGCGCCTCACTGCTACACTGCGGCTTTCTCACGATCGAAGCGGAAAGGAGCCGATGATGCCCGGCAAGTTCTACGAACGTGGACTCGAGATGCGGAAGCAAATGCTCGGCGCGGCGCACGTCGAGCAGACGCTCGCGAGCGTCGACAAGTTCACCGAGCCGCTGGAGAAAGTGGTGCACGAATTCGTGTGGGGCGCGGTGTGGGCGCGGCCGGGGCTGGAAACGCGCACCCGCTGCATGCGCGAAGTGTTCGCCGCGGCCGATGCGCAGCCCCAAAAATCGTGAGGAGCAATTCGTGCCATCCCTGAAACGACCCGGCGAGCCGGCGATCCACTACGAAATCGACGACTACACCGATCCCTGGAAGCAGGCGCCATTGCTGCTGCTCCAACATGGCTTCGGACGTTCGCACCGCGTGTGGTACAGCTGGGTACCTTACCTGAGCCGCTTCTACAAAGTCGCGCGGCCGGATCTGCGGGGGCTGGGACGTTCCTCGCGCGATTTCGATCTCGAGCGCGGCATCGGCGTCGAGTCGTACTGCGGCGACCTGAACGCGCTGATCGACAAGCTGGGCGCCGGGCCGGTGCACTACTGCGGCGAGTCGCTGGGCGGCCTCCTCGGCATGGCGTTCGCTGCCGAGTACCCGGACAAAGTACGCACGCTCAGCATCGTCTCGTCCCCGGTGCACCTGCATGGCAAGGACCAGAAGACGTCCACCTACGGTCACGGATCGCGCGAGGAGGCGCTCCGGAAGATGGGCGCGCACGGCTGGGCGGCGGCCTCGAACGCCGGTCGCCGCTTTCCGGCCGGAAGCGATCCCGGCATGATGGAGTGGTTCGTCGATGAGATGGGCAAGTCGGACGTGGAGGTACTGATCGCAACTTACGCATGGGCCTCGGGCTTCAACGCGATGCCATACCTGCCGAGGATCAAGGCGCCGGTGCTCGGTCTCTACCCCACGGACGGACCGATCGCGGGCGACGAGCAGATCGAGCTGCTGAAGGCCCATGTGCCCCACGCCCGGATCGTGCGTCTGCCTTCGCGCTACCACGCCATCAACACGCTGTACCCGGCGACCTGCGCGCTGGAGGTGCTGCACTTCGCCGCGCAGCACGACGGCATTCCCTGCCGCGAGTGAACCCGCCGCCCTCCCGCTGCGCACCGATATTCTTGATGAGGAACTTATGATCATGACCATCCGCCTTGCTGCGATCGGGTTATTCTTCGCCGCCAGTGTGGCCGGCGGCGCGGCTGGCGCGCAGAACTACCCGACACGCCCGATCCGCCTGCTCGCCTCGGGCGTCGGCGGGGGCGGCGATTTCACCGCACGCCTTATCGCTCCCGCCCTCACCAGCCGCCTGGGCCAGCAGGTCGTGGTGGACAACCGACCCGGCGGGCTCATTCCCGGCGAGATTCTGTCCAAGGCGCCGCCCGACGGCCACACTCTCATGCTGGTGGGCATCGTCATCTGGCTCTCGCCGTTCATGCGCGACACGATGCCGTTCGATCCCGTGCGCGATTTCACGCCGGTGACGCTCGCTGTGACCATCCCCAACGTGCTGGTGGCGCATCCGGCAGTGGGCGTGAAATCGGTGCAAGGGTTAATTACGCTCGCGCGCCGGAAGCCGGGCGTGCTCAACTACGCCACATCGGGCGTGGGAAACTCGAACCACATCGCCGGCGAACTGTTCAAGTCGATGGCCGGCGTGAACCTCGTGCGCGTGAACTACCGGGGCGCGGCGCTGGCGCTGAACGACGTAGTGGGGGGCCGGGTCGAACTGATGTTCGCCACGGCAAATGCGGCGAATCCGCACGTGAGCTCAGGGCGGCTCATCGGGCTGGGCGTCACTTCAGCGCGCCCTTCGCCGCTTGCGCCTGGCCTGCCGGCCGTCGCCGAGTCGGGACTGCCGGGGTACGAGTCCGCTTCGACGCTCGGCGTCCTGGCGCGCGCCGGCACGCCGCCGGCGATCGTGAACCTGCTCAACCGGGAAATCGTGCAATTTCTCGGCGCGCCCGAGACAAGAGAACGGTTCCTCAAGTCGGGCATCGAAGTGGCCGGCAGCACCGCGGCCGAGTTCGCCGCGGTCATCAGGGACGACATGGCGCGCAAGGGCAAGCTGATCCGCGCTGCCGGCATCCGCATGGAGTGAGCAATGCAGTGTCCGAACCCAAGTTGCGACGTCGATAAAATGGCGGATAACGTCATCCGGAAAAGCGTGGCGGAATACATTACACGCCGCTGCTGCGAGCAGCGCGCGGCGTCCGTAGCAACGCAGTTGCTCGCAGGCTGCGTGCTAATATGCCTCCTGGCACATCTCACCACACGCGTCCGCATCATTTTCTTTCGCACCGGCGATGGATAAAGTCATGTCGCAAGCGGGGCACCGGGCGCGGGTCATATCGGTCCCCGAGGACATCGAGGAAATCTTCGATTTCATGTACGGAAGGGGAATGACCGACGGCTTGCCGGTGATTCCTCCAACGGGGGAGCGCGTAGAAAGAATGATGGACGCCGTGTCGTCGCCGCCGGAACATGTGGTGGCGGAACTGCCACCGCGTGGAGGGCTCGCAACGATCGAGAAACTTGCCATCAACTCGGTGATGGCCGGTTGCCGCCCGGAGTACTTTCCCGTGGTCATCGCCGCCGTAGAAGCAATGACGCAGCCGCAGTTCAATCTTATCGGCGTGCAGACGACGACCAACCCGGTCGCGCCTTTCCTGCTGCTCAACGGGCCGGTGCGTCGCAGCCTCGACGTCAATTGCGGCGCGGGCGCGCTCGGGCCCGGTCGCCGCGCAAATGCCACCATCGGCCGTGCGCTACGCCTCATTCTGATCAACATCGGAGGCGGCGTTCCCGGAGAAGGGGACAAATCGATACTCGGCAGTCCCGGCAAGTACACTTTCTGCCTCGGCGAACTCGAAGAGGAAAGCCCCTGGGAACCCTTTCATGTCGAGCACGGCTTCGCGCCGGACGAGAGCACCGTCACGGTGATCAGCAGCCAGGGTACGCAGAGTTGCGCCGCTTCGTTTCTGCAGCCGGTGAGCATATTGATGATGCTGTCGGACGCGATGAGGGCTTACGGCGCCAACAGTTACACCAAGGGCAACGGCAATCCGGTGGTCATCCTGCCGCCGGCGCATGCACGCCTGTTCGCCGGCGCCGGCTGGAACAAGAGACGGATCAAGGCGTGGCTGTTCGAACACACCATGATCCCGCGTTCCGAAATGCCGGCTGAACCCCGGCTGCTCGATACCACGAGCCGCCAGCGGATCGAGAACGGTAAGGTGTGCATCTGCGCCAAGGCCGACGATATCGTGGTGATCGTGGCGGGCGGCTCGGAGCTGAACCACGCCGGATTTCTCGCAAGCTTCGGCAACGACCTCGCGATCCGCAGGATCGGCGACTGACGCCTATTCGGAGACTTGACATGTTGACCATACTGGACCCGGTCGGGTCGCCCCGCGAAGCCTCCGGCACGAGCGTTCCCATCGTGCCGACCCTGGAAGGCCGCACGGTCGGAATACTCACGAATCACTGGAAGAGCATGGACCGCATGGCCGCGCACATGGCCGCACAGTTGAAGGAGGTTTATCGCGCCGCTGCGGTGACGGTTTACGATATCCCCATCAACGGCGCGATGACCCCCGAAGTCAGGCAAAGGGTCATCGACGAGTGCGATGCCGCGATCGTAGGCCTGGCGAATTGAGGGTCGTGCACGTCGTGGAGTGTCCACGACGCCACGGAACTCACGGCCGCAGGCATACCCGCAGTCGTGCTCGCAAGCGACGCCTTCCGCGCGCTGCTCCTGGTCACGTTGCGCGCGCGCCAGGCGCCCGAAACCCTTGCCGTGGTGCTGAAGGGTAATCCCGAATATTTCGGGCCCGACGCCCTGGTGGCACTCGCGGAGAAGGCGTTGCGCGAAGCGGTGCAGCGAATCACGACAGGCAGCGGCGCGCCGATGGAGTGACGGGCGCGGCCGCTATTTTTTCGCCAGCCCGAGTTCGGTCATCAATTCGCGCAGCTGCTCGTACTGACTTGCAACGAAGCGGGTCGTATCCGCGCTGTTCAAGTACTCGTTCGCCGCGTCGGTCGCCCCGAGTTCCTGCTTCCATTGTTGCGTGGCGGCCATTCGCGAGAATACGCCATCCCAGAACGCCACTTCGCCGCCCGCGAGGCTTTTCGTGCCCATGACCACGCGCCAGCCGCCCGCGACCACGTTGACGCCTTGCTCGGTGAGGGTCGGCGCCGTCGCGAACGGTCCCGAGGCGATGCGCTGCGCCGTCGATACCGCCAGCGCACGCATCGTCCCGTTGGCAAGATGCTGTTTCACGCCTCCTGCCGTGACCACGGCGACCTCCACGTGGCCGCCCAGGCTCGCCGTCACGGCATCCCCCGCGGAGTTGAAAATCACGAGTTTCATCTTCCGCGGGTCGGCGCCCGCCGCTTTCATTGCCGCCGCGAAGGCGAGCGGCGCCGCGCCTTCCCGGTTGCCGGAACCGAGTGACACGGCCGCGGGATCGTTTTTCAGCCGTTCGGCCAGGTCGCGCCAGTCCCGAATCTGCGACTCGGTGCGCACGGCGAACACCGCGCTTTCGCTGTAAAGCCGAGCCAGTGGCGTAACATCCGTGTGGCTGAAGGCGCTGCGACCCGCGATGTAACTCGTGAGCAGCGTGGGCGTCGCAATGTTGATGTAGTGCCCGTTGCCCGTGTGGTGCTTCATGTAGTTCCAGCCGATCGAGCCGGACGCGCCCGGCTTGTTCACGACCACCGCGTTCTGAAGGAGTCCGGTCTCCTGCAGAATGCGATTAAGCTTCCGGGCGCTGCGGTCCGAGCCACCGCCAGGGCTGAAGCCGACCACGATCTCGACCGGCTGGGCCGGCGTCCATTGCGCGCCCGAGGGCGAGACGACCGCGAGCGATAACAACCACCCGGCAGCCGCCTGCCGAAACACGCGCACCAGTGCTGACTTGTCAACGCGCGACATAACCCCACCTCCGTAAAAAAGTCATTCGAAGCGCATTCTCCCGGCATCGCGCTGGATCGCCACGTTCAGTACCGCCGGGCCCGTCGCAGCCACCGGTTCGTCCACCGCCCGGTCGAGCTGTTCCGGATCGTCCACATGACTCGCCAGCGCGCCGAGCACCTCGCCTATGCGGTCATAGCGGATATCCGGCAGGTCGGTCGCGGTGGTGCGTCCATGGTGCGCCAGTTGCAGCCGCCGTTCCACGCCCCGGCAACCCGCGCAAAGGCCGAACACGCGCCTGACGCCGAGCTGCTTCAGCACGGCGGCGAGATCCGATGCCCCCGTTCTCGTGACTTCCGCTTTCATCGCTCTGTCCCGTCGACGGGCATTGCAATGCGCCCGCGCCGCTCAAGCGGCATACAGCCTGCGCAGCGTTCGCACGTCCCTGATGTCCTGGATCTTGTAAAGCGCTGCCATCAGCTCGCGGCTGCGCCGCGTGCCCAGCACCGGCGCCATGAGATCGAGTGCCTTCTCATCGACCTCGTCACGCGTGAGCGGGTTCTCGAAGGTGCCCCTGGCAGCGAGCGTCTGATGGCTGAAGCTGCGGCCATCCCTGAGCTTGATGTGCATGATGCTGCGCCACCGACGCAGGGGATCGGTGAGACCGGGATCGCCCACCGGCTTGATCAGGCGATGAAGCTTGCGCACGCGAGGGTCACCCATGCGCGTGAAGTCGTGGGCGGCGGCAAATGTCACCGTGCCCTCGAGCAGCATGACCGCCAGCAGATACTGCAGCGAAATGTCGGACATTTGGCGATGGTTCACGACGCCCAGCTCCCTCTCGGGGATGTGAACGATCAGCTCGGCGACGTCGGCCGCCCGGAAGCCATGAGTGCGCATGAGTTCGTTCAGCACGTGCAGCGGGCCCTGGATCGGCGCACCGACCGGCCAGCGCTTGATACCGCCGCGCATGATCTCGTATTCCCTGCCGAGACCCCGCACCAGCACCCCGAGGTCCGGATCGGCGGAATAGGTGGAGATGTAGTTGTACTCGCCGGACAACACGTCCTCGACGCCAGTGAACCCCGCGGCGACCATCAATGCCGCCTCGATTCCGTGCTGGGCCGGCATGCCGCCCATCGCGTAAGCCTTCTCCATGTGCTCGGTATCGCGCAGCAGCGTATAAAGCCCCGAGGCCTGCTGCGCGCAGTACGAAAGCACGTAGCGCATTCTTCGCGCATTGAGTCCCAGTAAGGCTGCCGCGGCGGCGGCGGCGCCGAAGAGCTGCCCTCTTGCGCCGGCGTGATGCCCGGTTCGCATCAGCGGCATGGCCTTGATCGCGAGCAGCGTGCGCGCGCAGATCTCGTATCCCAGCACCATTGCCCGCAGCATGGCTTCCCCATGGAGGCGATCGCGCTCGGCGATGGCGAGCGCCGCGGGAATCACGCTGGTGCCGGGATGCGTCCGCGTGGCGGGATGCGTATCGTCGGTCTCATCGGCATGGCCGGACATTCCGTTGGCGAGTGCCGCATGCACGGTGGTAGTCACGATGCGCGTTCCCATCACGCCCGCCTCGGGGGCCCCATGGAACGGCCTGATATAGCCGATGACGCGCTTGCCGGGGATCAGGCGCGTGCCCGAGATGATGGCCGCGAAGGTGTCCACCAGATGGAGCTTCGCGCGCTCGGCGACTTCCCGGGGCAGCTTGCGCCGGATCGCCGCCGCCATGTAAGCGCTCAACTCGCGCATCAACGGCGAGATGTCCTGCTTTTTCTTCACCAACATTCCTCCGATTATCATGGATCATGAG
>MEQV01000098.1:7672-8099 GCA_001770355.1 Betaproteobacteria bacterium RIFCSPLOWO2_02_FULL_62_17
GTGATTCCGGCTGCAGATTATCACCGCCCGAAGGTTTCCCGCGAGTTTTCTTCTCCGACCGCCGAATTCCAGCCCCTTCCGGACAGATCCGTACCGCACCCTTGTATTCGTCGCGAAACAGCGTATAGGCGGTGTCGCTGACGGTGAGGAATCCCTCCACCTTGGTGCGCCCCGACTGGAAGAAGATCGCGGCGACGGCGCCGCGAGCGCGAGCAGCCCGTGGCCGGCGAGGTGGATCTCCATCACCAGGCAGCCGGGAAAGGCGTCGATATAAGCCTCGGCCGAATAGCCGAGGTTGCGCGCGCCGACATAGACGTTGTTCACGTCGAGCAGCAGACCGCAGCCGGTGCGGCGCGCGAGTTCAGCGAGAAAGTCGATTTCGTCCCACGCATGGCCGTCGATCCGAAGGCAGTGCGCGGGGTTCTCG
>MEQV01000099.1:0-6285 GCA_001770355.1 Betaproteobacteria bacterium RIFCSPLOWO2_02_FULL_62_17
CCGATTCCGCACAGCCCGCTGCCCTCGACCCGATACGACATGAAGCTCGCCGCGCCCGGGGGCGGCAAGGTGTTCGAAGGTCCGCATCTGCTGCTGCCCACCGACAAAGCGCGCCACGTCGGCGAAGCCGTGGCCATGGTGGTGGCGCAAACACGCGAGCAGGCACAGGACGCCGCCGAATTCGTGCTGGCGGACTATGAAGAGCTGCCCTGGATCGCGGATACCGCGCGCGCCTGGGAGCTTCGCGGCAAGCCGGCAGCCGCGCCGGTGTGGGACGAAGTGCCGGACAATGTGCTGGTCGAAACCGTTTTCGGCGATGGCGCCGCCAGCGACACGGCGTTCGCGCGTGCCGCGCATGTGGTGAAGATGGAATTCGATATCGGGCGCGTCACCGCCTGCGCGATGGAGCCGCGTTCGGCGCTGGGACATTTCGATACCGCCACCGGCCGCTACACCCTGTACGCGGGCAGCGGCGGCGCGGTGCGCCAGAAAAGCGAACTCGCAACGGTGCTCGGCGTGGATGCGAAGCGCCTGCGGGTGCTTTCGCTGGATGTCGGCGGCAATTTCGGCTCGCGCAATCGCGTCTACGTGGAGTTTGGACTGGTGCTATGGGCCTCGGAGAAGCTCCGCAGGCCGGTCAAGTTCACCGCCACGCGATCCGAATCCTTCATCTCGGATTACCAGGGCCGCGATCTGCATTCACGCGTGGAACTTGCGCTGGACAAGGATGGACGATTCCTTGCCCTGCGCTCGACCAATGTGTCGAACGTCGGCGCGCGCTGCGCTTCCCTGTCCCCCTTGAGCAAAGGCGCGGGCCTGATCACCGGCTCCTACGACATTCCGGCCGCCGCGCTGCGCGCCGTGGCTGTTTTCACCAACACGACGCCGACCACGCCTTATCGCAGCTCCGGCCGGCCGGAGGTGACCTACGCCATCGAGCGGCTGATTGATACCGCGGCGGCGGACCTCGGCATCGACCGCGTCGAACTGCGGCGCAGAAATCTCGTGACCGCGGCGGCCATGCCTTATCGCAATGCCGTGGGCATGCGCTACGACAGCGGGCAATACGAAACCAACATGGACCTGGCCATGAAGATCGCCGACTGGAAGGGCTTCCCCGCGCGCCGCAGCGCCGCTGCCGCGCGCGGATACCTGCTCGGACTGGGCCTGGCAAACTACGTGGAATCCTCGATCGGCGCACCCAAGGAGCGCGCGCAGATAAGCATAGGCGCCAATGGCCGCGTGCGCGTGGTCATCGGCACGCAGCCCAACGGCCAGGGGCATGAAACCAGTTTCGCCCAGGCTATCGCTTCGATGCTGTGTGTGCCGGTGGAAGCGGTGGACATGCTGATGGGCGACACCGATATCGTCACCGCGGGCGGCGGCTCGCACTCGGGACGCTCGATGCGCCATGCGGCCACGGTGTTCAGCGTCGCCGCAAGGCAACTCATCGAGAGCGGCAGGAAGATCGCCGGCTGGCTGATGGAAACCGATGCGGCGCAGGTGGAGTTCCGCGAAGGGCGCTTCAGGACACCGGGCTCGCCGCGCAGCTTCAGCTTTCTGGAGTTGGCCGCCGAGGCGGGGCGCGGCCTGATGCCCGGCGGCCTCAGGGAAGGCCTGGACGTCGTCGCCGACAATGAAATGCACGATCCGGTATTCCCCAATGGCTGCGCCATCTGCGAAGTCGAAATCGATCCACAGAGCGGAGAACTGCGGATGACCCGCTACGCCGCGGTCGACGATGTGGGACGCTGCATCAATCCGATGATCGTCCATGGCCAGACCCATGGCGGCCTTGCCCAGGGAGTGGGCCAGGCGCTGAGCGAGCTTTGCAGCATCGATCCTGCTTCGGGCCAACCGCTGGCAGGTTCGTTTCTGGACTACGCCATTCCGCACGCGGACTCGCTGCCTGATCTGAGGACTGAAATTGTCGAAGTGCTCTCCCCCACCAATCCGCTGGGCATCAAGGCCGGCGGCGAAGGCGGCACCACACCCGCGCCGGCGGCAGTCATCAGCGCGATCATCGATGCGCTGCGCGGTGCCGGCGTGCGCGACATCAGCATGCCGGCAACCCCACAGAAACTCTGGCGCGCCCTCAAGGAGGCCCAAAAATGAAAACGAAACGACCGGCACATCGCCGCGGGCAGGCTGCGCGGTTGCTCTGGAAGACCATGCAGCATGCCCTCGGCGCCGATGTCTTCGTCAATATCCGTCCAGTGCACGCCTTGCCGCGCGTTCAATCGCCGCTAACGCCCCAGTACGATATCGATGCCAGAGAGAATCGATTCCAGCTTGGCACGCGGCAACTTGCCCACCCGATCGGTAAGCAATGTGCGATCGACCGCAACAAGCTGCGAGGTGTTCGCGACTGACTCTTTGGGCAATCCCGTCTGTCTCGCGGACAGGCTGGTATTGCCTGGCGCCTCCGCCCAGCGAAGATTGCCCGTCAACGGTACGCAAACAACCGTCGCGATGCGGCTGCGGTTGAGTGCGTCGCCCTGCACAACCACGACCGGTCTGCGCAACCCAGGACCGGACCCAACGGGTTCAGGCAGGTCCGCCCACCAGACCTCGCCTTGCGAAATTACCATTCGCTGCGCTTGAGCACCCGGCGTGCTGCGCTGGCTGCAAAGGCGTAGTCCTCTACGCCAGCCTTTTCGCACACCCGATCCATGGCCTCCGTCACCGCGTCGGGCGAATGTCGGGCGAGGTACTCTCGAAGCGCGTCGCTGAACAGGCGGCTGCGCGACTTGCGGTTGCTGCGGGCGAGCGCCTCCGCTGCCTGATAGAGATCGTCGGGAATCGAAACGGCGGTTTTCATACCAAAAGTATAACTCATTGCCAACACCTGGCGCTGGGCCTTGGAAGCGTTACTCTTGACTCGAACGGTGGGACCGGGATCGGGTGCGGCGACAGCCGCAATTCCTCGTCGCATCGATTGTCGTCCTTTGCATGACGCGAAAATCCGCGTGCATGAAAAACAACGTCGATCGGCTGATCATGTTGACACTATGCAGCGGATGTTCAGGAAACGCGCCCCGGGGAAGCGTCAGGGTGTAGGTGCGATGAATCATGGAACATTTCATGATCAATTGGGGTCACATTAATCGTCCAATGTTAATTCACGTTGCGCTTAATGTAACTCTGACCCCAATTTATTCCGCCGATGCAGCGAGCGCGCAAGCAGTTTGGCAAGCCCCTCGCCTTCGACCAGTTCGATGGACTGCGCGGCGGCGTACTGGCGCGCCGTATCGCTGATTTCTCCGGCCGCGAGATACGCGCCGCCGCTGGCTTCGTGTTTACGTACCGCTTCATGCAGCGCGCGCACCGGGCCGATGCCGGTCTGCGCGGTTTTCCAGCGCCGGCAGGCCAGCAGCGTGGTGCGCCCGCCTTTCTTCAACTCCATGTCGGCGTCTTCGCCGTCGAGCACCGACACCGCATAACCCGCGCGCCGGTACGCGTCCTCCAGCAGCGCGAAAAACTCCTCGCGATTGAGAGCTCGAATCTGTTCGAGAATCTGCGCAGCTTTCGCCTCCCCGGGATTACCCCGCTGCCGCCAGGCGGCGTAGCCCCCGATGACAACGAAGGGCAAGGCCGCAAACAGCGCGAATGCCATCGGCAGAAACAGTTGCAGCGAAGCGGCAATACCGATCGCGATCACCACACTCAGCCACCACGGCGATCGCTTGAGGAAGTCGAAAAGGGATTCTTTGGCGGCCAAGAATGTCCGGGCGCTTACTCGGGCTTGATGCCCGCGGCCTCGACCACTTTTTTCCAGGTGGCGATTTCACGTTCCACGATCGCCGCGAACTGTTGCGGCGAGTTACCGATGGGTTCGGCGGCTTCCTGGGCGAGAATCTTCTGCATTTCCGCGCTGCGCCCGGCCTTCGCGGACTCCTTCCACAGGCGGTCGATCACCGCGGCCGGTGTCTTGGCCGGGGCCAGCATGCCCACCCACGAGGTGTAGTCGTAACCGCTCAGCCCGGCCTCACCCAGCGTCGGCAGATCAGGCGTCGCGGGCCAGCGCTTGGCGGTGGTCACCGCCAGCGCGCGCAGGGCTCCCGATTTGACATGCGGCAGGGCCGTTGAGATGGTGGCGAGATTGACATCCACCTGGCGGCCGAGCAGGCCGTTGACGGCCGGCGCGCCGCCCTTGTAGGGAATGTGCACGATGAACAGTTTTGCCATGTACTTCATCATTTCCATGGATAGATGCGTGCCGGTGCCCACGCCGCTCGATGCATAGTTGAGCTTGCCGGGATTTGCGCGGGCATAGGCAAGGAACTCCTGCACGGTCTTGAACGCAGAGGTGCTTTGAACCACCAGGATATTGGGGAACGCCGAGATCTGCGTGATCGGAGAAAAATCGCGCACCGGATCAAAAGGCAGCTTGGCGTAGACGCTAGGATTGATGGAAAACGATGCCGCCACCATCAACAGGGTGTAGCCGTCAGGCGCGGCCTTGGCGACCGCGTCGCTGCCGATGAGGCTGCCCGCGCCGGGACGGTTCTCGACAAAGAACGACTGCCCCATGGCCTCGCCCAGAACCTTAGCCATGGGCCGCGCCACCAGGTCCGTGGATCCGCCGGCACTTTGCGGCACGATGATGCGGACCGGCTTGCTCGGATAGCTTTGCGCGGTCGCCGCGTTGGAAAACAGCATGCCCGCGCACAGGGCGGCTCCCGCGAGATGTATTGAAGCAGTTGATGTCATATTTTTCTTCCCTATTCCGGCCGGTATTTGGTTTCGGGTTTTACGCCCTTTTTTCTCAGCTTCTCACTGATGCGACCATTCTCCAAATAGTTCCCCCGCACCGCGCGCAGCGCCGCCGCATCCCACTGCGGCAGCCAGTCGCCCAGCGAATAGCCATGCCAGGGCGCCTGCGGATGCAAGGCGGGCAGCTTCAGCTCCTCCCAGATCGCCTTGGCCCGCTGCATGTATTCCTGCTTCGGCAAGGCGAGGGGCGGCAGGTCTTCCTTCATGGTGGCATCGACGAGCAGCGCCGAATCCTGCGCCTCGCCACTCTCGCGGCTCGGGCCGTGGCCCAGGCCCCTGGGCTCGATGATCTTGATGTCCCTCACCGGATTGCTGCGGTAAGAAATCGCCCAGAGCAGCGCATCGGAGTTTTCCGGATCGATGTCCTCGTTCACCGCCACGCAGATCTTGCCGGTGTCGCTCCTGAAACTCGAGGCGCCGTACAGGGCGCGCCACACCTCGGCGCGGGACGTGCCTTTGGCCAGCGTGATCATCACGATGCGCCGCAGGCCGGTGAGCGGCTCATGAAACGACACGCGCTTCACCCCGCGGATGCCGAGCGCATCGCGAAGATGGGCGAGGTATAGCGGCTCATAGGCGACGCGCTTGATGACGCTCGACTCGGAGGGCGTCACCTGGCTGATGTAGGAGGACACCACAGGATTGCGCCGGTGCGTAATGGCCGTGATGCGCATCGGCATGTTGAACTCTTCGAGGGCCACATGCCCATGCGATTCGCCATAGGGCGCCTCGGGTTCGCAGTACTCGGTATCGATAGTGCCTTCGATGACGATTTCGGACTCCGCCGGCACCAGCAGGTCCAGGCTGTGCGCTTTCACGATGTTGATCGGCTCGCCCGCGAGCCCGCCGGCAATGGTGATTTCATCCACGCCCAGCGGCATTTTCTGCGGCGCGACGAATGCCACCAGGGGCGGACAACCCAGCACTATGGCGCAGGGCATGCGCTTGATGCCGAGCTTCTGGCATTTCTGGTAATGCAGGTAGCCGCCGGCGCCGCCGGCGCGCGTGGACATGCGCACCACCAGGCGATTCGATGCCTTCAGCGCGGCCCGGTAAGTGCCCATATTCTGGACGCCGGTTTCGGGATCGCGGGTAATCACATTGGTGGCGGTCAGCGTGGGCGCGGAATCGAAGCCCGGCGTGGAAATGGGAATCGGCAGCCAGTCGAGGCCTTTGCCCTCGCCAATCAAATCGGCCCCTTCGTGGACCACCTCCTGGCAGATCGCGCGCTCGACCAGGCGCGGCGCAATCGGATGGGCTATCGCCTCATCCCACTTGGCGCCGATCTGGTCCACCGGCACGCCCATGCCCACCGAGTAGATCTCGCGATTCGCGGCGATGGCGCACACCACCACCGGATGCGCGTACTTGCGGCCGCGCCCATCGGTGACGTGGGTAAACAGGAAAGCCTTGCGCTCAGTCTCGGCAATGCCGCCGACGAACTGCCAGCGCACCAGCGGGTGCAACTCGGCGTCCTTGTCGACTGGACGGTCGACGGTCACAAGAAGC
>MEQV01000099.1:6302-7094 GCA_001770355.1 Betaproteobacteria bacterium RIFCSPLOWO2_02_FULL_62_17
CTCGAGATGCTCGTGCAGGTCGGCGTAGCCGCGTTGCGCCGGCGCCATCACCGCCGCGCCGGAAGCTGAAATCTCGTTTTTTGGCACGTCCGCCCCTGCGTCAACACTCTCAGCGCGCATTGTGACACGACACGCATACCCTCATTCAAGCAGCTTGCCCAGTGAATTGTGCTCGCTGATAAAAATGTTTTTCATTGGCACGGCCAATCGTGAAAAATTGTCAGATCCCTGTTATTTGATCCACATCAATATAGCAAGAACAAGAGAGAGGACGCTCTTGAACTGGGGCGGGGGTTTTAAGAGGGTGAGTTTCACCACCGGTAATTTGCATGAGAAGTGCAGTAGTAAGAGTCTTACACAAAACGCCTCTCGCCAAGGGATCGGTGCCCCTGTTGATTGCATCGCCCTCCCGATTGCCTGTCACCGCAGGCGATCCCCCGTTTTTTTGTGCGGTCTCGCCGCTGCCTACTGAGCCAGGGCGACTGCCTTGGCGTCCCTTCGTTTTTCCTCGCAGGTACCTCATGATTGCCAAAAGCAATAACTTTGTTTCCCATCCGCTTGCTCTGGTTCGCAGAGCGGTTTGCACCATCGCATTCGCTTCGATGGCGCTGGCCGCCCCGGCGCTGGGTGCCGTGGAAAGCTGGAGCGGGTCCGGCGGGCCGGGCCAGGGCGGGCTGATACGCGGGCTGGTCGCGGTCAGCGGCAACACGACGCTTTACGCGGCGGTATACGGCACCGGCGTGATGAAAAGCCTCGATGGCGGCAGTACCTGGGCGCTCGCGAACACCGGCC
>MEQV01000099.1:7147-8337 GCA_001770355.1 Betaproteobacteria bacterium RIFCSPLOWO2_02_FULL_62_17
CAGACGCTGCTGGTTGCCACCGAAGGCGGCGGTGTGTTCCGCACGATCGACGGCGCCGCAAACTGGGCGGCGAGCAACACCGGCCTGCAATGCGGCTTCGTGCGCAACCTGCGTTTCGTGCCGGCGGGCGGCGCATTTTACAGCGGCACGGGCTACACCGCGGCGGCGAACCATGTTTATGCCGCGACACAGTGCGAGGTCAACAGCGGCGTCTACCGCAGCGTCGATGGCGGGGTGAACTGGAGTCTTCTCTCTACCGGCATGCCCGCCAGCGTGGCTGTGAACAATTTTCAAATCAATTCGGCGGGCAACAACCCCGCCGGCCAGTTCATCCGCGCGACCACCTTTGGAAACGGCGTGTACCAGAGCAATGACGGAGGTTCGACCTGGCTGCCCATCAACGGCAGCGGGGCAAGCGCGCTGGCCGGACCGAACGGACTGGTGGTGTACGACTTTGCGGCCATTTCGGGTGCGACCAATACGGCGTACCTCGCGCTGGTCGAAGGCAGCGGCGTTTGGCGCAGCACCGATGGCGGTTCGACCTGGAGCAACAGCAATACCGGCCTGCCGGTCACCCCGCCGAACGTGGCGGCGCTGGGCGGTATCAGCACGACGCCCGGTACACCACAGCTTGCATACATTACATTGGCCGGCCACGGTGTTTTTGTCAGCCTCGACCGCGGCGCAAGCTGGAGTGCCCTGGGCAACAGCGCGACGCAACTGCCGCCGGCACGCGTCATCCAGGCCGACCCCAATACTGCGGCAAACTTCTACGCGCTGACTTTCGCCGGCATCTACAAGAGCGCCGACAGCGGTATTAACTGGGCACCGCTGCTCACTACGCAGGCACCCGGTTACGCGCATTCCTCGAGTACCGACCCAGGCAACCCGTTGACGGTACTTGCCGCGGTCGACACGATATACCGCAGCACCGACGGTGGAACCACCTGGGTGAAGTCCGGCACCGGCCTGACCAGCATCCCGATCAGCGTGCGCTTTGCGCACGGCCTGACCAACACCGCCATAGTCGGCACCCAGGATGGCGGGGTATTCAAAAGCATCGACGGCGGCGTCACGTGGGCCCCGAGCAATTCCGGATTGCCGGTGACCGTGGGCATGGATGCGCGCGTGCAGCAGAAACCCTTGAATACCGATAAATATGGCGTAAGCCTGGACGGCCGCGGTGTGTA
>MEQV01000100.1:0-813 GCA_001770355.1 Betaproteobacteria bacterium RIFCSPLOWO2_02_FULL_62_17
ACGTACCACGGTTTTGTCAGCCGCTCAGGCGCTCATACGTTACATACCGGATGGATTTCACGGATATTTACCGCTAACCATGCCTCGTCGTGCCCGTGTGCGCATTGCCGGCGTCCCGCTGCACCTTATCCAGCGTGGCAATAATCGCTGCGCCTGCTTCTTTGCCGAAGGGGACTACCTCTACTATCTTCACCATTTGGGATTGCCGGCCGAACGCTTCCGCTGCGCCATCCACGCGTACGTACTCATGACGAACCATGTGCACCTTCTGCTCACCCCCGCAGACGCCAATGGCGCTTCGCTAATGATGAGGCACCTGGGGCAACGATACGTGCAGTACATCAATCGCACCTACCGGCGCAGCGGCTCACTTTGGGAGGGAAGATTCCGCTCCAGCCTGGTCCAAACCGAGGCTTATCTGCTGCGCTGCCATCAATATATTGAGCTGAACCCGGTTCGCGCGCGAATGGTCGCGACTCCAGACGATTACCGCTGGTCAAGTTTTGCCGCCAACGCAAAAGGCCGGACAAATTTGCTACTCACGCCACACGCGGAGTACCTGCAACTTGGCGCCGATGCGCCAGCCCGGCAGATTGCGTATCGGGACCTTTTTCGCACTGAGTTGGATGACATCGACCTCGCCGAGATTCGCAAGTCCACCAATTCAGGCTACGCGCTCGGGGCGGAGCGATTTGTTGAAGCGATCGAAAGGTTGACCGGTCGCAGGGCGCGCCAAGGCAAGTCAGGCAGGCCGACTACCGCGGAATCGGCCGAGACTATGCAACAGGAACCGCTTTTTTATTGAGATTGGAA
>MEQV01000100.1:831-7486 GCA_001770355.1 Betaproteobacteria bacterium RIFCSPLOWO2_02_FULL_62_17
TATTGAGATTGGAAAACCGTGGTACGTCACCGGTTTCTGTTGAGATCAGCCCGGGACAAGTCAGTGTAGCGGTTCTGGTCTTGCGAAGCATTGACGCGCCCGCCGCCGCGATGCTACGGTGCAACGCTTCGATTGCGAAGACACAACGGCCATGAATACAGCGGGAATTACCGGACACCTGATCGATGAAGTTCGCCATCTCGCCGGGGCGGAACTGCCAGAGGATGCGCTGGAGGCCGCGCGCAACAGCGTCATGGACTGGATGGGCGTGACCATTGCCGGCGCGGATGACGCGCTGGTGCACAGCCTCATCGCCGCCGCGCGCGAACAGGGCGGCAGCGCCCAGGCGAGCGTCATCTGGCATGGAGAGCGCACCTCGGCGGCGTTCGCTGCGCTCATCAACGGTTCGGCCTCGGACTCACTCGATTTCGCCGATTCGAACCCGAACATGCGCGGACATTCGACACCTGCTGTCGTGGCCACGGCGCTGGCGATGGCGGAATCGCGCAAATTGACCGGCCTGCAGTTTCTGCGCGGCGTGATTGCCGGCGTGGAAGCCGAGTGCCGTGTGGGCTTGCTGGTGCAAAAAGGCCTCAAACCCGGCTTTCACCCCACCGGAAACATTGCCCCGTTTGGCGCCGCAGCGGCGGCGGCGTGGCTGCGCGACCTTCCCGCCGAACGCTGGCCGCACGCGCTGGGCGTGGTTGCGACGCAAGCCTCCGGACTGCACAACTCCGGCGGCACCATGTCCAAGCCCTTTCATTCAGGAAAAGCGGCGATGAACGGCGTGCTCTCGGCGAGCCTCGCCGCGCACGGCTTCAACGGCCGCCCCAATGCCATCGAAGCCTCCGAAGGGTTTCTTTCCACGCATTCGGATTCGGTGGGCGAAGAGCTGATGCGCTCGGCCGATGGGCGCTACCTGATCCTCGATACCACTTTCAAATCGCATGCAGCCTGCGGCCTTACCCATGACACCATTGACAACATCCTGCAAGCCAAGCGCGAACACGCCGTGAGCGCGGATCTGATCCGCCACATCGACATCGATGTGCCGGTGCTGCACCTGCGCGTGTGCAACATCCAGGTCCCGGTTACCGGGCTGCAGGCCAAATTCAGCCTGCGCGCGGTGGCTGCGATGGCCCTGCTTGGCGAGGACACCACCGATATCAACGCCTATACCGCCGCGCTCGCCGCGCGCCCCGACCTGGCGGCGCTGCGCGAGCGCATCACGGTCAACGGCCGCGAGGAGCTCAAAAGCGCGTCGCTTGCCAACATCGAACTCACCGATGGCAGCCGCATCAGCGTGAGGAGTGATGCCCGCAAACCTTCGCGCGACCAGGCGCTCAAGCGCGAGGCGGTAAGCAGAAAATTCCGGCTGCTGGCCGCGCCGGTGCTCGGCAAGCAGGCCGCCGAAATCCTGCGTCGCGACATCGCCTCGCTGCAGGAACTTGATTCGATCAAGCCACTGATCGACGGCGCGGCAAAGCTCGCCGCGGCAATCGCGCCGCGCCGCGCGCGACCAGCGCCAATTTGACCTCCCGAGCCGCATTGACTCAGATCAAAATGACCTTCTAATTGAAAGAGCAGACTTTAGCGACCACGCAACCACCTCAGGAGGACGCTTGGCCGCCAGCTACGCAAGTCGTTCGAAGTCTCCCAGCGCTGCCATCCAAGCGGCAGGCGTTGACCCTGTCAAGCCCGCGAAAACTGCGAAGGGCCTGAAAACCCCGAATACGCCAGTCACCAAAACAGCGGCCAAACCGCGCGGCGTGCGCCGCGTGGCACAGGGCGACACCGCACCGCGCTTGCAGCCCGAAGCACTGGAAGCTTTCACGGCACGGGAGGCGGCGAAAGCCGCCGAGGGCGCGCATCTGGCCGGCGTGCAGTCGATCCTCGACAGCAAGCAGAGCGGTCAAGACAAGGCAAAGGCCCTGCGCGCCTTGCTCGAAGGCGCCTCAAGCGACGATCTGACGGCGATTAAACACCGCCTGCTGGGCGCGGACAAAGCCCGCGCAATAGTCGCCCTGGGCAACCCTGATGAAGAACTGTCCGACGACTGGCGCGACGGCGGGTACCCCTATAAAAACCTCATGCTGCGCCGCAATTACGAGCAGCAGAAATACCGGCTGCAGGTCGAGTTGCTGAAACTGCAGGCTTGGGTCAAGGCGGCCGGGCAGCGCGTGGTGATCATTTTCGAGGGACGCGACGCGGCCGGCAAGGGTGGCACCATCAAACGCGTGATGGAACACCTCAACCCGCGCGGCGCGCGCGTCGTGGCGCTGGAAAAACCGACGCCGACCGAGCAGGGGCAGTGGTACTTCCAGCGCTACGTGGAGCATCTGCCAACCGCAGGCGAGATCGTGTTGTTCGACCGCTCCTGGTACAACCGTGCGGGTGTCGAACGGGTGATGGGCTTTTGCAGCGATGCGCAGTATCAGGAGTTCATGCGCCAGACGCCGGATTTTGAGCGTCATCTCGTCAGAAGCGGCTTGCATCTGTTCAAGTTTTGGTTCTCGGTGAGCCGCAAGGAGCAGCAACGCCGCTTCAAGGAACGCGAGAATCATCCGCTCAAGCAATGGAAGCTGAGCCCCATAGACAAGGCTTCGCTCGACAAGTGGAACGACTATACCCGCGCCAAGGAGGAGATGTTTTTTGAAACCGACACTGCGGATTCGCCGTGGACGGTGGTCAAAAGCGACTGCAAGAAGCGCGCGCGGCTCAGCGTACTGCGCTATTTGCTGTCTGCGCTGCCCTACTCGAACAAGGATACGAAGGCCATCGGAAAGATCGATAGCCTCATCCTCGGGCGCGCTCACGTCGTGTTCGAACGCGGGGAAAAAACCTCGGTCGCGGTGGCGGCGGCCGAGTAATTCCGGCGCTGAAGTAAAATAAACTTGGGGGATGACCTCCTAAGAGCGCGGGTTGCACTATGCATATAACGTATATATCATAGCACCATGGGATTCAAGCATGATCCGGCGAAAGCTGCAGCAAATCTCAAGAAGCATGGCGTTTCGTTTTCCGATGCGGAAGGTGTGCTTGAGGATCCACTGGCGGTCACTGTCGAAGACCCGGATGCCGAAGGCGAGCAACGCTTTATAACCGTCGGGCTGGGAAGCGCAGGTCAATTACTTGTACTGGTTTGGACAGAGCGCAACGGCGAGTACCGCCCGATCTCGGCGCGTCGTCCGACGCGAAAGGAACGAAAACACTATGAGAACTGAATACGATTTTTCCAAAGGCAAGCGTGGCGCGGTGATCCCACAGAAGGGCAAGACGCGCATCTCTATTTTTATTGACGACGCAGTCCTCGATCAATTTCGGGCGCGCGCCGAAAAAGCGGGGACGGGGTATCAAACCATGATGAACGACGCATTGCGAAAGTACCTTTCCGAAACCGACCAGCCGGTAACCGAAAAGCTGTTGCGACAAGTGTTGCGCCAGGAAATGCCCGAATACTTGCGAGGCCTAACCGCCGCATCCGCACGGACGCGCGCAAAAAGCAGCGCGCGCCGGTGATGCGGGACGTTAGTCGTCACAGATACGCGCCCGGTGATGGAACGTTACGATCCTGAATTTGCACCGGTTGCCGAGGATTGGCTCGATCTTGATGAGGAAGAAAGAATCTTGCTCGTCGAGGCATATCACCGGGATGCGCGAATTTCAATGCCCAAAGGTGCGCGAAAACTCCACGCCTCGATGCACGTGGTTGTCGAGAATCAGCTCGCTGACGATGACAAGCCTGTGGTCCGCGCGCTCGGCCGCCTGATGAAAGAGGGGCTCACGAGGCACGACGCTGTTCACGCCATCGGCTCGCTCGTCGCCGAACAGATCTATGACCTGCTAAAACAAAACGACACGCCGGAAACGTCACGAACTCGGTACTATGCGGCCGTCGAACGCCTTACAGTGGCGACCTGGCGCAAGAGTACTGACGACTGATTGAAGCCTGAAAGGTGGCATCGGCTAGTGACTTTCAATACAGAATCGCAGGCCTATAGGAAGACAGCACTTGCATATTTCTATTTTACTTTGATATAAACTTCGCGTAGAACCATGACCGACACCCACACCGTCCTGATCGTTGGCGCCGGCAGCGGCTTGTCGGCCTCGCTGGCGCGCCTTTCCGCCCGCGAAGGCATGCATGTGGCGCTCGCGGCGCGCAACACGGACAAGCTCGCCGCTCTGGTTCAGGAGACGGGCGCCCTCGCCATCGCCGCCGACGCATCGATACCGGGCGACGTGGAACGAATGTTCGCCGCGGTCGAAGCGCAAAGCGGTATCCCGAATCTGGTGGTCTATAACGCCGGCTACCGCACCCGCGGCCCGCTCACCGGCCTCGATCCGGCCGAGGTGGAGCGCACGCTGCGCGGCACAGCCTTTGCGGGATTCCTGGTCGGCCAGGCCGCCGCCAAACGCATGCTCGCGCGCGGCAGCGGCAGCATCTTCTTCACCGGCGCCTCCGCCAGCATCAAGGGATTTGCCAATTCCGCCGCGTTTGCGATGGGCAAGTTCGCGCTGCGCGGCCTGGCGCAGAGCATGGCGCGGGAGCTGGGGCCGCAGGGAATTCACGTCGCCCACTTTGTCATTGACGGCGGCATCCGTTCCTCGGAGAGCGACGAGCGCGGCGCGCAACGCGGGCCCGACGGCCTGCTGCAGCCCGACGAAATCGCCAAGTCCTACCTTCACGTGCACCGGCAGCAGCGCAGCGCCTGGAGCTGGGAGATTGATCTCAGGCCCTGGGCCGAGAAGTTTTGAGGGGACCATTCATGAATACAGCAACAGCCGAAATCAGCGCCGAAGACAGCATCACGGCACAGCTGAACTACGCTATCGACGATGGCGTGAAGCCGGTCAACGAAACATTCGGCCCCGGCCATATTTACAGCCGTTCGACGGGAACGGCCGACAAGCAGGTGATGCGCATTCGCAATGCCCGGCCGATCGCGGCAGGGCTCGCCCTGGACACGCACGGCTTCTGCCTGACGCGCCATGTCACCATGATGAAAAACGTTCTCAACCCCGAGGAAGTGAAATCGCTGTACTGCCCCGAAATGGAACGCCTGGTGTGCGCGATTTCCGGTGCCGCGCGCGCGGTGATGTTCGACCACACCATACGCCATGGCGATCAGGCGGTGCGCGAGGCCAGGCTGCTGCGCGAACCCGTGTTCTACGTGCATAACGATTACACCGATGCCTCCGCGCCGCGGCGCGTCCGGGAACTCCTGCCAGAGGAAGCCGACGCGCTTCTGGCAAGGCGTTTCGCCATCATCCAGGTGTGGCGCCCGCTGAAAACCATCGTACGCAATCCGCTGGCGATTGCCGATGCGCGCAGCGTCGCCCCCGCTGACATGATCGTCTCGGAGCGCCGCTACCCGCATCGCGTCGGCGAAACCTACCGGCTGCGCTACAACGCAGCGCATCAGTGGTATCAGTTTCCGGCCATGACGCCGGAAGAAGCCATTGTATTCAAGGTGTATGACTCCGCGATGGACGGCCGCGCCCGCTTCACGCCGCACACCTCGTTCGAAGATCCGACCACGCCGGCGGATGCGCCGCCGCGCGAAAGCATCGAAGCGCGCATGTTCGCGTTCTTCGCGTGAAATAAACAACGCGCAGGCACAGAGCAGGCAACCGCGCATAAATGGTCAACAGAATTTTCTTCCTGCTGCTGCTCGCCGCACTGGGCGCTGGCGGCTATTTTTACTGGGAACGCTCCACGCATGTTCGCAGCACCGATAACGCCTATGTGAACGCCGAAGTGGCGCAGATTTCCGGGCTGGTGGCAGGCCGTGTAATCGCGATGCACGTCAAGGACAACCAGTTCGTAAAAAAAGGCGACGCGCTGTTCGACGTCGATCCCGCTCCCTATCGCGTGGCCGTGGAGAAAGCGCGCGCCCAAGTGGCGCTGGCAAGACAAGGCTCGACGCAGGACAGCGCCGAAGTGCGCGCGCTGGAGGCTGAACTCGCGCGCCACAGCGCGGAATTGGACAACGCGGAAGTTTCCAAGGCGCGCGCGGAGAATCTCGTCGCCAAGGGTTTTTTGTCGCGCCAGGCGGTTGACGATGCGGCATCCAAGGTGACCAGCGGCCGCGCTGCCGTCGAGCAGGCGCGGGCCCGCATTGAAAAAGCACGCGTCATGATCGCACCGGCGAACTCGCAGTCACCGGCAGTGGCCTCGGCGCAGGCGAGCCTCGCGCAGGCCCAGCTCGACCTTGACCGCACGCGCGTCTCGGCGCCGCAATCCGGATGGGTGGTCAACCGGTCGCTCACCGCGGGAACTTCGGTGAATCCCGGCCAAGCCCTGTTCGCCATCATCGCCGACAGGAGTTTCTGGATCGACGCCAATTTCAAGGAAACCGAACTGGCGGGCGTGCATCCGGGCATGCCGGTGGAGATTCATGTCGATATGTATCCGGGGCACCTGTTCGCCGGGCACGTCGAAAGCATAGGCGGGGGCACCGGCACCGCCTTTTCGCTGTTGCCGCCGCAGAACGCCACCGGCAACTGGGTGAAGGTGACGCAGCGCATACCGGTCA
Source organism: Betaproteobacteria bacterium RIFCSPLOWO2_02_FULL_62_17 (assembly GCA_001770355.1). Taxonomy (GTDB): domain Bacteria; phylum Pseudomonadota; class Gammaproteobacteria; order Burkholderiales; family SG8-39; genus 2-02-FULL-62-17. The sequence goes on from MEQV01000100.1 coordinate 7,371, forward strand.
AGGTGCGCTTTGACAATTACGATCCGCTGTTCATGCCGCGCGTGGGCGCCACTGCCACCGTGACAATTAGACTGGATTGAGGGCTGGACTGAGGCCATGGCCCTAACCTCGCCCCT
>MEQV01000100.1:7514-7760 GCA_001770355.1 Betaproteobacteria bacterium RIFCSPLOWO2_02_FULL_62_17
CTGGGCGCGCAGGCCGACCGCTGGCTGCTCATCATCGCGGTAATGGCCCCGACCGTGATGATGATGTTATCGAGCACCATCGTGAACGTCAGCGTGCCGGTGATGTCGGGCGAACTGGGTGCGACCAACGACACCATCAGCTGGGTGCTCACCTCCTACATGGTGGCGATGTCCATCGTGCTGCCGCTCACCGGCTACCTGAATGACAAGCTCGGGCGCCGCGGCTATTTGCTGCTTTCCATCGCG
>MEQV01000101.1 GCA_001770355.1 Betaproteobacteria bacterium RIFCSPLOWO2_02_FULL_62_17
CTGGCGGCCGCGTTCGCATCGGTCATGCTGGCCATCATCGTGCTGTATTTCGCGCCGCTCGCAAGCGCCATCCCCATGGCCGCCGTCGCGGGACTGCTGTTCCTGGTGGCCTGGGGGCTGTTCGATTTCGTGCATATGCGCCATATCATCGCCACCGATCGAAGCGAAACAGCGGTGCTTTTCATAACGCTGGGCGCAACGCTGCTCCTGAGCCTCGAGATCGCGATCCTGGCGGGCGTGGTGTTCTCGCTGCTTGTCTATCTCAACCGCTCCTCGCATCCGGAGTTGCGCAGCCTGATACCCGATCCGCGCGTCCCAGAGCGCAACATGCTGGAAGTCGAGCCTGGTTTTTCCGAATGTCCGCAGATGAAGATTCTTCGCATCGAGGGTTCGCTCTACTTTGGCGCCATCGAGCACGTCGAAGACCATTTCGACGAAATCCGCAAGCGCCAACCGGGGCAGAAACACCTGTTGTTGATGTCGAAAAGCATCAACACCGTCGACCTCGCCGGCGCGGATCTGCTGCAACGCGAAGCGCGCAAGCGCCGCGCGGAGGGCGGCGATCTGTACTTCTACAGCCTGCGCAAACCCGTGATCAAAATGTTCCAGGATACCGGCTACCTGGATGAATTCGGCCGCGACCATATGTACCGCGGCAAGCGCGAAGCCTTCAATCGCGTGTTCCAGCGCCTGGACCGTTCCATCTGCGCCACCTGCACCGCACGCATATTCGAGGAGTGCGCGACCGTGGAAGGGCCGCCCAAAAATCCGGCGGATTTCTGATCGCCGCCCACCTTCCGTAGCCAGAATTCAAGTCCATGAACACGACCGCCTCCCCGACACCCGCCGATTCTTCCACGCCAAGCTGGGAGGCGCGCCGCTTCGGCATGCCGCCCGCCGGATGGCAGCGCAAGGCTTTTACCGTGATCTTCGAGTCTGACACGCGTGCCGGCCGCAACTTCGATGTGGCGCTGCTTGCGGCCATCCTGGTGAGCGTGGTGGTGGTGATGCTGGACAGCGTGGAATCAATCACCACGCGCCACGGGCAACTGTTCCATGTGCTGGAGTGGGGCTTCACGTTGCTCTTTACCGCGGAGTACCTGGCGCGCCTCGCCTGCGTGCAACGGCCCGCGCGCTATGCACTGAGCTTCTTCGGCCTTGTGGATCTGTTGTCGGTGGCACCCACGTACCTGGCATTCTTCTTTCCCGAACTTCATTCCTTAATCGACATTCGCCTGCTGCGCATGCTGCGGGTGTTCCGCATCCTCAAGGTCACCGCCTACATGACCGAATACGGGATTCTTGGCGAGGCGCTGTGGGCGAGCCGGCGGCGCATCGTCGTGTTCATCGGGACAGTGTTCATGATCGTGGTGCTGATGGGCACGCTGATTTATGTGGTGGAGGGGCCGGACAACGGCTTCACGAGCATTCCAATCTCGGTGTACTGGGCAATCACCACCATGACGACGGTGGGCTTCGGGGACATCACGCCAAAGACGGATCTGGGACGGGCGATTGCGAGCCTTATGATGCTGCTCGGCTGGGGCACGCTGGCGGTGCCGACGGGGATCGTGACGGCGGAAATGACGGCGCGACGCATGGGGCTTGGCGCAGAGAGCGGACCGGCGCCGCGCGCCTGCACCCAGTGCGGGGCGGCCGGACACTTGGCGGAAGCCCGGTTCTGTCATGCGTGCGGGGCGGGCATTAGCCAGGGCTTGCCTGTCGAAGGAGAATCGTCGCCATCATGAGCCCGGTCGGCATACACGCTGCCTGGCGTGACTCGAAGAGCGCGGCGCAGACAGATTTTCCACGCCGGATTACACTCGCGCTGGCTTGGGTCGGCATGCGCATCCGTGGAGGGGACGGCTGCATTTTCAAATCGGGAGAGTCAATGAATTTTCAGCAACGTTTCGAAGCGATTCGCGGTGACATGTCCAAGGAAGGCATCGATCTACTGCTCGGTTTTCACGATGGCACTCACTTCGGCGGCAGCGTCAATGCCCTGATGATGCTGAGCGGATTCCGCTCCATGGGCGATGCCGTCGCGATGGTCGATCGCGAAGGTTCGGCGGGCATGCTGGTGGCGCCGGCCTGGGAGGCCGGGCGCGCGGCCGAATGCGCCCCGCATATGAAGGTCACCGGCGTGGCGGACACGCTGGCGGCCCTGAAGGACGAGCTTGCGCGCCGCCGCGTGCCGCTGGCGCGCGTCGGGCTTGCCGGCCTTTCCGTGCTTCCCTGGGAGCAGGCAAAGCGCATAACGGCGCTGTTCGAAAACAAGGCGAAGACCGCCGATCAGATTATTGTGCGCCACGCCGGCGCGAAAACCGAGGAGGAGGTTGGCAATGCCCGGCATGCGACCCTCATTGCCGAAAAAGGCTACGCACGCATGTTGGAACTCGCGCGCCCCGGCGTGCGCGAAGACGACCTGGCGGTGGATCTGCGCTGGTACATGAAAACCCTCGGTGCCGAGGACAATTTCCTGATGCTCAATGCCGGCCCGCACAACAAGGCGGTGCAACCGTGCAGCAGCCGCGAAATGGAGCCGGGCGATCTGCTGTTGACGGAACTCTCTCCCATCTACAAGGGTCAGATGACACAGATCTGCCGCACCATAGTCATGGGCCGGGCTACGCCTGAGCAGAAGCGCTGCTACCAGATACTCATCGACGGCTATGAGAATGGCGAAAAGGCGGCAAAGCCGGGGGTGCCCATGGCGAAAGTCTGTGATGCGGTGGATGAGGTGATCGATGGCGCCGGCTACGCGGAGTACGGCCGCCCGCCTTATCTGCGCCTGCGCCGGCGCGGGCATGGCCTGGGCTTCGGCTGCGATCTGCCCGGTGACGTCGGTCCGGACAACGACATCATCCTGGAACCCGGCATGGTATTCGTGCTGCACCCCAATCAATACCTGCCTGAAACCGGTTACATGATGTGCGGTGAACCGCTGTTGATCACGGCGACGGGCAGCGAGGCCCTGTCGCGCACCAAGGCGGTTCTAGGCGAAGTGGCTCTTTAGAAGAACAAGAGCGAAGAAGAACGCGAACGACAACCGGAGCCGATGCCGTGCTGAATATGCATTCCCTGCTGCTGGTCGGACCCTATGACTGGGATCCCGAGCTCATGCCGCGCGCGGAATTCGAAGAGCGCATCCGCGCATTCTGGGCACGCATTCCCGAATCTGCCGGTTCCTTCGCGGTGATCTACGGCGACAGCCGCCATCACGCCGAAATCGCCTACCTCACTCACTTCGTGCCCAAGGTTCGCAGCGCCATGGCCATCGTGCCGCGCGAGGGCGAGCCGGTGCTGCTCCTGCCCGGCAGCCGCAACAGCTTTTCCTCGGCGGAGCGACTCTCCTGTTTCAAGAATCTCGATTTGCTGACCGATCCGGCCAAGGCGGTCGACAAATGGGTGGCCGATCACCCTGGCAACGCCAAGCGCGGGGTATTGCTGGGGACCGCGGCAATGCGGCCGCAGCAGTATCAGCAATTACTCGCGGCATTTCCGGACAATGCCGCGCCGCTGGAGGCCAGCCATACTCTACACTCGCTGATGCGGGTCAAGCGCCCCAGGGAACTCACGGCGATCCGGCGCGGTTGCGAAATTCTGTCCGCGGCAGCGGGCGTGTTGGCCGAAGCCCAGCGCTCCGGCGCCCAGGTCACGGCGGCGGTGCTGGAGGCCGAGCGCGCGGCCAATGCCATGGGCGCACAGGATGTGCGCAGCCTGTTCAGCCTGGATGGCGGGGCGACGTTACGGCCGTTTTCTTCGCTCATCGAGCGTGCGGTCGATCCCCTGCAGGTGTGCATGGCCGTATTGCACGCTGGCTACTGGGTGGAGGGATCGGTGTTGTGTTCCAACAAGCCGCATGCGGTGCGCGAGCGCGTCGGCGCGGCGCTGCGTGCATTGACCTCGCAGGCGAAGGCGGGCGCAAAAGCCGGCGATCTCGCCAGCGCGGTAACGGCGGCTATCAAGCCGTATAAGCCGCACCCGATGATTGGCGCCTGTATCGGTAATGGTATCGGCATGGCGCTGGAAGAGGCGCCGCGCCTGGATGCCAAGGGGGATGCCGTGCTTGAAGCCGGCGCGGTGTACACGCTATGCGCCGGCGCCACCGATGGCAAACAGCACGCCATGCTTTCTGCGATGGTGTTGGTGGGTGAGAGCGGCTGCGAAGTGCTGTGGACCGCGGCTTGAGAAGCTATTTGCCGGTGCTGGAATGCGCCAGCAGCCTGTCGACGATGCCGTGGAACTTTTCCCACGGCGCTTCGCGGTCGTTCTGATTGCGCACCACGATGGAATTCCCCGCGTAGAACTTCTCGTAAAGCATGTGGCGGCCGGCGAATTCCGAGCCGGTAAGGTCCCAGGCGAGCTTGTAGAGCTTCATGCGGTCCAGCGCCTGGATCGAGGGCGTCGCCCACCAGCGTTCGAACCGGTTGCGCAGTGCCGCGTCCTCGATCACATCGACCGAGGCCGGCATCTGCAGCGGAATGCCGCCCAGCAGCGTGCGCAGCAGATCGATAATTTCCGTATGGTTCTCCTGGCACCAGTTGAGCGCCGCGTACATGAAGCGGCGATTGGGCGTGGCAAAACCCTCCGGCCACGATTCCCATCCTTCGATCTGGCCGCACACCATGCCGCCGATAGTGGCCTCGAGCGCGGCGAAGCGCCCGAGCATTTCGCGCACCGCGGGAATTTTCGCCACGCCGTTTGCCTCGCAGATGCGGCTCGCCAGGCCGGCGACGAGGCCCATCTTTGCCCAGAAACGCACGTTGGATTGGTGGTTGGCATAACAGTTGGAGGCGGTCTCGGTATAGATGCGCCGCGACCAGGCGCCGTTGTTGTGCAGGAATACGCGCTCCCAGGGCACTTTCACCCGCTCGCACACCAGCACGCAGTCCGATTCGTCGAAGCGCCAGGAGAGTGGATAGTCCTCTTCGTGCCGAACGCCGCGGGCATAAGGTTCGCGCGACCACAGCGTCACGCCCGGAGAGTTCACCGGCAAGGCACAGGTGATGCTTTCACGCTTGTACTTGTCGTCAATGGGCGTGAGGTTGCCGACCCAGATTTCATCCGCATACACCGCGCCCGTGGCCAGCATCTTCATGCCGGAGAGGATCACTCCCTCCGCGTCTTCGTCAACCACCTGCAGGCTCGGATCTTCGCGTTCCTGGCCGGGAAACAGCTCGGTGCTGCGCAGACCCGTGGGCGGCACCACCGCAAAGCACAGGTACAGGTCGTTGTTGCGCGCGTGGTGGTAGTAGTTCAGCAGATTGTCGCCAAAACCAGGATGCAGATCGTTCAGCACCGAATGGCGGGTGGCCATGCCGGTCACCAGGCCGGCGACGTGATCGGGCGAGCGGCCGATGAGGCCGTAGGTGGATTCCGCGATTGCCTTGATGGCGTGCATACGCCGCGTGAGATCGTCGCGGTTGCGGCAGCGCAACCAGTAAAGACTGCAGCGCTCACCGTCCTCCTCGAAGGAAAACAGGTCGCGCTTGGCCGGATCGGCCTTCAAGTCATAGAGCTCGGCGATGGTCTGTGCGCCGCGTTTGAATGCCGGGTGCGCGGTGACGTCGGTCACCTTTTCGGCGCCGACATAGACAGTGCGCCCGTCGCGCAGGCGCTCGAGTTTCTGTTTGCCGGTGAGCAGCATGCTTTCAGTCCCCCAGAAATTTTTTCTGCACAAGTAAAACACAAATACGACCGCGCGGCCAAAAGCTTGCCGCGCTGCTTCCCACAGCCGGCGCAAGATTTATGCGACGGCGGTCTCCGGCCGGCGGGAAAAGTTCGCGGGTGAACACCTGGACCCGGGCGTCCTGGCGCTGGCACCAGTCACATCTGCACAAGTGGAACCGGTATCATGTGCGCTATCCGATGAGTGAAATTCACATGGAGGCTTTATGCGAACCTTTGTCCGCGCAGTGTTGACGGTGGCGTGCTTCGCGGCGCCCTTGCAGGCGCTTGCCCAGAACTATCCGGCCAAGCCGGTGCGCATGGTGCTGGCGCTCGGCGGAGGCGGTGAAACGCTCGCTCGTTTCATCGGCCAGAAAATGACCGAATCGATTGGCCAGCCGGTCATCATCGATCCGCAGCCGGCCGCGGCCGGCGTGGTGGGCGCCAACATGGTGGCGAAGGCGCCGCCCGATGGATACACCTTCCTGTACGCCGCCACCAATTCGCAGGTCTACCGGCTGGTGCTATCCAGGAACACCCCCTACGACCCGGTTAAGGACTTCACGCCGATTTCGCGGCTGAGCGACGCGGTGCTGGTGCTGGCGGTGCCGCCCAATTCTCCGCTGAGGAACATGCGTGATTTCCTCGAGCAGGCAAAGGGCGGAAAACTTTTCTACGGTACCTCGGGCGTGGGAACGACGCATCACCTGTCCGCGGAGGTTCTGCAGCTGGTGGCCCACATCAAGCTTACCCACGTGCCATTCAAGGATCCGAATCTGGTGGCCACGGAAATCATCGCCGGCCGGCTGGAGAGCGGCTTCGGTATTTTCGGCACCATGTACCAGCACCATACCGCGGGTAAACTTCGCATCATCGCGATCAACAACGTCAAGCGCTATGGCCGCACGCCCGATATTCCGACCATCGGCGAGGGCGTGCCCGGCTACGAGCCGCCGCCGGGCTGGAATGGCTTCTTCGGTCCCGGCAACCTGCCGCGACCCATCGTGCAGCGCCTCAACGCGGAAATTCACAAGGCATCCACGGCGCCCGATATGAAGGAGCGCTTCGACCAGCTTGGCTTCATCATGACGCTCAGCACACCCGAGGAGCTGGGTGAAACCGTGAAACGCGACTTGCCGCGCGCGGCAAAGCTGGTAAAGGATGCGGGCATACCGGTCGAGTAACAGCTCAAGGCATGAGCGCATCGGGACAGGTGATCGACGAGGTACGCGCATGGATAGACGCCGCGAGCCGCGTGGTGGTGCTCACCGGCGCGGGCATTTCCACCGATTCGGGGATTCCGGATTTTCGCGGGCCGCAGGGTGTCTGGACGCGC
>MEQV01000102.1:0-933 GCA_001770355.1 Betaproteobacteria bacterium RIFCSPLOWO2_02_FULL_62_17
AGGGTGGCGATCAAAGGTCCGTGCACGATCAGGCCCGGATAGCCTTCGACCTCGGTCACGTAGCGCCGGTCGTAATGAATGCGGTGGCCGTTGAAGGTCAGCGCCGAATAGCGGAACAGCAGCACGTCGTCGGGCACCCACTTGTTTTCCCAAGCTGCGGATGCCGGGGCGGGGGAAGGATTCACCGCGGGCGGCGGCACCGGGTCGCCGGGTCTGGCGGCCTCGCGATAGACGATGTCGTGGTGCTCGATAAGGGAAGGCGACGCGGCGCCGTTGGCGTGAATCTCATGGCGCACCTTCACGAACACCAGCGCGCCGGTCCTGCCGGTTTTCTCGCTGACATTCTCGATGGTTGATACGCGGCGCAGTGAATCACCGACACGCAAGGGGCTAAGAAAGCGGAACTGGCTGCCCGCCCACATGCGCCGCGGCAATGGCACCGGCGGCAGGAATCCGCCGCGCCTGGCGTGGCCATCCGGGCCGATTTCGGATTGCCGGGGCATAGGCAGGAAATACAGCCAATGCCACAGCGGCGGCAGTTCGGTGCCCGGTGCGGGACGCGCCGGATCGCGGTCAAGCGTGGCCGAGAGCGCCGCGAAAGGCACCGCGCTCACCTGGTCTTCGATCGTTTCGCTCCGGCCTGTCCAGTCCTGCAGGTTCATTGCGCGTTTTCCGGTATCGGGGGCCCGCTATTGTGCCATCAGGCATCGGCGCGCAACGCGCGCGGCTGGCATAATTGCGCTCAGGCACCGGGGCGCCGGTCAAGCGCGCCCCTCAACCCCTAACTGAGGAGTAAGGGCATGGATCAGGCCGTCAAGCTTAAATCGATAATCAAGTCCAAATTCATTTCCCACGGCACGCTGGGCTCGCACGATCTGGAAAAGACGCGCAAGTTCTACGAGGAATTCCTCGGGCTCGAAGTGGTCAAGACCA
>MEQV01000102.1:950-6857 GCA_001770355.1 Betaproteobacteria bacterium RIFCSPLOWO2_02_FULL_62_17
GTGCGCCTGGGCGGCAATCATATCTATGCGGTGGTGCAGTCGCGCAGCTACCCGCCCATGGACCATCTCAACCACAACGGCATCGATGTCGAATCCGATGCGGACGTGGATGAGGCGCACCGCCTGTGCACCCAGTTGGCCGAGGTATGGGGAATCAAGAAAGTCACCAAACCCCGGTCCACGCACGGCACCTACTGCTTCCATTTCGTGGATCTGGACGGCAACGACTGGGAGATCCTGTCCAACCCCAGGGGCGGCTATACCTGGATTTTCGAAAAGGGCGACCTCGAAGGCAAAGGCCACATGGACAAGAAGTTCCGCCAGGATCGGCCGGAGGCCTGATCAGGATTCGCCAAACCAAATTTAAGGAAAATAAAAAGCGGGGATGTCCGTCCGATGGACATCCCCGTTTGTTTTTGATTCCAAAAAAGGAATGCTCGCTCGCGCAGCCGACACGCAAATGCGAATACCGGGCTCCGGACCGATGATTGGGAATTAATGGCCAATTCGCCTATAATGTTCGAAATGGCAATTTGGGAGGTCCGGCATGAGGTCGCTGACATTCCGCAACAGATTTGGCGAGTTGATTGATATTCAGTCGGTTCCCGCGACCAGGCTCAAGAACGCGTTTGCGGGCGTTCTCGATCTGGCCGTGCGCGGCGGGCCCGTCGCGATTACCAAGCATGATTCGGCAAAAGCGATCCTGATCTCGGTGGATGAGTTCGATGCGCTGGTTAACCAGCGCGCGAGCAGCCTTGACGCCCTGGGCGCGCAGTTCGACGGCCTGCTTGCGCGCATGCAGACCACAAAGTCAAAAAAGGGCATGGACAGCGCCTTCAAGGCTTCACCGCGGGTGCTCGGCCGTGCCGCCGTGAAAGCAGCGCGCAAGTAGCGGCTTGGGCCGGACACTGAGGGCGGCGCCACTGTTGCCGCGTATCTACGTGCTGGCCGGCGTCAACGGTGCCGGCAAGAGCAGCGTGGGCGGCGCGGCTTTCCGCGCTTTTGGCGCCGACTATTTCAATCCCGATGAAGCGGCGCGTTCCTTGATGGCTGCCAATCCGGTGTTGCCCCAGGCCGAGGCAAACGCTCAGGCCTGGCAACAGGGCAAGCGCCTGCTGGAGCGGGCTGTGGCCGATGGGCTCGATTTCGCCTACGAGACCACGCTTGGCGCGAACACCATGCCGCGGCTGCTGCGGGCTGCGGCGCAGAAGGGCGTCGAGGTATTTGTCTGGTACGCAGGCCTGTCCAGTCCGGAACTGCACATTGCGCGTGTCAAGGCACGGGTCATGAAGGGCGGGCACGATATTCCCGAGGCCGACATCCGAAGACGGTACCAGCATAGCCGCCTCAACTTGATCCATCTTCTGCCGCATCTGGCCGCACTGCGCGTCTATGACAACAGCGCCGAGGCCGACCCAGCCAAGGGCATGACACCAAAACCAGTGTTGGTGCTGCGCATGGAACATGGAAAAATTCTCAATGTGCCGGAATTACGCCACGCACCCGATTGGGCCAAACCCATTGTTGCGGCGGCGCTGCGGTTGAATCTGCATTGAGGGTTCGAGCAGGCGGCGGCGCCCTCAATCGCAGTGCCGAGGATCTTGCCAATGCCTGGGCGTACCTCCGATCGCACCGGGAACAGATCGCCATGTGGATCAGCGAGCAAAAAATGGAGTCAGAGTAAGCATTCGGCTCCATAATCGGGGGAGCAGCTACTTGAATGGTTTCCTATGAACCTCCGCGCACGGATGCTTGGCGCCTCGATCGCGCTCTTGCTGATCGCCTTTCCCGCCTGGGGTAATCATAGAGGCGACCAGAATTTTTTTTGCTTCGGCGAGTCCTTGCATTTCGTAAAAGTCGCCGAAACGAAGTTGCGCGATACGAACAATGAGGGATTGCATCTGGCGCGAAAAATTGACCTCAAATGCTTCGTTATTCGCCTTCGGCGATCTAAATTCGTTTTCCTATCCGTTATTTAGGGACAGTTGGCTCCAAATGCCGCTAGACATTTTGCGTTTACATAATATTATAGGCTAGGGTTTAAGTGATTACTTGTTAGCGTCAATGACGCGATGATGATTCTTGGATTTGAAAGATAACTCAGAACCGGAAAGGAGGATATATGACAACAAGACGCACTCTGATCGCAATGTTCATCCTGCTGCCGGTGGTCGCCGCACTGGCTCGACCCGCCGCGGCGCTGACGCCGGCGGAATTTGACAGCATCATCCAGTCGATCGCGGCGATCCCTTACAACCCGCGCCCGATCGCCACCGACACCGGCGACGTGACGGGTATCTCGGAGTTCGATACCCGCGAAGCCTTTCTGTCGGCCTTCACGCGCGTCGAGATTCCGGCGCCCGCCAACGGCCGGACCTTCAAAGCGACGAACCCGTCGAACCACGACGACATCACCATCGTGGGCTATGTCCGCACTCAGCCGCACGGTACGCCCCCCGCCGGCTGGCCGTGGGTCATCCTGACGCATGGAGGCGCGGGCCAAGGATCGATCGCGCTGAACGCGATGTTCCTCCATCTCGCCAATGTTCTCTATGCCAATGGCTGGAACGTGCTTGCCGTCGATAAGCGCGATGGGCTTCTGAGCCGATGCAGCTACCAAACGACGGATGCCGACAGCGACGGCGATTACGATGTGAACGGTGCGCTGAGCGTGCCGAACCGTGTCGGGGACACAATGCGGGCGAGATTCTGCGAGACGCTCCCAGCCAATTTCCGCGAACCCGGCTACACAGCGAACAGCCTCCCATCCAGCCGCAGCGCCTTCGAGGCCGGCGACCTGCTCGCCGCCGCGAAGTACGTCCGCGACACTTATGGCGCGCCGAAGATTGCCCTGCTCGGGGGCAGTCACGGCGGGCTGGCCGCGATCCGCGCCGCGGCGATCATGGGGTCGACCGGCGTGGACTTCCGCGGAGATCTCCTGGACGCGATCGTCGCAATCAGCCCGGTGGCCGACCACAACACCTTCCAGTACGATTTCTCGAGCCGGACCTTCGAGTGCGACCGCGCCTCTGCCGCGAAGTACTACTCCGAGATCATCAACGGCACGGGTCTCGACAACTTTTCCAACGACCCCGTTCACGTTCTGGACGAGTTCTACGCGATGCTCAACGGCGTCAGCCAGCTCGACGCGGTGACGATTCCAACCCTGGTTATTTGGACCCTCGCCGACGAGACCGACGTGGCGCGGTCGGCGTTCGCCTACGCCGCCAAAACGGCGAAGATGAAACTCGCTTACACGATGATGATGTCGCGGCTCGGACACTTCGACGAGATCTGGCGCTCCGACCCGTACTGGATGGAGAAGGCGATGCTGACCTACTTCAAGTCGGCGCTCGCGTCCGTGACCGGCGCTATGGGGACCGATCCCGGCTTTGCGAGCGGAGGGCCCCGGACGACAAACCCCTATCTCTTGAACGTCAATCTCAGGAAATACGACCCGGCGGTGTTCCTGAGTCAAGACAGCATCTCTTCGTACCTCGTCGGCGCGCCGAACGGTGCCTGCCGGGCCGAAATCGGGCTTCCGTAACGAGGAGAAAAGACGTCGCGGCGGCGAAGAGCAAGCTCCCAGCACCGGAAGATACGCGGATGAGCCGAATCTTTTTTCAAATGATCGTCGTGCTTGCCATATCGTGCGGGACCAGTCACGCCAACCTCCAACTCATTACCCTCACGACGGAGCGCAACGAGACCCTCCAGGCTGTTTTCGGCGACGTGGACAGTTCGGACAGGCGCCCGGCCGTCATCTTCAGTCATGGGACAGACGTGCGGCGCGACGGCTACGAGGGAGCGAAGAGGCAGGGCGGCATGAATGTCGACCACTATGTGGAAGCCCTGAACAGCCAGGGTTACATCGCGATCGCTCCGCTTCGCACGCTGCGCGCAAGGGAGACAACCCTCGACCGTGGTCGCCTGGTCGGGACACCCGAGCAGTGGGACGAGGTGATCGCGTACAGTATCCGGGCCGTTGAAGCGGCACGCCGCTATCTGTCGGAGCGCTCAAACGTGAATTCCAAGGCCATCGTAGCGATGGGGTATTCAGAAGGGGGCAACGTTTCGCTGTGGTCGGCAATCGAGACACCAGGATATCGAGCCGTCGTTCTCTTGGCACCCGCAGCGATGCCGACATCGAAAAACTACCGTCTGCGCGCGGCCGCCTCGGAGGACCGTTTGCAACGCATTGCGGCTCCGGTGTATCTCGCCGTCGCCAATAACGATTTTGAGGGCATCCGAGTAGTCTCCCGAGAAGCGCTAATACCGAATTTGCAGAAGGTCAACCCGGCTTTTCGCTTTCGAGCGGATTACCCGGGCGATCACAACTGGTTCTTGAGGGTTCGCCCCGAATTCTGGAACGAAGTCACCGCCTTTCTGCGCCAACACCTACCCTAGACATCTGCTTAAGGCAATTTCATTACCTTTGCGGCAGGTTCTTCAGGCAACCTTGCTGTACCGGTCGGTTTGAAGCGTCCCGTCGCTAGAATCCTCGGATAGCGAGTGTCGTCGCTGAAGAAGTCTTATCACGGGTGCGCTCCTCCCGACGGCTGGTCTCATGCGGGGTCACGCTCGTTCGTGATCTTCTCCTCCGGCCTGAAGATCTTGTATTTCAAGGCGAAGGGGCCAAGATCGCGATCGCCGTGAGCAAGCGCAGCGTGGAGTTTTTCAAAACTGCAGCGCAAAGATACGATACACAGTACCAACACATGATCCGGCGGCGTCTCGACGCCTATGCTTTACCCAGTAACCCCCGGTTCATTCATCGCCGGTCGCCTGAAACTGGACATAATCGGTGCAGTGCGTCAATTTCAAGGCCCGCAACATAACCGATGCGAGAGATTCATGCGCCACTATATGTTACGCCCTGAATTCGTTTTCGTTCCCTGCCATCGGCACTCCAGGCCGCTGAAATTTGCACCGGCCGGGTCGTCTTCCCCGGTAATTTCATAGCGGGCGCGTGTGCCCGGGTCCTTGGCTATGCGCTCGGCCTCGGCGACGCCGCCGCCGTTGAACATCGACTGCGCGAAATTCCGGGACGCGCCGAACTTGGCGACGGGCACGTTGCGTCCTATGCGGCGGATGTCCTCGATCGGCACTGCCACGATCAGCAATTCCAGCCCGAAACTTTCGCGTGCCATGAGGCGCGTACCTAGCAACGCCTTCCTCGCCGCGGGAAGCATGGCCTCGGGCACCAGCAGCGCCGCGCCGTCGCCGATCAGGATCCACCAGCCCGCGGGAACTTCGGTGTAGTTCTCGGCATGGGTGACTGCGGCGAAGCGCGTAAACAGCGGCAGCTCGGAATAAAAATTTCTTTGCAAGGCTGTCTCCGGGATCCTTGGCCAGGCTATTCCTGCTTGATGCCTGCAGCCTTCACGCCCTCGCGGTTGATTTCCACCTTGCAGCATGGTGTTGGTGGCCGAGGTGGTCAGCATGGGCTTGTATCCGTCGGGCGCGGCGCGAGCCGCCGCCGCCCCGCCGATGATGCCATTGGCGCCTGGGATGTTCTCGGCGACGAGAGCGTGGCCCATGTTCTGCGCCATATTCTCGATGGCGATACGACCGACGATGTCCATGCCGCTGCCGGCGGAAACCGGCACTATGACGCGGATGGCTTTGGCAGGATAGCTTTGGGCGTTCGCCGGCCCGGCGACCATGAAGAAGAGTGCCACGGCCGTTGCCGCCGTCGCCATTGCCTGGAGCGGGAGATCCGACAAGCGAGCGCACATGATGATGTCCTCCCCGTCAACGGACCTGCAGTGTAGCGCAATACAGGCCGCTTACTCAGTGAAAACAGTTTCGATCAAGGTGATCTAAATTCCAATAATGGAATAGTACCGCGGCCAGAACCAGCCGCGGCCGCTTACGCGGCCTGCTGCTCCCGGGCAGGCGCGAGCC
>MEQV01000102.1:6904-13858 GCA_001770355.1 Betaproteobacteria bacterium RIFCSPLOWO2_02_FULL_62_17
GAGAAATCGGTGCCGTCGGTGGCGAACATGATCTTGTCCGCGCCGTACAGATCAACACCCAGTTCTATCGCCTTCGAGCCGAACGAATTGCAGTCGAGGAAAAGATTGGGTTTTCTGACCTGCGTCGAAGGCAGCGGCAGATCCGGCGTGTCCATGTAGCGGCGATGGTCCATGCGCTCGATTTCGTAAGGCAGGTTGCCGCCCAGGTTGTGAATGTGCACGCGCAGATCCGGGTAGGCCGCCAGGAAATCGGTGAAGCACAGCGTGATCATGTCGGAGGACAGGCTCGACTGCATGTCGATCGTGCCCAGGCGCGGATTGGCGTTCTCCGCATCGAAAGCCACGCGCGGCCAGGTATCGCCCGGGCGCGGGCCCCAATGAATGAATACCACCGCTTTGTGACGGTTGGCGGTTTCCATCAGCGGCGCATAGGCCTTGGCGTCCGCGTGAGTCAGAAAGGCATTGCCCGGCAGCACCACGCCGATGATGCCGGGGAGCGACATCGCGCGGGTGAATTCTTCGCAGGCCACATGCAGATCGGCAAGCGGCAAAGACGCATAACCCGCGAACCGGCCGGGATGCTTCTGGCACTGCGCGGCGAGCGCGTCGTTGTGGATGCGGCAAAGCGCCAGCGACTCCTCGGCCGGCAGGCGCTCGATCCATTGCAGCTGGCCGAATAGCGACAGCACCGCGGTGGAAATGCCATAGCGGTCCATCGAAGCCAGGCGCGCATCCATGTCGTCGAACATGGTGTGCGCCGGTACCGAACGGCGATGGTCGCGATAGATCTCCTTGCCCTCGGCATTTTTTTCGATGAGCGGCGGCTTGCTGCGCAGACGCAGCGCGTCGGCCAGCGCCTGGGGGCGCCAGTGGGCGTGCATATCGATGATCATGTCGCGTCTCCTCAGTGGCGATGCGGGAATTCTATCCTTCAATGCGCGTAGCGGGTGGGCCGCGAGGGAGCGGACCGCAAGCTGCAAACCAGCTATGATCCCCCTCTACAAGCCGAGCAGGAAAAGCCATGGGCACGCAGAAATACGTCATCGATCAGCGACGGCGTGGAAAAGTATGCCAAGGTGGGCAAGGAGGCTAATTTCAAGATAGATTAGGCCGGCGTGTGTCGATGCGAAACGATGGGCGCCAATACAGTCACTTGGGGGAGGGATGACATGAAGCGATCGAACCTGGTTTGTGTTGTAGCAATGGCGGCGGGGGTTATGGCGGCCCACGGGGCGCAAGCCCAATCCGGCTTTCCCAGCAAACAGATCACCGTGATGGTCGGCTTCGCGCCGGGCGGGGGCACCGACACCGCCGCGCGTATCGTAGCGAAGCGTCTGACGGCCACCCTCGGCCAATCGGTGGTGGTCGAAAATATCCCCGGCGCCGGCGGCAACATCGCGCACGAAACGCTCGCGAAAGCGAATCCGGATGGCCACACCATTCTGCTCGGTTCCGTGGGTTCGCTCGCGGTGGCGCCGCATATTGTCAGCAAATTGCCCTACAACCCATTGCGCGATTTCGCGCCGCTCACCATGGCGGTGACGTTCCCGAACGTACTGGTGGTGAATAACTCGGTGCCGGCGAAAACGTTGGGCGAGTTCGTGAAAATGGCCGGTGTCAAGCCCGGCGCCGTGAATTTCGGCAGTTCCGGTATCGGCGGCGCGGGCCACCTCGCCGGGGAACTGCTTAACATGATGGCGAACGTGAAGATGACCCATGTTCCTTACAAGGGCGGGGCGCCGGCGATGAGTGACCTTCTGGGCGGGCAGATCATGTCGATCTTCGCCACGCCGGTGACCGGCGGTCCGCATGTGCGGGCGGGCAAGATCCGTGCGCTGGTGGTAACCGGGAAGGTGCGTTCGCCGGCGATGCCCGAAGTGCCCACCGTGGCGGAGTCGGGATATCCCGATTACGAGGCGCTCAACTGGTACTGCTACTTGGCGCCGGGGAAGACCCCGCGCGATATCGTTCAGCGCTGGACCAAGGAACTGGTTGCCGTCCTGTCCGAAAGCGACACGCAAGGGCAATTGCAGAAACACGGCATGGAACCCGCGCCCGGCAGCGGCGAAGCGCTGCAGAAATATATCGAGCGCGAATACGCGGTGTGGGGAAAGGTTGTCAAGGCCGCCGGCATTACCGCAAATTAGATGAGACCGCCGTCGCATAAATCGCGCGCCGGCTGTTGGAAGCAGCGCGGCAAGCTTTTGGCCGCGCGGTCCCAATGTCACATGACGCGCACGACAATCTTGCCTGTCTGCGCGTCCGACTCCATGTAGCGCCTGGCTTCGGGGATTTCATCGAAGTTGAACACGCGGTCGATCAATGGCCTGATGCGGCCGACGGCGAACGCGGGCAGCAGATCACGAATGAACCCCCGCGTGGTCTCCGAGCGTCCCGCAGCGTCTCGATGCTTGTTGGAGACGCCGAATATTCGCAGGCGCCTGGCATGCAGCGCGGCAAGATCGATCTCGCTATGCATGACGCGGTCGAGGTATCCGACCATCGCGATGCGCCCCTGAAACGCGAGCGAACGAACGCATTCGGCGAAAACCGTGCCGCCGACGGTGTTGACCACGAGGTCGGCACCATGATTGGCGGTCGCATCGAGCACAGCGCCGCTGAAATCCGCCGCGCGCGACTTGATGGGCACATCGAGTCCCAGCCCTTTTAATCTGTCGAGCTTTTGCGCCGAACCCGAAGTGCCGATCACCTTCGCGCCCAGCGCTTTTCCCGCCTGCAGGGCCGCCACGCCCACGCCGGATGAAACACCGGCGATAAGCAGCCATTCTCCGGCCGCGATCCGTCCTTGACCGATCAGCATGTCATGCACCACGGAAAACGTAATCGGCACCGCTGCTGCTTGCTCCCACGAGAGTGCCTGCGGAACCGGGATCGCCTCGCGCGCATCCATCAGCGCGTATTCGGCATAGGCGCCCAAGACCCTGCCCATCACCCGGGCGCCGGTCTCGAAAGCCGCGGCCGAATCCCCGCATTGCACCACTTCGCCCGCGGCTTCGATGCCGGCGCGCGCGGCTTTCGAATCGCCAGTCAGGCCGTGACCGGCAATGAATTCACCGCGATTGAGCGCCGCCGCATGAACCTTGATGAGGAGCTGTTCGGGAGAAGGAACCGGCATCGGCGCCTCGCCCGCCTCCAGCAGCGATTGTCCGTTTTTGATCTGAATCCAGTAAGCACGCATGGGAACTTCCTTCGACAAGCTCGATACTCAGGGAAACGATATTATCAGCGCCGCGTGCGCAGTACCGGCACCCGCTTTGCTTCGTGGGGGAGGAGTAATGGAAATCAGGGTCATCGAATCGCAGGCCGAATGGCGGGGCGAGCAGCTCACCAAGCGCTCTGACTGGCTGCACCCCTTGAGCGACGCCGAAATCGACGAGATCGACAAGGCTTTCGAATCGGTGCGCGCCAAGGGCATCGACATCCGCGACGTCAGCAGGGACAACTTCGTGCTGGATCGTTTTCGGCGCGTGGCCGAGAAGGCGCAGATCGCCCTCGAAGAGGGACCGGGCGTGTTTCTCATCCGCGGCTTTCCCTCGCATAAATATTCACCCGCCGAGCTCAAGCTGATCAACTGGGGTCTGGCCAAGTACGTGGGTACCGCGGTGTCGCAAAGCGCCGAAGGCGACATCATGGGCGATGTGCGCAACCTGAACACCGACCCCAACGGGCCCAAGAGTTCGCGCGGCTACAAGTCGAGCCGCGAGCTGTATTTCCATTGCGACTCGGCCGACGTGAGCAGCCTGTTCGCGGTGACCAATGCCAAGCGCGGCGGTTTGTCGGGCATCTGCAGTTCCCTGGCGGTGCATAACGAAATGGCGCGCACCCGCCCCGATCTGCTCGAAGTGCTCTACGAGCCGTGGTGGTGGACCTGGCAGAAGAAGTGCTACGAACACGAGGGTCCGATCTACCAGCAGCCGATCTTCAGCACGCAGGACGGCTACCTGTCGTGCCGCTACATCGGCGAATCATTGCGCCGCGTGCACGAACAGTATCCGATCATCCCGCCTTTGTCAGAGCGGCAGCGCGAAGCCATGACGCTGTTCGACAAGCTGCTGAACGGTCCGGATTTTGCGGTGTGGAAACCGTTCGTGCCGGGCGACTGGCAGATGGTGAACAACCACATCGTGATGCACGCGCGCACCGAGTTCGAGGACTACCCCGAAATCGACAGGAAGCGCCATCTCCTGCGCATGTGGCTGGCCATGCCCAACAGCCGGCCGCTCTCGCCCCTGATGCGCCCGGTGTACCGCGACCAGCGCGCCGGCGCGGTGCGCGGCGGCTTGCCGCCGACAGTGCCGGGGACGGTGGTGTTCGAGACCACCGAGGCGGTCTGACTCAGTCGAATTTCGCGCCCGAATCCTTGATGGCCTTCGCCGTCAGGCGCGCTTCGTCGCGCACGAACGCGGCAAAATCCTCGGGTGATTTCGATCCGGCCGTTTCGGTGCCGTCCTTGGCCATGATTTCCTTAAGACGCGGGTTCTGCAGCGCCTGCGTGGTGGCATCGAACAGCCGCATCACCACCGCCCTCGGCGTCGCCGCGGCGACAAAAAATCCGTACCAGATGGAAACGTCATAGCCTTTGACCCCGGACTCTTCCATTCCCGGCAGACCCGACACCAGCGGTGAGCGGGCGCGGGTGGTCACCGCGATGCCGCGAAGCCGTCCCGCAGTTACCTGCGGCATTACCGAGGGCGAGGTGGCGAAAGTGAGATGGGTGTCGCCTGCCACGACCGAGCCAACTGCCAGCCCGCCGCTCTTGTAAGGCACATGCACCATCTCCGCGCCGGTCAGTCCGCTGAATATCATGGTGGCCAGGTGCGGCAGCGAGCCATTGCCCGAGGTGGCGAAATTGAGCTTGGCCGCGGTTCTTTTGGCTTCGGCGATGAGTTCGGACACCGTGCGCGCTTTCAGGGAGGGATGCACCGCGATCACCAGCGGCGAGCGCGTCACCTGGATGATCGCGGTCAGATCTTTCTCCGCGTCATAGCCGACATTCTTGTTGATGATCGGGTTGACGATGATGCCGCTTTGGCTGGCGATCACCACGGTGTATCCGTCGGGCGTGGATTTGGCGGTCTGATCCACCGCGAGGCTGGAACCCGCTCCGGGCTTGTTCTCTATGATGACAGTTTGCCCAAGCGCGCGGGTGAGCGGTTCATTCATGGTGCGCGCCGTAATGTCTGCGGCGCCGCCCGGGGCAAAGGGCACCAACAGACGAATCGGCTTGCTGGGGTAGCTTTGCGCGAGGCCGGCAGCCGGGATCATGGTCGCGAAAAGCAGGCTGAAGGTGATCGGGGTAAAGTCGGTGGCGTTGGACATGATGTTCCTTGTGGCCGGATTTCTGTGAAGTGTACCCGCGCTTGCCGCGGCGGGCTTGCGGCCCCTGGCACTCGAAACGTTCACTGCATCAATAAAGGATTCCCATGGTCTCCGGCACTCTTTATCGCATCGACACCCACCACCACATCGTGCCGCCCAAATATTTCGCTGCGGAACGGGAAAAGATTCTCGGCATGGCCGTGGGGCGCAATCAGGGCGTGATCGACTGGACACCGGCACGCGCGCTCGATGCCATGGACAGCGGTGGCGTTGCGACCGCGGTGACTTCCATTTCCGCCCCGGGCGCCTGGTTCGGCAATGTCGAGGCGGCGCGCCGCATCGTGCGCGACTGCAATGATTACGCGGCCGGCATGGCGCGCGACCACATGGGGCGCTTCGGCGTATTTGCCACGCTGGCGCTGCCGGATATCGAGGGCAGCCTGCGTGAAATCGAATATGCCTTCGATGTGCTCGAGGCAGACGGCATCGGCCTGGTGACCAACTACGACGACATCTGGCCCGGCGATCCGCGCTTTGCGCCGATCTGGGAGGAACTCAACCGCCGCAAGGCAGTGGTCTACTTCCATCCCACCGCGGCGGCTTGCTGCGCCAACCTCGTGCCTCAGGTAACTCCGGCGGTAATCGAGTTCGCCTTCGATACCACGCGGGCGGTCGTCAGCCTGCTGTTCAGCGGCACTTTCGCGCGCTGTCCCGACATCCGTTTCATCTTTTCGCACGGCGGCGGGACCCTGCCCATGCTTTTCGGCCGCATCGCCGCCACCGCGCGCAATCGCAACGACCTTGCGCAGGTCGCGCCCCGGGGCGTCATCCATGAGATAAAGAAACTCTACCTCGACACCGTAAGCGTGTTCGATCCGGTGAGTTTCAACGCCCTGAAACAGATGACGCCGATTTCACAATTGCTCTTCGGCACCGACTATCCCTACTGGACCACCGATGTGAATATTTCGGCCCTGGCCACGCAGACCCTGACCCCGGCGGAACTGCGCGCCATCGAGCGCGACAACGCGCTGGCATTGCTGCCCCGGCTCGCGCGCTGAATAAATAGGGGACGTACCACGGTTTTCTGCTGTAAAACCGTGGTACGTCCCCTATTTCTCTATGTCTCCTATTTCCCGCTGCTAAAGCTCGAAGACTTTCTGCGGCGTCTGGTGCAACCGTTCGCTTGAGCCATCGGCGCGGGTGAGGAAGTTGTCGCTGATGGTGGCGGCGACGCGCTCGTTGGCGATGATGGGGTGGATGCCGATGTTCATGTCCGCGCGGATGGACATGGTCTCGTCGTTACGGATGAGCGGGCGCTCGACGTTTTCGTAGCCTTGGCCGTGACAATGCAGGCGCTTTTCTTCGTGATATCCACGCTTTTTCATGGCGGCATTGTAGTCGGCGAAAATGTCGCTGCATTGGGCGCCGGGCTGCAACAGGCGCAAGGTATATTTCTGCATTTCGATGGTCTGACCGATCATGTCGGTGAGTTCCTGCGGCGCCCTGCCCAGAACGATGTAGCGGCACATGTGCGCAAAGTAACCGCCGGGCCCGCTGTTCTCGGCCTGCCAGACCAGCACGTCGCCGGCTTCCATGCGCCGTCCATGCTGC
>MEQV01000102.1:13875-19044 GCA_001770355.1 Betaproteobacteria bacterium RIFCSPLOWO2_02_FULL_62_17
GCTGCGGTTTCATGCGGAACAGCGCCGGCTTGCCGGGAGGCGAGGATGAGCCGAGAAAATATCCGGTCTCGCCGTCCAGCAGCTGCCCGACATAGTCGGAGTACGCCATCACCTCGTAGTCGTGCATGCCCGGTTTTACGTGGGCAAGCACCTTGGCGAAAATCTCGTCCTGCATCAACGCGGCCTTGCGGATCCATTCGATGTCCTCGGCGCTTTTCACCGCCTTGATGAGATCGAGTGTCTCGGTGAACTCCGCATGATCGACGCCGCTCAACTGCCGCAACAGCCGGCTGGCGAAGCCGTGGTACATCATCGATGCGCCGACCAGCGCTATCGTCTTGCAGCCCGCCTTCCTGATTTCCTTCGCGATGAGATCGGCGTCATAGTCGGCGGTATAGCGGACTGCCGGAAACATCGGCGTGGTGAGCCGGCGTCCGATGCCGTAGTGGGGACCGTTTACCGGGTCGAGATCCGCCTCGCCGCCAAAATCGCCATGGTGCACGATGGTCATCGGCCCGCTGGCCGGAAAAACCACCGCCTGCGGATAGGTTCCCAGAGGCGGAATACCGGTAAACCAGCGGAAGTATCCGCCCAGCCCGGCGAAGTTATTCGCGCCCTGGATGACCAGCGCCTCGATTCTTGCCTCGCGCATCGCTTTGCGCACGCGCGCCCAGCGGCGCTCCAGTTCGGCGTTGGAAATGGGATTGCGGATCCGTTCGTCTGCCTGCGCCATAGGTTGCCTCCGGGTTGGGCTGCAATGCTACACGAGCCGGGCACAATTGGAACCGCTGTACCATTGCGGCGCATGAGGGCCATTCAATAATGTTGCGCGAGATAACCGCCGTTGCCCAGAACAAGCCGGGGTTCCGCCGGCGCTGGTTCGAAGGCAAGTATTTCGATCTATTCACCTGGCAGGATGCGGGCGGCGCCTACACCAGCTTCCAGCTTTGCTACGACGTCGAACACCGCGAGCGTGCCTTCTCCTGGCGTGCCGGACACGGTTTTTTTCACGATGGTGTCGAATCCTCCGAGGACCTCACCCGCGGCCAGCCGGCGATACTCACGCACGGCGGGAAGCTGGATGCCGGCGCGGTGCTGCCGCGTTTTCAGGAGGAGTCGTGCCAGCTTCCCGCTGAGGTGCGCGAACTCATTGTCGGGAAAATCCGCGAACACCTGCTGGCGCGCCGCGACGTAAAATCCAAGCGCAGGAAGGTTCGGCGCGAGGACTGGCAGAAGCGCGCGAGCGGCGGCGCGGGGCAGGGGGAAAGCAGCCGCGACAACAAGCCCGAGAGCTGATCGGGAATTTAAGGCGCACCTGCGCCATGGCCTGTCGATGAACTTGAATGCTTGGAACCAATTGGAGGAACCATGAGCCATGACTTTTCCGAATTGAAGATGGCCGTGGGTAAATCAAGCCCGGTGGCGACCGAGATCGCCGGCGCGGCGCCGATTGCGCGTCTTGCAGCCACCTTCGGCACCGACGTGCCCGCGAAAGCCGTGGGCGATCTCCTTCCGGTGGGCTGGCACGGCGTGTACTTCGGCGCGCTGCACCGACCGGACAACATGCGCCCCGACGGACAGGCGATCTCCAGTTCCTGGATGCCCGCCGTGCCGCTTTCGCATCACCGCATCCGCGGCGATCGCACCGAGTATCCCGGCGACATTCGCATCGGCGATGAATTGAAGCGCTTCACCAAGATCGCCGATGCGGCGGTGACGGGGACAGACGACAGCCCCATCCTATGCATCACCCAGCGCAGCGAAATTACCGGTCCGCGCGGGCTCGCAGTGGTCGAGGAGCGCGAGTCGATTTATTTCGACGGCCACGGCCCAGCGGCCGGGCCGGCGCCTGTCCTGCCCGCGGCGCTATGGAAGAGAACCATGGAGCCCAGCCCGGTGCTGATGTTCCGTTACTCGGCGCTGCGCTTCAACAGCCACCGCATCCATTACGACCGGGACTACGCAATGAAGGCGGAGGGCGCGCCGGGACTGGTGGTGCAGGCTTCGCTGATTGCGCACCTTCTGCTTGAGATGTGCCGCACCTCGCTGCCGGCGCGGCGCATCGCTTCCTTCACCACGGTCAACCGCCACCAGATCTACGACACCGGGCCGTTCACGCTGTGCGGCGCGCCGTCCGCCGATGGGCAAAGTGCCATGATGTGGGCGCTCGATGCGCAGGGTTCGGTGGCGCAGGCGGGCCAGATCCGCTTCCGGGACTGAGCGGAGAAGCTTGCATGTCGACCTGCGCGGATGTGGTGTTGATGGCGTCTTACAACGAATGGATGAACGCGAAGCTCTACGAGTCGGCGGGCAGGCTCTCGTCGCGGGAATTGTCCGCGGATCGGGGCGCGTTTTTCGGATCGATCATCGGAACGCTCAACCATCTTGTGGTGGGCGACACCATCTGGCTGCAGAGATTTGCAAGACATCCCGCGGCGCACGCTTCACTTGCGCCGGTGCGCGCGCTGGTGGCGCCCGCGGCGCTGAACCAGGTGTTGTTCGAGCAGTTCGCGCCGCTGCGGGCGCATCGCAGGATGCTCGACTCGGTCATCATGCGCTGGGCCGCGGAACTGACCGAGGCTGATCTCCAGCATGTGCTCCACTATGTGAACTCGCGCGGCATCGCTTCGCAAAAGCGTTTCGCCAGCCTGGTTACGCATTTTTTCAATCATCAGACGCATCATCGCGGCCAGGCGACGACGCTGCTGTTTCAGGCAGGCCAAGATGTGGGCGTGACCGACCTGCTTGCCCTGATTCCTAACGAAGCGGAAACCTGAAAGCCAGCCATGCCTTCAAACAATCAGCCGCCGGGCAAGAGCAAGGTCGACAAGCTAGTCGCCGAGGCCCGCCGCCAGCGCGACCTGAGGGAGTCGGGCTACCGCGAGCGCGCGCTCAAGCTGTTTCCCTGGATTTGCGGACGCTGCGCGCGCGAATTTACCGGCGCCAATGTACGCATGCTGACGGTGCACCACAAGGACGGCAATCACGACAACAATGCGCCCGACGGCAGCAATTGGGAACTGCTGTGCCTTTATTGCCATGAAAACGAGCATGCGCGGCTTCTGGACCAGGCGGCGCAGGAGGGCGGCGGCGCCGGCCCGCAGGCGCCCGCGACGCACAAGCCGTTTGCCGCGCTGGAATCGCTGTTGAAGCGCAAGGACGGGGAATAGCCGTGCCGGTTTCGCACTCACGGCGCCTCGACTTTGCTTCAGGTTGCCTCGGCGCACACGCAAGGTATGCGATCATGGTCGCAGAAGAACAAGGCGGGAAATCAGAGTGTCACGGCGTTTCCTCGATGCGTGTTATGAGCTCCGCGCTTTTCAGGCGCTGCGGCACCGGGAGTACCGGCTGCTGTGCTATGGGCAGACCGCCGGCTCCATGGGAACCTGGATGGACGAGGTCACGCGCGGCTGGCTGGTCTATGAACTCACCGATTCCGTGGCGCAGCTGGGCCTGGTGCGCGGCATTCAGGCGATTCCCTTCCTGCTGCTCTCGCCGGTCGCCGGCAGTTTTGTGGACCGCTATTCCCGCAAGGGGGTACTGGTGGTCACCCAGTTTCTGCATGCCCTGATTTTCGCGGCGACGGCGCTGCTGGTAATTACCGGCGAGATTCGGATCTGGCATGTTTATGCGCTGTCCGTGCTTGTGGCGGTGGTGCAGGTGTTCCAGCAACCGGCGCGGGGCGCCATGATTTCCGATTCGGTGCCGCGCGAAGTGCTTACCAATGCCATCGGCCTTAATGCCCTGGTGTTCAACGTGGCGCGCACCTTCGGTCCCGCCCTGGCGGGCGGCACCATCGTGCTGTCGGGCACCGGAGGAACCTTTGCAGTCCAAGCGCTGTTTCTTTTCCTGGCGGTGGCCTGGACGCTGGCTATGCGTTCCGGGAGGCGCTCGGCTGCGGGAACGGCCGGCGGCGCATTGCAGCGGGGCTCATTCGGACAAAGCATCGTCGAGGGATGGAGGTTCAGCTGGCGCAATGAGGCGGTGCGCGCGAGCCTGTTCTGCACCATGCTGGCCTCGTTCTTCGTCGTGCCCTTCACCGCGCTCATGCCGGTGTTCGCGCGCGACCTGCTGGCGGTCGGTGCCAACGGTCAGGGTCTGCTGCTCACCGCCTGGGGCGTAGGCGCATTTCTGAGCGCGGCGCTCATCAGTCTGGCCGGCGAGCGCCTGCCGCGGGGCATGCTGATGTTCGGTTCGGTGGTGCTCTACGGCCTGGTCATCATGGCATTCGCCGCCTCGCCGTGGTTTTATCTGTCGATCGTCATCATGCTCCTGGCCGGACTCTGCCAGCCCTTGTCCAATGCGCTGGTACAGACCGTCATCCAGTCGCATTCACCCAAGGAACTGCACGGTCGTACCATGGCCCTGTTCAGCATGCACCAGGTGCTGATCACCGCGGGCAGCGTTTTACTGGGCGCCCTGGCGGTGTTCGTCGGGCCGCGCTGGGCCGTGGCTATGATGGGCGCGGTCGGCGTGATTTCAATATTGCTGGTAATGATGGCGATGCCCAAGGCGCGGCATATCCGCTGAGGGCCGCGCGCCCGACGCAAGCTAATCCGCGTACTGTCCGGCCTTGCGGATCACTGCACCCCACTTCTCGATCTCGGATTTCAGATGGCCGCGCAGTGCCTCCGGTGTCGCCTGGTCCTGCGGCACCGGCCGGGTGCCCAGTTTGGCCAGGCTTGCCCTGAAGTCGGCATCGCGCAGCGCTTCCTGAAGGGCGGTGACCAATTTGTCCAGCGCCGGCTGCGGCGTGCCTTTAGGCGCAAACACCCCTCGCCACACGGTGACTTCGAACCCCTTGAGGCCTTGTTCGTCGAGCGTGGGCACGTTGGGCAGGGTTGCGATCGGTGTACGCGTTGTCACGCCATAGATCTTGACCTTGCCCGCTCGAATGTTGGCGGCGGTGGCGGGGGTTTGGGCGTCGCACATGATGTCAATGTGCCCGCCGATCAGGTCGTTCATTGCCGGTGCGGTGCCTTTGTAAGGAACCGTGGTAAAACTCACACTGATGGCGCTCATGAACCGCCACCAGTCCGATCGGCTCGAAGTCGCTGATCGGATTGAACTGCAGGTTGCGGTACATCGCCGGACTGGTGGAGATGCCGATGTGATGCAACAGCAGGGCATAGCCGTCAGGGGCGGCCTTGGCCGCGCGCGCCACGCCGA
>MEQV01000103.1:0-3391 GCA_001770355.1 Betaproteobacteria bacterium RIFCSPLOWO2_02_FULL_62_17
GAAATCGACCGGGTGCTGGGCATGCTGGGGCGCCGCTGTTTCGCCGAAGTGGATGAGAGAATCCTGTTCCGGGCGTGATGTGACCCGATGCCGCGAAGCAGGCGGCGCCGCTCGCCGTTGATTATGCCGCGATCAAGGCTTCTCTCGGTCGGCAAATGCCTGCCCGGTAGATCCGCCACCGGCGAGCGCGGTGTGGCGCATGCGCGAGAGCAGCAGCGAAAGCATCATACCGAGCACGCAAAACGCGGTGATGCCCCAGAAGCCCCAGTTAAAACTGCCGGCTTTGTCCCTTACCACGCCCAATGCCAACGCGAAAACCAGCGCGCCGAGGTTGGCGAACATATTGCCCACGCCGGCGGACATCCCGGTGACACGCTGCCCCAGAATCTCGACCGGCACATGGAACAGCGGGCCGAAATAAAACTGCAGAAAGACGGCGTTGACCGCGATCACCAGCAGCATCAGCGGTGTCCAGGTGACCGTGACCAGCAGCGCCGCGGTGCAGCCCAGGATCGCAATCGAAGCGCCGATCACCAGCGGGGGATTTCTCAGCCGGTCCGAGACGTAGCCGCCCAGCGCGTTGGAGGGGCCGGTGAGGGCGGCGGCCATGGCCATGATCCAGCCGGTCTCGGTCAGGGTCATGCCGCGATCGGCGACCAGCAGCGACGGCAGCCAGAAATTGAACGAGGTGACCACGCCGAAGCGGATGAATTGCAGGCTGCCGCAAACCCATATGATCGGATGGCGGAACAGCTTGAATGCGTCGCTCATCCTGACTTCCTGCTTCGGCGCGACGCGGGTCTTTTCCATGCCGAAGATGTGATAAAGCGTCGCCACGATAATGCCGGCGATGGCGAAAATCATGAACAGCACCCGCCAGCCCAGCGGTTCCACCAGGATCGGCCCGACCAGCGACAGAAACACATTGCCCGACATGCCGCCGATCACGAACAGGCCCATGGCCGTGGCTTTCCGGTCGGGCGGAAACCACGAAGTGATCAGCACCAGGCCCGGCGTGAACAGCAGCGCCCGGAATACCCCGGTGCACAACTGATTCACCAGCGCCCCCTCGAAGGATTGGACCCAGGCGAGATTGAAGGACAAGGCCAGACAACCGAGCAGACCGGTAAGAAACAGCTTCTTGGGTCCGTAGCGATCGGCGAGAAATCCCGCGGGTATCTGCCCCAGCGCATAGGTCAAGGTCGCGGCGGCGGACAGCATGCCGCCCTGCGAAAAGCTCATCTGCAGGTCTTCGCGTATCAGCGGCAGAAACAGCGCAATGCCGCCGATGGCCAGCGACTGAAAGCTCTGGCAGATGATCACCAGGGTGACAGTGAGAGCGGCGTCGTGCTTCGCGGTAGGATTCGATGCTGCGGACGCAGTCATTGGTGTTCCAGGTATAAAGGAGAAACCGGGGACGTACCACGGTTTCCCGATAAGAAAACGTGGTACGTCCCCTATTTAATCGGCCGCATTCTAGCCTGTTAAAAAACCGGAGGTCGCATAGTGAACGCAGCGAATGAACAAGGACTCGGCAAGGATGTCCCGCGCAAGGAGGATCTGCGCTTTCTGTCAGGGCGCGGCTGCTACACCACGGACCTGGAATTTCCCGGCCTTGCGCACGCGGTGATGGTGCGCTCGCCGCACGCCCACGCGAAGATCGCCGGCATCGACACCGCCAGGGCGCGCGCGATGAATGGCGTGCTCGCGGTGCTGACCGGCGCCGACGCGGCCGCCGATGGCCTGCGCGCGATTCCGCATACGCAGATCGCTCCCGGCACCGAGAAGCGCAGCCCGCATTTCGTGCTGCCGCGCGACAAGGCGCGCTTCGTCGGCGAAGCGGTGGCGATGGTGATCGCTGAAACGGCGGCGGCGGCGCGCGACGCGGCAGAAGCGGTCGAGGTGCGCTACCAGACACTGCCCGCGGTAAGCGCCACACCGCGCGCCGCGGCGGAAAAGCAGGCGATCGTCTGGGACGAATTGGGCAGGAACGTCTATATCGAGCTCGAGGTGGGCGATGCCGCCGCCACCGATGCGGCGTTCAAGAAAGCTGCACACGTGGTCAGCCTTGGCACCTGGGTGCAGCGCGTCACCGGCCTCACCATGGAGCCGCGCGGCGCGGTCGGCGTTCATGACAGCGCGCGCGACCGCCTTGAACTGCATTGCGGCAGCGGCGGCGTGGCGCGCTTCGCCCAGGAACTGGCGGAAATCTTCGCGGTGCCGGCCGGCAGGGTGCGGGTGGCGTCGCCCGATGTCGGGGGCAACTTCGGCATGCGCAATCCCTTTTATCCTGAATATGCGCTGGTGGTCTGGGCGGCGCGGCGCGTCGGCCGGCCGGTGAAATGGGTGGCCGAGCGCGGCGAGGGCCTGCTATCGGATTGCCACGCGCGCGATCTGGACGTGCAGGCGGAGCTCGCCTTCGACAAGGACTACCGCCTGCTGGCGATGCGCAGCCGCAACACCAGCAACATCGGCGCGCATTTCTACAACTTCGTCGGCCTCGGCAACGGCGTGCAATTGGTCACCAGTCTGTATCGGATTCCGGTTGCGCATGTAATAGGCATCGGTGTGGCCACCAACACCGCGTCCACCAGTTCCTATCGCAGCGCCGGGCGGCCGGAGGTGATGTTCGTGATGGAGCGGCTGATGGACATCGCCGCGCTGCAATTGGGCATCGATCGCGTCGAGTTGCGCCGCAGAAACCTGTTGCGGTCGGATGAGCTGCCTTATACGACACCGCTCGGCAAGACCTTCGACAGCGGCGAGTATCAATCGGCCATGGATAAAGCCATGGAGATGGCCGACTGGCGCGGGTTTCCGGCACGTCGCGAGAATTCGAAGCGGCGTGGCAAATTGCGCGGCATCGGCCTGGCGAACTATATCGAGGCCACCGGCGGCTCGCCCAGGGAATGGACGCGCGTGACGGTGCAGCCCGAGGGGAGAGTGGATGTGGCCATCGGCACGCAGTCCAGCGGTCAGAGCCATGAGACCAGTTTTGCGCAACTTGTGAATGAATGGCTGGGCATTCCCGTGGATGAAGTGCGGATCCAGGAGGGCGATACCGATGTGTTGAACGTCGGCGGCGGCTCGCAGTCGGGCCGTTCCATGCGTTTTGCTTCGATCATCGTCAAACGAGCGAGCGAGGAGATCGAGGCCAGGGGCCGCAGGATCGCCGCGCTCGTCCTGGAAGCCGCCGAAGCCGACATCGAATTCGGTCGCGGGCGCTACACCGTCAAGGGCACCGATCGCAGCTTGAGCTTGTATCAGGCCGCCGCCGCAGCGGCCGACAACACCGCATTGCCCGCGGAGCTGCGCGGGCCGCTGGGCGCATCCGCCGACCAGACCCTTACGGTGGGATCATTTCCCTACGGCTGCCATGTCTGTGAAGTCG
>MEQV01000103.1:3428-8106 GCA_001770355.1 Betaproteobacteria bacterium RIFCSPLOWO2_02_FULL_62_17
GGACTGGGGCAGGCGCTCTGGGAACATTGCCACTACGACGCCGGGAGTTCGCAGATGCTTGCCGGGTCGCTGCTGGATTACGCCATTCCGCGCGCCGCCGACCTGCCGTCGTTCGACACCTTTATCAGCGAGGTCCCCGCGACCAACCATCCGCTGGGCATACGCGCCGGCAGCGAATCGGGCACGCCGCCGGCGCTGTGCGTGGCGGTAAGCGCGATTGTCGATGCGCTATCGGAATATGGCGTCAAGCACCTGGACCTTCCGGTCACTTCTGAACGCATCTGGCGGAGCATGCGAAAATAGCAGTCGGTTACAGGTTGTCCAGTGCCGTTCCGGCAATGCTGAAACGGCCAAGATTGGATGGCGATGATCAGTACGTGGCTTAAGCGCGCATTCTGGACCACCCTGGTTGTGGTGATTCTTTTTGGTGTCGCCGGTGCCTGGCTTGCCCCGGGATACATCAAACGCACCATTGAAGATTCCGCCGGCGCCCAATTGGGCCGCACGGTCAGCATCCAGACCCTCGACATCAGCCCCTACGCACTGCGCATGAAAATTGCGGGCTTTGCCATTCACGCGCAGGGCGAGGGCCGCCTGATCGCGGTGGATGAAATCGACGCGGCGCTGAGCTGGTCCAGCGTGTTGCGCCTGGTGCCGGTGGTCGACCACCTCACCCTCACCGGACCGAAACTTTCATTTGCGCGGCTGGAGCCCAACCGCTACGACTTCTCCGACATCGTCGATCGCCTGGCGGCCAGACCCAAGGGCGGCGCTGCCGCGGCATTCGTGCTCAATCATTTCGCCATCGAAGGCGGGGCCATCGACTTCGATGACCGGCCCGAGAAGACCCGGCACAGCGTTCGCGATCTGCGTCTTCGAGTGCCGTTTCTGTCGAACGCTCCCGGTTTTGTGAACGCGGATGTGGAACCGGTTTTTACCGCGACCGCGAACGGCATGTCAGTGGATCTCTCCGGCAAGCTCAAACCCTTCAGCGAGCCCTTGGGGGCGAGTCTCAAGCTCGAGTTCAAGAACCTGGACCTGACCAAGTATGTCGAGTACGCGCCGTTTCCCCTGGACGTGAAACTCGCCTCGGGTATGATTGATGGTGACGTAGATGTCACACTCTCGGACCAGAAGGGCAAAGGTACTGTTGTTGCCGCGAAAGGGCAGCTGACGCTCAGCAAGCTCGACATCCGCGAGCTTTCCAATGCACCGATGATTGCCTTGGCGCAGCTCAAGCTCGAGCTTGCCGCGCTGGAGCCGTTTGCGCGTTCGGCGCAGATTCAGTCGCTGAGCGCCGAGGGGCTGGATGTGCGGATTGTGCGTCGAGCGGCGGGGTTCAATTTCGATGCCCTGCGCATACCCGCAAAAGGCGAAGTCAAACAAGATCCCGCTGAATCCGCAAGCGCAGCGAAATTTTCGCTCGCGTTGTTCAGCATTGCCGGTGGCAAAGTCGAATTCACCGACGAAACGGTGACACCGGTATTTCACAGCGTGGCGCAGGGCATCGCGCTGACGGCCAAGGGCCTGGGCGACGAGCCCGGCAGCAAGGCGCAAATCGATCTCGCTCTGGCCACCAGGGGCGGCGAGTCGCTCAAGGCGCAGGCGAGCCTGGGCTTGGCGCCGTTGACGCTCGAGGCCAAGGTCGCCGCCGAGAACATGGCGCTTGCGGCCTATGCACCGTACCTCGCGCCGTTTCTCAATGCGAGCCTGGAGGGGGTGCTTTCCGCTTCGGCGAATCTGCATGCCGCGGCGCAAGCCGATGGGCTGCGCTTCGCTCTGAACGCGGTCAGGCTGCGCGCGGACAATCTCAAGCTCACGCAGCCCGGCATCGAAGTCCTGCGTCTTTCCGCGCTGTCGCTCAATGCGGCCGACATCGATCCGGACAAGCGCAGCGTCACCGGCGTGGAACTCGGCGTCAAGGAGGGCCGCGTGGAAATCAAACGCGCAGCCGACGGCGGACTGAATCTGGCGAAGCTGCTGCTGCCCGGGACGTCAGCGCCTGCGGGCGCGACAACCGCCGAAAAGGAAACGCCGTGGAATCTGGACCTCAGGAAGGCGGAACTGGAAGGCCTTTCGCTCGGCTTCGAGGATGCCGCGGTCGCGCCACCGGTGCACGTCGAGCTGGCTCCGGCCGCGCTGATGGCCGAAGGGCTGTCCACCCATCCCGGCGTTCAAGGCCGCATGACGGCGAAGCTCACCGTGAATCGCGCCGGCACGATCGAGGCCAGCGGGCCGCTGACGCTGCAACCGTTTGCCGCGCAACTGGCCGTCGATGCGCAAAACCTCGGCATCGTGCCGTTCCAGCCGTATTTCAGGCGCTTCATCAACGCCCTGGTGACGGCGGGCGGCATGTCGACGAAGGGGGAACTGCAGATCAAGTCGGACGCCGAAGGCTTGGCCGCGAGCTATGCGGGCGATGCCGGCGTCGGCGCGTTCACGCTCATGGATGCCGCGGCCACGCAGCCGCTGGTGACTTTCAAATCGCTGCAATTCGAAGGCATCAAGACCGCCAGCCGGCCGTTCGAGTTCAGCGTCGGACCGGTTACGCTTGCCGAGTTCTACTCGCGCATCGTGGTGCAGCCCGACGGCCGTATCAACCTGCAGAACATCATTCCGCGCCAGGCGCCGGCGGCCAAGCCCGAACCGGCGCCGGCCGAAAAGCCGGCGGCCGGCGCTGCGCCGCCGAAGTCATCGGACAGGCCCAGTGCTGTTGCACGCCTGCCGGTACGCATCGGTCACTTTGTCCTGCAGGGCGGCAGCATCGAGTTTTCCGACCAGAGCATCAAACCGAACTTCTCCTTGCGCGTCACCGAACTGGGCGGCAGCGTGGCGGGGCTGTCGGGCGATCCGGCCACGCGCGCGGAAGTCGCCTTGAAGGGCATGGTGGGCGGCAACGCACCGCTGGATATCGCCGGCAGCCTGAATCCGTTGTCGGGTAATTTGTTTGTCGACGTGAAGGCCAATGCCAAAGGCATCGATCTCAACCCGATGACGCCTTATGCGGCCCGCTATGCCGGTTATGGCATAGAGAAAGGCAAGCTGTCGCTGGACATCGCCTACCGCGTCGAGAACCGCAAGCTCGACGCGCGCCACAAGATCTTCCTCGACCAGCTTACCTTCGGCGATCCGGTGGAAAGCCCCGAGGCCACCAAATTGCCGGTGCTGCTGGCGGTGGCGCTGCTGAAGAATTCGCGCGGCGAGATCGACATCGAATTGCCCATAGGCGGTTCCCTGGACGATCCGGAATTTTTCTTCGGCGCGATTATCGGCAAGGTGATTGTCAATCTCCTGGTGAAGGTGATCACCGCACCCTTCGCGTTGCTGGGCGCCATTTTCGGCGGCGGCGGGGAGGAACTCTCCTACATCGAGTTCGATCCCGGGCTTGCGGTCCTGGGGGCGGAGCAGGAGACCAAGCTGCGCAATCTTGCCAAGGCATTGACGGATCGCTCCGGCCTGCGCCTGGAGATGGCAGGCCGCACCGAGGCGGCCAGCGACCGCGAGGGACTGAAGCGCGAAGTGCTCAAACAGAAAGTTCGCGCGCAGAAAGTGGCAAGCACCGTGGGGCAGGGCACCGATGTGAAGGCGGCGGCGGAGGTCCGGGTGTTACCGGCCGAGTATGCGGATTTTCTGAAGCGCGCCTACGACCGCGAGAGCTTCGAAAAACCGCGCAACGTCATCGGTATCGCGCGCACGCTGCCGGTCGCTGAGACGGAGAAACTCATCCTCGCGAACACCGAAATCGGCGAACAGCAGTTGCGCGATCTTGCAGCGCGGCGCGCCGAGACGGTGCGCGACTGGATGGTGAAGGCGGGCGGCATCGGCGGCGAACGCATATTCCTGGTGGCACCGCGCGACGATAGCAGCGACAAGGACAGCCGCGCCAAGGCGCGCGGCAACCGCGTCGACATGTACGTGAAGTGACGCTTATTTGTTGAATACCAGCAACTCGCCGATGATCGCGGCTTCATCCAGGTCCGGCGCGAGGATGCGCACGTCGTTGAGCGCCTCGGTCCAGATGCCGCCCAGGCCCGCCATCAGTATTACGCCCCAATCCGGATCGCGACGCGCGCCGAGGATCATCTCAACGCCGCGTGCCGCCATTTTCTCCACCAATATGCCATCGAGTTTCAGGCCGCGGGCTGCTAAGATCGCGCATCGCAAATCGGGCACGGGGCCGTTGCCGCCGCCGGTCATCAGGGAAAATCATGAAAAAAGTGGAAGGCTTGGGCACCGAAAAGATTCTGGCGCACTCGGAGGACGGCATCGGCTGGCTGCAATTCAACAATGCCGAGAAGCACAATGCGATGTCGCTGGAAATGTCCGAAGCCTCGGTGAAAGCGCTCGAGCAGTTCGCCGCCGACGATGCGGTGCGCGTGGTGGTGTTGCATGGGCTGGGCGGCAAGGCCTTCGTTTCCGGCGCGGATATTTCGGAATTCGACAAGTCGCGCGCCAACGCGAACCAGGACAAGCAGTACGCGCAGCGCGCCGGGATTCACAGCACCGTGAAGAACCTGGCCAAGCCCACCATCGCGATGATTCGCGGCTACTGCATGGGCGGCGGCCTCGCGCTCGCCGCGGGCTGCGATCTGCGCTTTTGCACCGAGGACTCCACCTTTGCCATTCCCGCGGCGCGCCTGTCGATCGCCTACCGTCAGGATTTTCTGCGCTGGGTGAT
>MEQV01000103.1:8116-8448 GCA_001770355.1 Betaproteobacteria bacterium RIFCSPLOWO2_02_FULL_62_17
GGCCCGTCCTGCGCCAAGGACATACTTTTCAGCGCGCGGCGGCTCAAAGGGCCGGAAGCGCTGTCGATCGGACTGGTGAACCGAGTCATCGCCGCGGACCAGCTCGAGACGGAGACCATTGCTTATGCGAAGACACTGGCGGATAACGCGCCCTTGTCGATCCTGGCCTCCAAGACCGTCATCGATGAGCTCTGCAAGGACCCGGAGGATCGGGACCGGGAAAAGTGCGCGCGCGTTGCCACGGTATGCGCGGACAGCGAGGATTTCAAGGAAGGCCGCAAGGCGTTCATGGAGAAGCGCAAGCCGGTGTGGCGGGGGAAATAGGCAAGCGC
>MEQV01000103.1:8483-9375 GCA_001770355.1 Betaproteobacteria bacterium RIFCSPLOWO2_02_FULL_62_17
CGCGGGCATCGAAGTCCCGGTGATAGACATTGGCCCCTATCTGCGCGGCGTCTCCGGCGCGCTGGAAAAAACCGCGGCGGCACTGGGCGAGGCGAGCGAAACACTGGGGTTCTATTTCATCGGCGGCCACGGCGTGGAGCAGTCGCTCATCGACCGGGTGTTTGACGAAACCGAGCGTTTCCACGCGCTGCCCATGGAGAAGAAACTCAGCATCAAGGTGGCCGACGGCAAGATCGTCGGCTACCTCCCGCCAGGCGGCCAGACACAACGCACTTCCAAATACGGCAAGAGCGTTCATCCGGACACCAGTTCCTCGTATTACATCCGCCAGGAGTTCCCCGCCGATCATCCGGACCGGCTCGCCGGCAAGCCCTGGGTGTGGGACAACAAGTGGATTGAAGGCCTGCCCGGATTCAGGGAGACCATCACCGACTATTACGCCGTGATGTCAAGGCTGGTGTATCAAATGTTGCGGCTGCAATCTGTGGCGCTGGGTCTCGGGCCTGATTTTCTGCCCCATCACGATGCCTTCAAGCCCGCGGTATTCAACCTGCGCCTGTTGCACTACCCGCCGCGCGAGCAGACGCTCGATGGCCAGTTCGGCATCGGTCCGCACACCGACTACGGCCATCTCACCATCCTTGCGCAGCAGCGCGTGCCTGGCCTGGAGATACTCACCCGCGAGGAACAATGGATCGAGGCGCCGGCGCTGGCCGGTCACTTCCTGGTTAACAACGCCGATCTGGGCAGCCGCTGGACCAACGGGCGCTTCCGCTCCGCGCCGCATCGCGTCATCAATAAAACCGGCGAGCGGCGGCACTCGATTCCGTTTTTCACCGCCACGCGGCATGACGTGCTGCTGGAGTGCCTGTCCACCTGCCAGGGGCCGGGC
>MEQV01000103.1:9392-13202 GCA_001770355.1 Betaproteobacteria bacterium RIFCSPLOWO2_02_FULL_62_17
ACCCGATTTCCTATGGCGATTACATCGCCAATATCAACAAGACGAATTACGACTTCATTCGCGATGGGGATAAGAAATAGCTTGGTTCACATCGGTCCGGTGGATTTTAGTGCCACTTGGCTGTAAGCCAATAATGACGCGGGTTTTGACGTGATTGCAGATTCCGACGATTTGAGATCGCAAGCGGTTTTTGCCCCGTATCGTTGCCAGTTTGTTGGCAAACGAGGCAGCACCATGAATCGCGGTCAGTCGGTTTTCGCGCAATTGTTGAGGTTTGTGCTGTTCAGTCACTTCGAGCATCTGGTCGATCGGTTCGCCTCGAATCACGGCATCAGACATTTTTCCGCCTGGAACCATTTTCTTTGCATCGCGTACTCGCAACTCACCCGACGCGAGGGCTTGCGCGATCTGGTGGCCGGATATTATCCAGTGCCCATTAGCTTCATCCTACCGGGCGCGCGCGTAATGATTCTTTCGCCGGCGTCCAATCCCCTGGATCACCGGTCGGCCGGCTGACACGCCGCGAATTTCAATCCGCAAGAGTCATCAATCCAACGCCGTTCATCGGCTCGTTTTCGGTCACTCCTGTGCCCCAGATATCGTGACAACTTGACAACTTTGCCGCAACTACTCAAACTGGCGCTTGGAGGTTAGGCATGAAGACCATGACCGTCGGAGAGTTCAAGGCGCGCTTCTCGGAAGCGCTCGAAGCTGTCCGTGGCGGTGAAACTATCGTCGTGGCCTACGGTCGCAATCGCCGGAAGATTGCTGCAATGGTCCCCTATGCCGGGGTTAGGCAGGCAGCGAGGCGGCCCCTCGGTCTGTTGAAGGGGAAAGCGAGAGTCGGTTTCGCCAAGGATTTCAAGCTCGGGAACGACGAATTGCTTTCGGCATGATCGCGCTGCTGGACACTCACGCCTTTCTCTGGGCTGCGATCGAGCCGGAAAAGCTTTCCGCCAGGGTCCGAAAAACCATCGCGGATCCTTCGAACGAAATCCATTTGAGTACGATCAGCTTCTGGGAGATCGCTCTCAAATTCGCGCTGGGCAAGCTCACCCTCACCGGATGCGCGCCGGATGATCTCGTTGCGGTCGCGCGCCGCATGGGACTTGCGATTGCCGCCCCATCGGCCGAGGAAGCCGCTGGCTTTTACCGGCTTCCAAGATCAGCCCACAAAGATCCATTCGATCGCATGCTGATCTGGCAATGCCTGCAGCGCGACTGGACCTTGCTCACGAAGGATCGGAAACTGGACGCATATCGGGCGCTTGGGCTCAAGACGACCTGGTAGGCAAAGAGGGTAGCCGGTCCACGAGCACTGGCGCATCGTGCGCGGCAAATCGCTGCGGACCGAAGTCGGAATGATGAGATCTGGCGTGCTGAGCTCAGGCCGACTGAGCAGCGATCACGTCAAGACCACCTCTTTCCAGTGCCCAGCTTCATCCCGCCGGGCGCGCCAACGAATTCGATCCATACGCCGGCACTTACCCGTCGGCTTTTTCATTGGAACTGGATCTTCTGCAAGTCGGCGTCCGACGGGAGCCGTCCTGTCTGATAGCGGGAGTAGACCAGCTTGCCATCGACGACAACGTCAAACTGGCCGGTCTTGCCCGACTGGATGTCAACAGGCCCGTGATCGTGAGCCTCGAACCAAGCCTTCGCACGGAGGGCTTCTGGTTTGTAGCCTCAGTGGGCGCAGTAATGAATGGTGATTGCCATGAGGATTGCCTTTGTGACGCTGAGCTACGGCAGACGCATTTTGATAGGTTAGCGGCTGGATAGACAAAAGTCAGTAATCCAAGTGATACCGGCTATGACTGCTATCGGGATAGCCGAATAGCCGGACCCCAAGCGGGTGCACGGTCCGAGGTAGATCTAGCGTCTGCTTCCGGCGAGGTCCGGCCGTCAAATGGTCCGCAACGGCATATTGTCTAGGTCTTCGGCACGGCGGCGAACTCGGCAGCCTGGTAATCCACCAGGTGCTTGTAATCGTCCCGAATCGGCGCGAACACGTCGAGATTGAGCGCCGTCTGTTCACCGATTGGCTCAACATAGTGCATGACGCCAGCCGGCACGCGCAACATACATCCTGGTGTCATCAAATGCACATCGTCTCCGACGTGGTAGTTAAACTTTCCTTGAATGCAGATCGCGATCTGCTCGAACGTATGCTTGTGCGGATTGACTTTGATGTGAGGCGCAATCCAGTTCATCACCAGAATGACGTCCTCCCCGCGGAAGCCGCATCGCTCCACGCCCTCGCGCACCCATTCGCGCTCGAGTTTGTTCCAGTCGAACATTTTTGTCATCACTCGAGGTACTCCCTGTCCTGCGGCAGGGTAGGCGCTTCTCCGCCCATGAAGAGCGGCCGCAGCTCGTGCGAGGAGTATCGCCAGACGCCATCCTCGAGGACGCATTCGCTCACGATGTCGGCAATCATTATCGCCGGCCGTGATTCGAGAACCGGAGCGCCGTCCGCGGCGTAAAGAGACATGATGCACTCCAGCGTTGCGCGCGTCGCATCGCCGCAGCGCACGCGCAGGTTCGAAATGACGTGCCTCGCCGTCCGATCTCCGCGCCCCTCGCGCCAGCTGTAGAACCCGCGTATCTCGTCCCGGCCGCTCATACGCTTGTCACCGATGACGAAAGCTCCATCGGCGGCATAAAGCTCGTGTGCCGACCGTCCCCAGTTGTGATCAACGTCGTACCAGTAGTCTGTTTCGAGCGCGGTCAGCGCCGCGGCGATGCTGGCATCCTGGTACAAGGGGCTCTCCCTGCTCTGTCAGACCGCCGGTACTTTAGCAGAATGGCGTTCCCGACCGGCTTCGCGCCTGTACAATTCACCGCGAGAATAAGAATGAAGTATGCCGCAGCGCGGTTAGGAGTGGAAATGAATGCTTTGTTTCGCGTATTGAAACGATTTGTGTACGGCCTTGCCGGCTGCGCCGCGGCTTTCGGCGCCAGCGCGGCTTATCCCGAGAAGCCGATCACCATTCTGGTGGGCTCGGCGACGGGCGGGGGCATCGACATCCTGGCCCGCAACGTGGGCAAGCTGATGTCGGCAAGCCTATCGAGTCCGGTGGTGGTGGAAAACCGCGCCGGAGCGGCCGGCCTCATCGCCGTGGAGGCGCTGGTCAAGTCGAAGCCCGACGGCTACACCCTGCTCATGGGGACGGGCGCGGTCACCGCGCTGCCTCACCAGCAGAAGGTCAGCTTCGATCCCACAAGAGACTTCACACCGGTCACGCAGTTCGGGGCGTCGGCGGTCTATTTCCTGGTGAACGCCGATTACGCCGCGCACAACGCGATCAACTCGCTCGCCGCTTTTATCAAGCTGGCGAAGGCCAAGCCCGGGCAGCTCAACTACGGCACCACCGGCCCCTCGAGCACTACTTCGATGACCATGGCGCAGTTCGAGAACCGCACCGCCGTCGACATCGTCCCGATCACCTACAAGGGCACCGTTCCGGTCGCCATGGCGCTGCTGGCCGGTGAAATCCACCTCATGATCGGAACGCCGGAGCAGGTGCAGAGCCAGTTGTCGGCCGGAAAGCTCAAGGCGTTGGCGGTGACCTCCGCGAAACGCCTGCCGACCATGAAGGATGTTCCGACGGTCGCCGAAGCCGCGAATCTGCCGGGCTTCAGCTCGACCGTCTGGTACGGCCTGTTGGCCCCGCCGAAGATGCCGCAGGACATCGTCGCCCGGTTGCACAAGGAGGCCGTCGCGGCGATCAAGTCGCCGACGCTGCGCACCCATCTGGACAGCATCGGCTTCGAGATCGCCGGCAGTTCGCCGGAGCAGTTCGCCGA
>MEQV01000103.1:13208-16234 GCA_001770355.1 Betaproteobacteria bacterium RIFCSPLOWO2_02_FULL_62_17
CAAACAGGACTTCGCGAGCCAGGGCGCCATCGTCAAAATGATGAACGCAAGCCCTAGAAAGCAGTAGGCCCCCAATGCCGAAAACGATGTTCGACAAGATCTGGGAGGAGCACCTGATCCGCGACTACGGCGACGGCTTCGGCCTGGTGTTCGTCGACCGCCAGGTGCTGCAGGAGCTCGGAGCACCCTGGTTCGACCCCTTGAAAAAGCGCGGCCTGAAGGTGCCGTATCCCGGCTACAACTTCGCGGTCTCGGACCACTCGCCGCAGACGCTGTTCGCCGGGCGCCGCGCGCAGGAGCTGCGCGTGACCAGCTGGACCCGCGCCATGCGCGAGCGCAGCGCCGAACACGGCATCACCCATTTCGACATCGACAGCCCGTACCAGGGCATCAGCAGCATCGTGGCCGGTGAGCTGGGGATCGCGCTGCCGGGAGCGACGGTGACGGTCTACGACAGCCACGGCTGCACGCTGGGCGCCACGGGCGCCGCCGCGTGGGCGTCGGGTGCGGGCGAGGTGACGCAGACGCTCGCAACCCAAACGGCCCTGATGCGCAAGCCGCCGACGATGCGCATCAACATCGAAGGCCAGCCCGGCGCGGGCCGCTTTGAACTCACTACGGCAAAGGACATCCTGCTGCATGTCATCCGCAAGGTGGGGGCGGGCAACGCGGCCGGCCACGCGGTGGAACTCGCGGGATCGGCCATCCGCGCGATGAGCATGGAGGAGCGTTTCACGGCTTGCAACCTGGGCGTGGAACTCGGCTCGAGGACCGTGCAGGTGGCGCCGGACGAGACCACGTTCGCGTACCTGAAGGGCCGCAAGTACGCCCCGGCGGGCGCGAACTGGGACGCGGCGGTGAAGGACTGGCGCGCGCTTCCCAGCGACGCAGGCGCGAAGTTCGACCGCGAGGCGACGCTGGACGTAAATGGCCTCGAGCCGCAAATCTCCTGGGGGATCTCACCCGGAGACGTGATCGGCATCAGCGAGCGCGTGCCCGATCCACGAGAAGCGGCGAGCGCCCAGGAGCGCTCGCGCGTCGAGGGCGCGCTCAGCTACACCGGCCTCAAGGCCGGTGCCGCCTTCGAAGGCACGCCGGTCGACTTCGTCTTCATTGGCTCGTGCGCCAACAACCGCATTTCCGACCTGCGGCTCGCGGCGGGCCTGGCGAAGGGTCGCAAGGTCGCCGGCAGCGTCGTCGCCTGGGTCATCCCCGGATCGCAGCTCATCAAGAAGCAGGCCGAAGAAGAAGGGCTGGACGAGATCTTCCGCACCGCGGGCTTCAACTGGGGCGAGCCGGGCTGCTCGATGTGCGGCGGGCAGGGCAATGGGTTTACCGAGACGCTCAAGCCCGGCATGCGCGCGGTGTCGACCATCAGCCGCAACTTTCCGAACCGGCAGGGGCGCGGCAGCATCACCCACCTCGCGAGCCCCGCCATGGCGGTTGCCGCCGCGGTCACCGGCCGCATCACCGACGTGAGAAAGATCTAGACGATGACGCCGCTGAGGCAACTGAGCGGGGCCGCAGCCCCGTTGCTTAAAGACGAGATGGACGCGCAACTGCTCGCGCCGCGCACCCAAGCCGAAAAGGGCGGCGGGGCGACGCAGGGCGGCGCGGAAACCGTGGTCCAGGAAAACCTTTTCACCACCCTGCGTTTCGAAGCGGACGGCGCCGAGGTTTTCGGCTTCGTCCTCAATCGGCCGGAGTTTCGCGAGGCGAAGTTCCTGCTCGCGGGCACCAACGTCGGCTGCGGCAGCGCGCGCGAGCACGCCGTCTGGGCGCTGCTGGCGTTCGGCATCCGTTGCGTGATCGCGCCGAGTT
Source organism: Betaproteobacteria bacterium RIFCSPLOWO2_02_FULL_62_17 (assembly GCA_001770355.1). Lineage (GTDB taxonomy): Bacteria > Pseudomonadota > Gammaproteobacteria > Burkholderiales > SG8-39 > 2-02-FULL-62-17. Next base: position 15,030 of record MEQV01000103.1, read on the forward strand.
ACGGCCCGCTGTTCCACAGCTACTGCTTCAAGAACGGCGTGCTGCCCATCACGCTGGACGCGGCGGAAGTGGCGCGGCTGGCTGAAGAAGCGGCGCCCGGGGCGCCGCAGGCCCTATTTTCCGTCGATGTCGCGGGGCAGACGCTGCTGACGCCCTCGGGCCGGTCGATCAAGTTCTCGATCCCGTCGTTCCGACTGCAACAGCTGATCGAAGGCATGGACGAGCTCGACCTGACGCTCAAGCTGCAGCCTGCGATCGCCGAGTACCATTCGCAAGCCGCACGGAGGAAACCTTGGCTATATTCCCAATGAAGCGCGCGCTGATTCTCGTTCTCGCCGCGGCACTCGGCGCGCTACCCGGCTACGTCTTCGCGCAGACCTACCCGGACAAAGTCGTCCGGATCGTCGTGCCGCTCGCACCCGGAGGCGGAGCCGACACGCTCGCACGACTGGTGGCTGAATCGCTGGGCCGCCAGTTGCAGGGGCAGTTCATCGTGGAAAACCGCGCCGGCGGCGGCACGGTGATCGGCACGCAGGCCGTGGTGCGCTCGCAGCCCGACGGTTACATGCTCCTCATGGCGCAAAGCAGCCTTGCCATGAGCACGGCGCTGAAGGAAAAGCTTCCTTATGACGTCCTGAAGGATCTCACGCCGATCGCGAACGTCGCGCTGGGCCCCAATGCCCTGGTCGTCAATCCCTCGGTCCCGGCGAAGACCATCAAGGAGTTCATCGCGTGGGCGAAGGCGCAGCCGAACGGCGTCACGTTCAGCACCGCGGGAGTCGGCACGCCGGCGCATATGGCGGCCGAGTTGTTCAAGGTCAGCACCGGCCTCAACATGCTCATCGTCCCGAACAAGGGCATGAGCCCGGCCATCCTCGATGTCGTGAGCGGCAACGTCCAGGCCCTGTTCGCCGGACTGCCCGCGGCGATTCCCTTCGAGCGCAGCGGCAAGCTGCGCCTCATCGCGGTGGCGGAAACGAAGCGCTCCGCGCTCAGCCCGGATACGCCTACTGTCGCGGAAACCGGCCTGCCGGGCTTCGACGTGGGCAACTGGACCGGATTGCTCGGCCCCGCGGGCCTGCCGCAGCCGATCGTCAATGCGCTGAACGCGGCGCTCAACAGGTTCCTCGACTCCCCGGAGACCAGGAAAAAGCTGACCGACATGGGGTTTGAGCGCATCGGCGGCACGCCCGCCGCCTTTGGCG
>MEQV01000103.1:16273-16530 GCA_001770355.1 Betaproteobacteria bacterium RIFCSPLOWO2_02_FULL_62_17
TCAAGCGCGCGGGCATCCCCAAGAACTAGGCGGCCCGCCGATGCGCGAGCGGCTGGCCGGGATCAAGACCGCCGATGGGACGATGGAGACCTTCATCACCCATCCGGAGGAGGGCGGCCCTTTCCCCGCGGTGGTCCTGTACATGGACATCTGGGGGGTGCGCGAGGAGCTTTACGATGTCGCCCGGCGCATCGGCACGGTTGGCTACTGCGTGCTCGTCCCGGATCTCTACTACCGCTGGGGCAAGGTGCGTTTCG
>MEQV01000103.1:16537-16714 GCA_001770355.1 Betaproteobacteria bacterium RIFCSPLOWO2_02_FULL_62_17
CAACGAAAAGGGCCAGGCCTTGTCCGGCTTCAATCTCGACGCGGCGACGAGAAAGAGGGTGGAACAGCAGTGGCAGACGCTCAGCAACAGGATGGCGATGGACGACACCGCGGCCCTGCTCGAATTCATCAAGGGTGAGCCGGTGCGCCCCGGCGGCATGGGATCGATCGGCTACTG
>MEQV01000103.1:16763-16894 GCA_001770355.1 Betaproteobacteria bacterium RIFCSPLOWO2_02_FULL_62_17
TTCGTGGCGGGCGCCGCACTGCACGGCACGCGCATGCTCGGCGACACGCCGCACGGCCCCGCGCCCCTGCGCCTAGCCGGCAAGTTTCGCGGTGAGCTCTACTGCGGCTTCGCCGAGCATGACCGCCATAT
>MEQV01000103.1:16902-17021 GCA_001770355.1 Betaproteobacteria bacterium RIFCSPLOWO2_02_FULL_62_17
AGCAGGTCCGGGAAATGGCCGATCTCCTCGAGCCGCACAAGGTGAACTATCGATATGTAGTGCATCCCGGGGCGATTCACGGCTATTCGCTGCCGGATCGGGACGTCTACGACAAGGCG
>MEQV01000103.1:17046-17689 GCA_001770355.1 Betaproteobacteria bacterium RIFCSPLOWO2_02_FULL_62_17
TTTTCGCGATGTTCCATCGCCAGATCCCACCCTGATGGCGCGCCTCCCGCCACTGAAGGTCGAAGAGCTTTCCGCATTGCAGATGAAAATCGCCACGGAGCTCGGCAGCACCCGTGGCAGCGGAGGGCCGCGCACGTCCGGTCCGTGGGGGGCGCTGCTTAGAAGCCCGGAGCTTTGCGAGCGTGCCGCGGCACTGGGCACCCTGCTGCGCGATGGCACCTCCCTACCCGCACGCGTGTCCGAGCTTGCGATTGCGATGGCGGCGCGGCACTGGAGCGCCCAGTGGGAATGGCGCTCCCATGCGCCCAAGGGCCTGAAGGCCGGGTTGTCGGCGGAGGTGATGGAAGCCATCCGCCAGCGTCAGCGGCCACGCTTTTCCAAACGTGATGAAGAGGCGAGCTATGACTATGTCAGCGAACTCCTCGAGAAAAAATGCGTAAGCGAGAAGACCTATCAGGCGCTGGTGGCGGAACTCGGCGTCAATGGGGCCATCGAGCTTACCGTCGTCGCAGGCTTCTATAGTCTCATCGCCATGCTGATCGTCGGCCTGGACATTTCACTGCCCGAGGGTGTCGAAGCGCCGTTTCCCGAATAGTGCGAGCGCCAGCCGCGCCTCTTCGAACCAAGCCTTTACAAGGAGGGC
>MEQV01000103.1:17721-17881 GCA_001770355.1 Betaproteobacteria bacterium RIFCSPLOWO2_02_FULL_62_17
TGGTGATTGCTTTGAGAATTACCTTTGTGACGCTGAGCTACGGCGGACGCATTTGGATAGATTACCGGCTGGATACACAAAAGTCAGTAATCCAAGTGACTCCGACTATTACCGCAATCGGGATAGCCGAATAGCCGGACTCGACTCGCTTTTTAGAATC
>MEQV01000104.1:0-454 GCA_001770355.1 Betaproteobacteria bacterium RIFCSPLOWO2_02_FULL_62_17
CAGCGATCGAGGCCAGGTAACCGGGCTCGGTGGCCGTGACCGGCATGCGCCCCGGCGGCAGGGTGACCATCGCCCAGTAATTGCTCTTTTTCCAGGTGTATTCGAACACTGTGAAAGGGATGGCCAGCCGCTTGGTTTCTCCCGAGCGCAGGTACAACTCGCCGGCCGGGTAATCGAAACCGATGACGACCGCGTAGTGCCAGTTGACAATGGGCCCGGCACCGTTGTCCTGCAGCACAATAACCGGATTGCCCGCCGCAACCTCTCGTAACAAGTCATCCAAGCGCGGCGCAAGCGGATAGGCAATCCTGCCATAGCGGCGCGCCGCGGCCAGCATTTCTACCTGCAGACTGCCCTGGCGTGAAGGGATATAGACCAGCGTGACCAGCTCTTCCGGGGTAGCGCCGGCACCAGAATGGACCAGCGCCGTCGCCAGCGCGGCGGGACCGCACTG
>MEQV01000104.1:466-14881 GCA_001770355.1 Betaproteobacteria bacterium RIFCSPLOWO2_02_FULL_62_17
CGGAAAAAATGGCACCTCGCCAAGTTCGGTCCGCCGGGCGACACCCTCCGGCCAGGTATCGCGCAGTGCCATGGTCTGCGGGACCAGCGATGCGCAACCGCCGAGCGCAAGCAGAAAAACGCCCGCAACAAGGCGGGCGCTTCTGAACCTGACAAACCAATTCGGCATCACTGCCACTCGCGTTGAGCGCCTGGTCCCGCGCCCCTTCGCTGCATGCCTCCTAGCGGCGAAACGCGAAATACCAGATAAAGAACACCACCAGGATGAGCACAACCAGCCCATCGCCGCCGGCGGGAGCGCTGCTGATCTTCCCGGCGAGCGAGCTGACTTCGTCATTGGTCATCGCGTTAACACGGTCCTTGGCAGTCTGCGCATCCAGACCCAGATTCTGCAACTCGTTCACGGTCTGTGCACGGCTCAGGTAGTTCAATACGACGTTGCGTTCAACCTGAACGGTTGCTGCGGAATTCACCTGATCCGTTCCGATCATGGCTGCCTGTCCGGATTGGAAGGGCATCATCATTATCGCGATAGCCAGAAAGCGGCAAATCATGTTTGTTAAAGCTGTTTTCATATCGATCTCCTTTGATGAATCGGTTTAGGATCGCCACCACATCAAATCGCCGTGAGGACTTGAGAATGACTGCAGCCTCGTGTCCCGTCCGTTGATCTGTGCGCTGGCGCACCTATCGTATACTAATCACGATGGCTAGGTGGTTGCGGCAGCCGGGCTTGAGTGGCGGGTTGCCAGCGTGCGCCTCAAAATAATGCCCGCCGAAGCGGGACATTTCCAGCAAAGCGGCAAAATCTGCCAAGTAATTCACACTTTGCATCCTGTTGGTACCGACCACTTCGATATCCATGCGGCGATCGGGTTGCAGGCAAGCGATGTCGCGCTCTCCATCACAGATCGACGATCCTACCGCTGGGCTTCACTGCCGCCGCCGGATCCGATCTGCCGGAGGCGCTCGCATCGACAACCCTTGCGTTGGCCTTCACGCCGGCGGCAAGTGTCACGGGCGTCTTCAGTGTGGAGACGATAGGTGAGATCTGGACGACCACGTCCAGCGAGAGGCCGAGGCGGTAACGGAAGTCCTCCACCGACTTGTACGGGCCATCGCCGTCACGCAGCGCCACCGCGCGGCGCGCGATGTCATGGTCCAGGCCGGGCAGCGTGGCAATCGCCTGTGCGCTGGCCAGATTGATCTCCAGAATGCGCCTGCCATCGAGCGCCACGGTGTACTCGGCATTCGACTCCGCCGCCGGCGCGGGTTGAATGAATATCGGGCGCAGCCGCTCGCGCGCCTCCGCCGCCAAGCCCATTTTTTCCGCAAAGTGATCGAACGAATGAAAACCGCCCAGCGATTGCCGCATCGCCATCGTCTCTCTCGCGCGCGCCGGCCCCATGCCCGGCAGCATCGCGAGTTCCCGTTCTCCGATGAGGTTGACATCGAACAGCCGGCGCGCGGGTTTCGGCGCAGCCGGTTGCGTGGCAGTTTCCGGCGCATCGGCACGGACAGGCACCTCTTCCTGCAGCTCTTCGATCCGGATGCCGGTTGCCTGCTCGACCTCCTGCTTGAGCAAGCGCGCGCCCTCCATAAGCAAATCGTGCCGTTCCGCGTTGTTTGCCAACCGCACCAGGTACTCGCCGCGCGCGCGCAAGGAATGGATCGCCGCGATGACCAGCGCGGCAATCTCCCAGTTTCTGAAAAAGCCCGCGACGCCCAAATCGGCCATATTGAAAAACATCTGTATGAGCGCCGGCAGGCCATATAGCAGCCCGTATACGATCCAGCGGAACTGCAGCGTGCGAAGCCCCGTATACACCAGCGGAAACCAGTAGAACCAGATTGTGAATAACGCAAGCAGGTACCAGGACTGCTGGTATTCCCATTTGGTCCCTTTATGGGTATAGCCCGTCACTTTCCCATTGCCTGCCATTGGCCTCCCGTCTGCCGCGCCTGTGCGTTGGCCGCTTCAGAACGTCAATGCTCGCCCGCCGCGGCCGCCGCGCGCGGCGCCCTCCTCGGGCTCGCTTGCCATCACCGCGCGCTGATTGGCCCATTCGCGGATCTTGTCGATGCGCTCCTTCTGTGTCACCGACAGGGGCACCGTGCTGCGAATGGCGCGGGTGAAATCGGTCCATTGAATGGCGCGCGTTTCGGCAAAGGCCTCGAACAGGGCCGAAATCACCACCTGCTCGACCTCGGCACCGATGAATCCCTCGGTCATGTCGGACAGTTTTCCCAGCGCCTCGTCGGTCACTTTCAAGGCGCCGACCACATCCGGATGCTTCAGGCGCTTGCCCACATGCAAGCGAAAGATCTCCACGCGCTCGAGCTTGGTAGGCAGATCCACAAAGAAAATCTCGTCGAACCGGCCCTTGCGCAGCAGTTCCGGGGGCAGTCCTTCGATGTTGTTGGCCGTGGCGATCACGAACACCGGTTTCGCCTTTTCCTGCATCCAGGTGAGAAAGGTGGCGAAGATCCGGCTCGAGGTTCCGCCGTCGCCCTCGCCTGACTTGGCGAAACCTTTTTCGATCTCGTCGACCCAGAGAATCGAGGGCGCCACCGCCTCGGCGGTGCGCAAAGCGTTGCGCAGATTCTCCTCGCTCATGCCGATGTACATGCCGAACACGCGCCCCACATCCAGGCGCACCAGCGGCAACTGCCATGCCGAGCCGATGGCCTTGGCGAGCAGACTTTTGCCGCAGCCTGGCACGCCCGTCAGCAGCACGCCCTTGGGCGCGGGCAGTTCGTACTTCTTCGCCGAATCGAGCCAGCTCTTGTCGCGCTTCTTCAACCAGCGCTTGAGGTTCTCCAGCCCGGCGACATCCTCGATCTTGACGTCGCTCTTGACGAACTCGAGGATGCCCGCCTTCTTGACGATCTGGCCTTTCTCCTCGTAGATGAGTTCGATGTCCTCCAGGGACAGGCGCGCATCCCTCACCATCGCCCGCGCAAAGGCGTTCTCGGCCTCATGCAGGGTAAGGCCGAGCGCCGCGTGGGCAAAGCGTTCGATGTCCGCGGGCTCGAGCTCCACCGAAATCCGCCCGCCCGCCTTGTTGGCCTCGATCATGCCGCGCATGAGCGCGCTGATCTCGGCCACGCCGGGAAGATCGAACTCCAGCACGGTAATTTCCTTTTCGAGCTCCATCGGCGTGATCACCACGGGAGACAGGAACACCACATTCTTGGGAGAGCGGCTCTGCTTGAGCATGGAGGACATGTCGCGCAGCTTCCTCACCACCTGGTGGTCCTGTTCGCGCTTTTCCATGCCGAAAAAGATGTGAAAATCCTTGAAAACGAAAATCGCCGGTTCGGCATGACGCTCCACCACCCCAAGCGCATCCAGGGGGCTGTGCGCATCTTCCTTCGCCGGCGCGCCTGGCCCGACAAGTCCGTCGGTCGAACTCCAGGTAAACACGGTGCGCGGCGTGCGCACCAGGTTGGCGTCGCGCGCCACCTCGCGAATCAGGCCCAGCACCCGCTCCTCTTCCCAGGTGCCCACGTAGATATAGGGAAACCTGGCGCGCAGCAGGTTGGCGAAGGAACGGGGAAAATCTGCCATGGGGTTTCCTGTGCCGTGCAGCAGTTCAGCGTCCGAACAGCATACCAATAGAGTGGGAATCGTGCGCAGAGAAAGTTGTAGCCGGCAGCAGCGCCAGGCCTGAAGAATCTCGGTTGCGTGCACAAAACCACGGAACCCGCCTGAATGCGCGGCCGGAGCGGCCGGCAACGGCCAGGCCGGAAGCGCCGCGGTCCGGTCGAGGCCCCGTCAGACGATCTGGCGCTTCGCCAGATACGCGAACGCCCCGGGTTCGTTCAACAGCTTCTGGTACGAACCGTTCTGCGCCACCACGCCGATCTGCTTGCGGATCGAATGCACATCCAGGTCGGCAGGGGGCCGCATTTTCGTAACTGTGCCCGTGCAGTGACCCGGTTATCCGGGTTCGGGCGCCGCCAAATCCCGCGAAGGCTCAGGTGAGGTTTAGCCGCCATGGCGGGTGTTCTGGCCCGCCCTGTTGGCACCGGGATTTTCGCTATTGGTATCCTGCAGTGCTTCATCGGCGTTTTCGAAGTGACGCCTTATCTCCGGATCCGCCCTTTTTAATAACTCAGGGTCGGACTGATAAGCAAGCAGGATGAAAGCGCGATTCGCCTCGATCTCGCGCAATAGCTTGAAGTTTTCATCCGCGCTTAATTCAACCCTGGCCATCTCATCCCTCGCTCATTTGTTTTTGAATCCTGCGCAGTTCCTCGATATCCAGCGCATCCTTGCTGCGTCCCGTTCCGGTTTTCATGCGAATCAGGTCGTCGATGCTGGCCACGTCGATCGACAACGGCCCGATTCGCTTGGTTATCGCATTGCGCTTCAAATCCTCGAACGGCACCACCGGCCGTACCAGCACATCGATGACGGTTGCCATCATGTCCGGGCCGCGAAGCGCGAATGCCAACATCCCTTTTTCAAAATGCCATTTGTCGATTTGTGCGGCATCTCGCAGAGAATCTATCGCTATCGGCAACACCGGCTGCAGATTGGCGGTCTTGGCGCAATCGACAAATTTCGCGAGATTCTCATCATTCATGGCCAAAACCACATCCACGTCCATGGTGAGCCGTTGATAACCATGCAAGGTCACGGCTAAGCCACCGACCAGTACGTAGTCGACATTCGCACCGTTTAGCGCCGCTAGAAGCTCGTACATGTTCATACGGGAAGTGTACCCAGTCTGAAGCGACGTGGCTAACCGGAAACCTCGGCTGGGCAACAACGGTTTCCCGAACAACTGCCCTACAATTCCGCGGTGTTGAAAAAAATTCCAGCTGCCCTCGAAGTTGCACGTGGTGAGGCAGGGCGTGATCGCAGAATGCTGGAGAAACCGGTTGCCCGCCGCGGTTATCGAGCGGGCCAGATTGCGCTAGACCGTAGCTCGTTTGCGCGCCGCCCGCGCGCCCAGTTGCAGCGCGCACCACATGATCAGCGGCGGCAATGCCACCAGCACCGCGACCAAGCCCGTCATCGGCAGCCCGGACCACTCCAGGATCGGCCCGGTGACCAGCGCCATGAGCACGTTGATTGCGCCGGCATAGCTTTCGTTGACGCCAATGGCGCGGCCGCGCTGGCCGGTCTCGACATGATCGGCGATCATCGCTGTCGCTGCCACGTTGGCGGCGGCCCAGCCCAACCCCACCAGAAATGTTCCCAGCGTCACCAGCAGATACGATCCGTCCGTGAAGGACACCAGGCACGCTCCCACCAGCGCCACGACCACGCCGGGATACATGAGTTTTTCGCGGCCCAGGCGGTCCGCCAGTCTTCCCAGCGGAATGGTGAAGGCGAACATTCCGGCGGAATGAAACATGTGGGAGAACGCGATCGCTCCCAGCGAGCTGCCGTGGTGCGAGAGCACCAGCGAAGTCAATACCATGACGATCGACATGTTGCCTTGCGCCGCGCAGTTGGAAATGATGGCCATGCGCGTGGGGACATTGCGCATCAGGCTCCAGGCGCTGAATTTCCCGTCCTTGCCCGCAATACCCGAAGGAGGAGGCGTGTAGCCCGGGTAATAACGGCCGAGATTCATGCCGATTTCCTTGGGATCGGGCCGCACGAAAAATACCAGCCCCATGCCCGACAGAATCATAACCGGCAAAATGAACCAGGGAAGAGCCAGGGGATTCAAGCCGTTGGCCAACGCGAATTTTTCGGAACCACCGACGATCAAGGGGCTGAAAATCAACCCCACCAGCGAGCCCAGGGCAAGATAGCCCAATGCCTGCGCACGGTGAAAATGCGGATACATGTCGGTGGCCGCCACACGCAACTGCTGCACGCCGCTCATGCCCATGCCGAAAATCGTCATGCCGACGATAAACACCCAGATGCTTGCGAAGTACATCGACGAGCCGCAGATGAGTCCGCCAATCAGCGCCAGCGACAGGCCAAAGAAAATGCCCGGCTTGCGTCCATAGGCATCGGTGATCTTGCCCACCGGATAGGAAGCGAGAAACCGCGAAAGGCCGATCAGGCCCACCGACAGGCCCGCCAGGGCCGCGGAGCCGGTCAACGCGAGCACCATCAACGGCCCCAGGCCATAGGCGAACTGCATGCCTGCGCCGCTGAACGATTGCGACAGCGCGAACAGGATGGTGTTGCGCTTGATCAGCGGCGGAATGACGAAGTTATGGGGGCTGGGCGCAAGCTTGGACATGAATGACTTTCGATTCGATCATCGACGGCGCGCCGAAGAAACCACGCGGGCACGGCAAAAGCGGCAATCATCCTATAATTTCAGCCTGCGTGACGTGGTGATAAAGGATTGCAGATGACCAGGAACTTTGATGCGAGTGCGCGGCACGGGATCGCCCGCGTATTGTTTTGCATTGCGTCGCTATTGCCATCGATGGTGCCGGCGCAGGAGTATCCCGTCAAACCGGTGCAGGTCATCGTATCGCTGCCCGCGGGCACCGGCATCGACGTGCTGGCACGAACGCTCGCGCAAGCAATGGACGCGAAATTCGGCCAGCGCTTTCTGGTGGTCAATCGAACCGGTCAGGGCGTGATGGTCGCGGCCAACGCGCTCAACACCGCCCAGCCCGACGGCTACACCATCGCCTTCATGCCCGCCACGCTTATCACGGTGCAGTTGCACCGCGAAAAGCAACCACCGTACAACCGCAACACCTTCGTGCCGATCTGCCAGGCCTTTGACAACATCCTGTTTGTCACTGTCGCGGCGAATTCGCCGTTCAAGGATCTGCAGTCCATGCTCGCCTTTGCCAAGGCCAATCCCGGCAAGCTGCGCTACGGCACCTCGGGCATCGCCTCGGCGCCGCATCTGGCCGGGGCCGAGTTGTTCCAGCGCAGCGGCGTGCAATTGACCGACGTCCCCTACGCAGGCGAAGTAGCCTATCTGCCGCATATCCTCAGCGGGCAACTGGAGATGGGAATGATCAGCGCCTACCTGGTGGGCGCGCAAAAGGGCCTGCGGCCGCTGGCGGTATTCTCTAAGGAGCGGCAAAAAGCCTATCCGAATCTGCCGACCACGGCGGAACTGGGACACCCGATTTCCACGCTGGCCTATGGCGGGCTATTCATACGCTCGGATGCGCCGGCGGCCATCATTGCGCGGCTGGATGCGGCATGCCGCGAGGTCGTCAACGGCACCGCTTATGGCGACATGGCCGACAAGCAAGTGGTGCGCGCGACCTACCTGGATCGCGGCGCCTTCACCGCGCGCATCGACGCGGATTTCGCCAATATCGGCAGGCTGCTCGATACGCTGAAGCTCAAAGACTGAGATTGCCGCGCGGCGCTTGAACGTCAGGCTTGCGCGGCGAACGGCGCCAGACCGGCAGCCGCGATCTGCTCGTCAATCTCCGGCGTCGGACCGCCGGAAATGCCAATCCCGCCTACACATTGTCCCTGCCAGGTGACCGGCACCCCGCCCTGCAGCGGCACGAATCCCGAAACACTGAGGAATCCCATGCGGTTTTTCAGGCGGTCCTCGGAGACCTTGGTTGCCTGGCGCGTGAGCGCCGCGGTGCGCGCCTTGCCGGTTGCGACTTCCACGCTCATCGGCCCCGGGCCGTCCATGCGCTCGAGATAAAGCAGGTTTCCGGCCTCGTCGACCACGGCTATGGTTGCCGCGCATTGGCATGCGGCCACCTTGAGCTTGCAGGCGGCGACGATTTTTTGCACGTCCTCCGAGCTTAAGACGAATTTGCTGCGCATGCGCTGGTCTCCTGCGAGTTGTCGACGAAATGCCGGGCGCCCGTTCGCTGACGCCCGACGCGATATCATAGGCGACAATCGACGGCCGCAAAAGAATTCCTCATGCAACGCAAACGTATCAAAGACAATGATTGAATTGACAGTTGCCCCATCGCTGCGCGAGTACGCGGCCAGCAGCGCGTCGCTGGCGGGCCTGGATCCCGCCGTCATGCACCGGCACGGCATCCAACCGGGCGATGTGCTGCGCGTTGCGACCTTTCAGCGCGAAGTTCTGGTTCGCGTCGATGCGGCGAACGAAGAAGATCGCGGCAGCGGCGAAATCCGCCTTGACCGTTTTCAGCGCCAGGCGCTGGGCGCGCGCCTTTATTCAACCATCGAACTTACGCCTGAGCGTGCGCCGCCGGTCAAAAAGGTGAGGCTGCAACCGGCGGTGGATCTGGGCTCGACGGCGGCGCACCACATCGAGGAGCACCTGAAGGAAGAGATGCTGGAGCAGCGCAGCCCGGTGGCAAAAGGCGCGCTGCTGTTCCTGCACTTTCACCACTCGGTCGCGGGCACCCTGTTCCAGGTGGTGGAGGTGCAGCCCGCGGCGGGCGTGGTAGACGCGGACACCGACGTGGTGCTCGACACCGCTCCCGATGGCTTCAAGGGCAATGTCGCGCTCGAAGTGAGCTTCGCTGAGCTTGGCGGCCTGGAGCGCGAAATCACCATGGTGAAGGAAACGGTGCAATTGCCGCTGCAGTTTCCCGGCATCTACCGGCAGGTGGGTATTCCTCCGGTGCGCGGCGTGATCCTGTACGGCCCTCCCGGCACCGGCAAGACGCTGCTGGCACGCGCCACCGCCAATGAGGTGAACGCGCAGTTTTTCCATATCAATGGGCCGGAAATCGTCGGCACCACCTATGGCGAAAGCGAAGGCAATCTGCGGCGCATATTCGGCGAGGCGGTACACCATGCGCCCTCGGTGATTTTTATCGACGAGCTGGATGCCATTGCCCCGAAGCGCGGCGAGAGCGGCTCGCACGCCGATACGCGCCTGGTGACGCAGTTGCTGTCGCTCATGGACGGACTGACCAAGGTGGACGGCGTGGTGATTCTTGCCACCACCAACCGTCTGGAAACCGTGGACACCGCGCTGCGGCGCCCGGGACGCTTCGACTTCGAGATTTATATCGGTCCGCCGGACGCCGCGGGCCGTGAGCAGATTCTGAAAATCCATACGCGTGAAATGCCGCTGGACCGATTTGCGCGCGAATATCTGCCGGAGATCGCCTCCGATACACCGGGCTTTGTCGGCGCGGATCTGATGGCGCTGTGCCGCGAGGCCGGCATGCACGCCTTGCGCCGCCACCGCCCGCCATCGGGATCTCCCGCGCAATGGCAGCCGGAAACGCTGCGGGTGAAACGCGACGATTTCATCGCGGCACGCCGGCGCAGCCGGCCCTCGGCCGCGCGCGCGACGCTGGTCACGGTCCCGGACGAAGGGTTTGATCGCATTGCCGGCCTTGGAGAGGCCAAGGCGCGCCTGCGCGAGGTGCTGATCGAACCGCTCTCCGCCGGCACGCCGATCGCCGACAACGTGCTCATTCACGGGCCTTCAGGCACCGGAAAATCGCAGCTCGCCAAAGCCGTTGCCAAGGAAGCAGGCGTCAATCTCATCATGGTGGGCGGACCGGAACTGTTCAGCAAATGGCTGGGAGAATCCGAAGAAGCGGTGCGCCATGTATTCAAGCTCGCGCGCGAGCTCTCGCCCTGCGTGATTTTCTTTGACCAGCTCGATGCCGTGGCGCCGGTGCGCGGCCGCGGCACCGGCAGCTGGACCACCGAGCGGGTGGTGCACCAGTTGCTCGCCGAGTTGGACGATCTGGACAAGAATGCATCGGTGGGCGTGATTGGCGCCAGTAACCGCCTGGACTTGATCGACGAATCGCTGCTGCAGCCCGGACGCCTGGGTACGCACATCGAAACGTCCTTTCCGGATGCGGCCGAGCGCGCCGCGATCCTCGGGCTCTATCTTGGCAAGCTTCAGCCCGCCGCGGAGCTGCTGGCGCGCCTGGCTGCGCGCACCGGGGGCTGGAGCGGCGCGCGCCTGCGGGCGCTGGCAAAGGCAGCGGATCGAAGCGGGAAATTGCCGGACAATAGCGGCGCCTGGGACGCATTGATCCAGCGCATGGAACATCGCAGCGCACCGACTGGAAAGGAAACGCCACAATGAAATTACCGCAATCAGATATTGCCATGGTCGTCTCTCTTTTGGTGCTGGGTGTTTCAGTCACCGATAGCGCGTTTGCGCAGTATCCGGTCAAACCGGTGCGCATCATCGTTTCGGTGGCCGCAGGCGGCGCGCCCGACCTTGCCGCGCGCGCCATCGCCCCCGGACTCACCAAGGCACTGGGCCAGGCGTTCGTGGTCGAGAACCGCGGCGGCGCCAACGGCAATATCGCGGGTCAGACGGTGGCGCAGGCGCCGGCGGACGGCTACACGCTGCTGCTGGCACCGGACAGCCTGGTCGTCATCAACAGGAACCTCTACAAGAAACTGCCCTTCGATCCGGTGAAGGATCTCGCCCCAGTGGCCTCGATCATCCGCAACCAGTTCGTGCTCGCGGTGCATCCGTCATTACCGGCAAAAACACTGGCGGAATTCATCGACTATGCGCGCAAGGCCAAGCCACCCATTGCCTACGCCTCCGCCGGCAACGGCAGCCAGCACCAGTTCCTGATGGAAATGCTCAAGGCGCGCGCGGGCATCGAAATGCTGCACGTGCCTTACAAGGGCGGTGCTCCCGCGGTGGCCTCGGTGGTGGCGGGCGACACGCTCGCGGCTTTCTCCGGCGGCCCATCGACTGCGCCGCATGTGAAAGCGGGCACGCTGCGCGTGCTCGCCAGCAGCGGAACGCGGCGGGCAGTGATCATGCCGGAGGTGCCCGTCGTGGGAGAGACCTTCCCCGGATACGAAGGCATCGTGTGGAGCGGCATATGGGTCCCCGCCGGCACGCCTGAAGCCATCATCAGGCGGCTGCATGCCGAAATCAACACCGTCCTGGCTGAAACAGAGATCCGGGATCTGTTCAGGAAGAGCGGCGGCAGCGAGCCGTTCATCACCACGCCGACGGAATTCGCCGACATCATGCGCCGTGACACCGAAAAGTACCTGAAGATCATCAGTGATCTGAAGATGACGGCGGAAAATTAGTCCTGGCCGCCGCACCACAACCGGCTCAATCCTGGCGGCCCATGTAACAGGCGCAGGATAGCCCGGCGACCGGGGTATCAGCCGTGGCACGCAGATTTGCGGGTGGGCAATCAAGGCTGCACGGCAATTGCAATATGAACGCCGGCAAGCTTGCATCGGATCACCATGCTCAGCATTCGTCACCTCAACAAGGCTTATCGCGGTCCGGGCAGCCGCCTGATGCTGCGCGACATCGGTTTCGAAGTGGCGGCCGGCGAATACGTCGCGATCATGGGTGAATCCGGCGTCGGTAAATCCACGCTGCTGAACCTTGTAGCCGGCCTCGACCTGCCCGACAGCGGCAGCATCGCCTTTGAGGGCAGCGAACTCACCGCGCTCGACGATAACGCGCGCACCCTGCTGCGTCGCGACCGCATGGGGTTTGTGTTCCAGGCTTTCCATCTCCTGCCGCACCTCACGGTCGCGCAAAATGTCATGCTGCCGCTTCGCTTGGGTGGCGCCGCCGCGGACCACAGCGCGCGGCTCACCGGCGACATGCTCGAGGCGGTCGGCATCGGTGCACTTGCCGCGGCCTACCCGCGCGAACTCTCGGGCGGCGAGATGCAGCGGGTGGCGATCGCGCGCGCGCTGGTGCATCGCCCGCGGCTGGTACTGGCCGACGAACCGACCGGCAATCTGGACGCGGAGAGCGCCGGCCAGGTTCTCGCGGTGCTGCGCGAAGCGGTCAAACGCAACGCCGGCGCGGGGATACTGGTCACCCATTCCGCCGCGGCAGCGGCCACCACCGACCGCATCTACAGACTGACCGCCGAGGGCCTGCAGCGGTCCGGGGAGCAGTGAGGGTGGCCGCGTGGCCCGGCGCGACGATACAGGCGGTCTCCGCTGGCGCGCTGCGCGACAACCCGGGGCGCTTCGCCCTGGCTTTGCTCGGCGTGGTGCTGGGCGTTGCCTTAGGAGTCGCGGTCCACCTCATCAATGCCAGCGCGCTCAACGAATTCAAGCTCGCCGTGCACAGCCTTTCCGGGGACGCCGACCTAGTGATCCGCGGACCGCGCGCCGGGTTCGATGAGTCGCTCTATGCGCGGCTCGCCCGCCTGCCGCAGGTTCAGGCGGCCAGTCCGGCGGTTGAAAGCGAAGCGCAACTCACCGGGCGCCGCGAGACGCTCCGAATCATCGGTCTGGATGCGTTTCGCGCGGCGCAGGTTCAGCCGGAACTCATCGCCGCAATGCGCGACCAGCTCCGCGATCTGTTCGATGCGGAAGCGCTGCTGCTCAGCCACTCGGCGGCGCAGTGGCTGGGGCTCGATGTCGGCGATACCCTGCGCGTTGACGTGGGCACCTCGGCCATCGAGTTCAAGGTGGTCGGCCTGCTGCCACCGGGCGCATACCGGCAGCGCATCGCCGTCATGGACATCGCCTCGGCCCAATGGCGGCTGCAGCGGCTGGGGCGCATTCATCGCATCGACCTGCGCCTGCGCCCCGGCACCGACATCGACACATTCCAGCGCTCGCTCGCCGCCTTGCTTCCGGCCGGCGTACTGGCGGCGACACCCGAAGCCGAGCTGGAGCGCAGCGCCGATTTATCGCGATCCTACCGGCTCAATCTGGACATGCTGGCGCTGGTCGCCCTCTTCACCGGAGCGTTTCTGGTGTTTTCCACCCAGGTGCTGGCTATTTTGCGGCGGCGCTCACAACTGGCGACGCTGCGGGTGCTGGGCCTGACGCGCCGCGCCCTCTCCGGCATGCTCATCGCGGAGGGTGCACTGCTCGGCGCGCTGGGATCGGGCCTGGGCGTGGCACTGGGCTGCGCGCTGGCCGCCTTGGTGCTGCGCCACTTCGGCGCCGATCTTGGCGCCGGCTATTTCCGAATCGCCGCACCCGCGTTGCACATCGAACCCGTGGCGCTCGCCTTGTATTGGCTCTTGGGCACCGCCTTTGCCATCGCCGGCGCAGCGGTTCCTGCGATTGAGGCCGGGCGGCGCGCGCCGGCACATGCGCTGCGCGCCGGCGATGAAGAGGAAGGCCTGAAAAAACTGCACACCTTCCGCGCCGGCGCGGCGCTGATTTTATCGGGCTTTGCCCTGACCGCCGCGCCGCCGGTCAACGGCTTACCGGTTTTCGGCTATGGCGCTATTGCGTTAATACTTCTGGGCACGCTGCTGCTCATGCCGGCGCTCGCCGTCATGACGCTCGCGCGGCTGCCGGCATGGCGTTTCCCGCCGGCGATGCTGGCGGTCGCGCAGCTGCAGGCCACCCCGCGCCAGGTTGCCATCAGCATCGGCGCCATCGTCACCAGTTTCAGCCTGATGGTCGCCATGCTCATCATGGTCGGATCTTTCCGGCAATCGCTCGAAGAGTGGCTGACCGGCATGCTGCCCGCCGACCTCTACGTGCGCGCCGCGCGCAGCGGCGATGCCGGTTTTTTCACCCCGGAGCAACAGGCCAGGATCGCCGCCACGCCCGGGGTCGGGCATGCCCGCTTCATGCGCAGCCGCAACCTGTTGCTCGCCCCCGAGCGGCCGGCAGTCTTTTTGCTGGCGCGTGAGATCGCCACCGGCCCCGCATCGGCAACCCTGCCGCTGGTCAGCGCGCCCTACATCCTGCCCTCGCAAGCGCCGCCTGCCGCCTGGATTTCGGAGGTCGCCGCCGACCTGCATGGCCTGCGCCCCGGCGATGAAATCCTGCTGCCGCTCGATGCGCAGCCGAGCTTATTTACCGTCGCCGGGATCTGGCGCGACTACGCGCGCCAGACCGGTGCGATCGTTATCGACCGCGAGACATACATCGCCATCACCGGCGACCGGCTCGCCAACGAGGCCGCGTTATGGCTGGCAAGCGGCAGCACGCCGCGCGAAGTCGAGCCGGCGCTGCGCGAACGACTCAGTGCGGCGCAAAGCATCGAGATCACCACCGCGCGCGAAATGCGCGGCGAATCGCTGTCCATTTTCGACCGCACCTTCGCCGTGACCTATGCGCTGGAGGTCGTCGCCGTGCTCATTGGCCTGTTTGGCGTGAGCGTGAGTTTCAGCGCCCAGGCGCTGGCGCGGCGGCGTGAATTCGGCGTATTGCGCCACATCGGCATGACACGCCGCGAAATCGGTTTGATGCTCGGCTGCGAAGGCGCCCTGGTGTCGGCGCTGGGCGTCGGCTTTGGATTGGCACTGGGCTGGCTTATCAGCCTGATCCTGGTCTACGTCATCAACCGCCAGTCGTTTCACTGGAGCATCGATCTGCATGTTCCGTGGCTCGCGCTCGCCGCGCTGGCCGCGGTGCTGGTGGCCGCCGCCAGCGTCACCGCCGCCTGGAGCGGACGCCGCGTGATGAGCGACGATGTGGTGGGCGCGGTGCGGGAGGATTGGTGAGGTCGCTTTACCAAGGAATTCAGGCGTCAGATTCAGATTAAAACGATTCACTTAAAACGATTCATTCTTGGCGAAATCCGGTGGAAATGCTAATGTCCGCAGGAACATTGGAACCGGG
>MEQV01000104.1:15060-21713 GCA_001770355.1 Betaproteobacteria bacterium RIFCSPLOWO2_02_FULL_62_17
ATCGCCTGGCCAGCAGACTCTTTGCTTGCGTCGGCACGCGTGCCATCGTGCGGGTGCAAGGTCCGCTGCGCCTCTCCGAGAATTCGGAGCCGCAACCGGATTTTTCGCTTCTCAAGCCGCGCTCAGACTTTTACCGCGACGCGCCGCCGACTGCCGCCGACGTGCTCCTCGTCATTGAGGTGTCGGACGCCACTCAGCGCTACGACCGGCGCATCAAGGTTCCACTCTACGCGCGCCACGGCGTACCCGAAGTGTGGGTAATCGACCTGGAGAATTCGTTGGTGCATTTCCATCGAAACCCCGGCGGCGGGACGTATGCCGACATCTCTGCCACCGATCAGCCTGGGGCAATGGCCATCGCCATGCTGCCGGATGTGAAAATCGACCTGTCCGGCATGTGGTGAGAAATGTCCGCCGGGGCGCGGCAATGATTCGCTGATTCAGGCGGCGCACGCATGGAGAAGTCACGTGCGCAGGGAGACGGCGCCGCAATCGAACCAGCATCCCCAGCGCGCTCTCAAAGATCCTAGGTGCATCCGTTTCTCTCCGTTTCAAGGCGGCGGCTGCTCACGCTGCTGGGCGGGCTGCTGGTCGCGCCCCATGCTTTGGGGCAGGCAGGCAAGCGCCTGGCGCCTGCCCCGCATTTTGCCGCGGTAGTACCAGGCTTCACGCTGCGCTTTCCTCGCGACGAAGGCTCTCATCCCGAATTCCGCATCGAGTGGTGGTACGCCACCGGGTGGCTGGAAAGCGCGGCTAAGCCGCTGGGATTCCAGATCACGTTTTTCCGCGCCCGACCGGAACTCAAAGACGACAATCCGAGCGCCTTTACCCCGCGACAGATCCTTATCGCGCACGCCGCGATCAGCGATCCAGCACTTGGCCGCCTGCAACACGATCAGCGCATCGCACGTGAAGGGTTCGCGCTTGCCGGCGCGGCGCAGGGCCGGCTCGACGTATGGATTGACGACTGGTCGCTGAAACAGCGAGACGGCGTATACCTGGCGCGCATTCCCTCCAGGGACTTCAGTTTCGATTTCACCCTCGCTGCCACGCACAGACCGATGCTGCAGGGTAACAAGGGGCTGAGTCGCAAGGGCCCGCGTCCTGAATCCGCGAGTTATTACTACAGCCTGCCACAACTCAAGGTCCAGGGCACACTGACTCGCGCTGGCCGCGCCGAATCCGTCGGCGGCACGGCGTGGTTGGACCACGAATGGTCTTCGAGCTATCTGGACCGCGAAGCGGCGGGCTGGGATTGGATCGGCATCAATCTCGACGATGGCGGAGCGCTGATGGCGTTTCAAATGCGCAGCGCGCAGGGTGCGAAGTTTTGGGCCGGCGGTTCGTATCTCGCGGGGAATGGCGTTCAGCGCACTTTCGAGCCCGGCGAGGTGGAATTCACGCCCGTGCGCCGCTGGCGTTCTCCGCGTACCGGCACCGACTATCCGGTCGCGTGGCGGATCAGAACCGCCGCGCTGACGATTGACATCGCGCCTCTTATGGACGACCAGGAAAACGACACCCGTGCCTCCACCGGAACCATCTACTGGGAAGGAGCGGTGCGGGTGCTACAGGACGGTGAACCTGTCGGCCGGGGCTATCTGGAGCTGACAGGCTACTGGCGCAGGCTGCGGCTGTAACTTACTTGTCAGGCCTGAAAAATATCCACCTTGGTCTCTAGGCATTTGCGCAAACCCAGGTCATACACCCCGACCTCAAACCATCCTCCCGGCTTCTGATAAAAATCCAGGCCGCGACCTATCTTGATGACCCACCCGTTATCGAGACGGATTTCACGGTCGTGCATATTGGGATTGAGCTTCACTTCCAACTCGACATCCTGTTCCAGCAGGCTTTGCTTGAGCTCCTCCATTTTTTCGGCAATGTCAGCGAGTTGCGTTTTGTCGTCGTAGCCGGTGATCAGACTGATATTCTTCACAGTACCGGCTTTCACAATTGTCTCGCAGCAACGCACGAAGTTCTGTATTTGATGCTGGTACCGTATGTACGGATCTTCAATAACCACGGCCTTCGCGCCTCGAAGATACGGACCAAGGATCGATTCGTAGCTGTATCCGGTATCACCATACAGAATGCTGAAGTGCTTCTCCTTAAGTTCGGTAAATTCCGCAATGTCAATTTTGGGGATTGGCGTGGCCGGGGCTAGTGTTGCATCAGCGGTACCCGGCGATTGGATCTGCGGGCCGACAGCCACGACTGTTTCCGGTTGTGCCGCAAGCTCCTTTAATCGCCGCCGCGCCGGATGCTGAGTGGCCGTGGCGCCCGTTGACTCCGGGCAGAAGACAACGACTTCCTCGCCGCTCGCGTTGAAATAGGAAAGATTGATTAGTGCAAACTCGTCATCGGGCTTGCGCTTATTCATCTGCTCCTTAACCGTAGCTGCAATAGTGTCGTTTGGTAGGTTTCCTTCATTTCATCTCTCGCAGCTCATTCTTTGCAGTATAGACCGAGCTTTGTATAGGCTGCTGATTATCGAATAGCTTCGCCACCAAACACCTTGTCACATACTAAGAAGAATATAATAAGAAGCAAAGTTTAACTTTACTTCCTAATATTTATTGTCTGGCGTATCTTTTGAGGCAATTGTGTTGCTATAACAAACAACCACATTGAGCCTGTTGTTACCCGTTCTTTTTGCTCAAGTATCAAGCCCGCCAGAGTCGGGGCTGGCGTCAAACCTAAGAAGAGAGCGAATCAGCGCAAATTTGACAGCACATCAACGTTCGAGAAATCTTGCGAGTCGCAGCGCCACTTCCGCCCGCGGCAATCTGCAACGCGGATGCCCGGCAATTCGAGTCAGCCCTTCATGCAGACGCACCCTCTCAATAAATCTCGAGTCCTCCAACCTGTCGAACACCCACAACACACCATGGCAGCGCACCCCCTCCGCCTCGGCCAAAGCCCGCAACGCACCGTCACCGGCAAGCAGCGTGGAACCCTCGGCCCTGGCCAGCGAGAGGGCGTAGCTGTCGGAAACCGAAATCTTGCGTTGCAGGGCGCGTAGCCGCTGGGCCTCGGCGACCTGTGCGCCGGTAAGTTTGCGCACCTGCAGCCCTCGCTCAAGAAGCCGTTCGCCACCAAAACTCCGCATTTCCAGATCGTAGAGAATATCCGGCACGATAAAGTCGTACGGCAGGGCAAATATCTCTTCGACAAGCTGTGCCCTTTCCAAGTCGATGACCACGGAAGTGTCAGAGACCAGGATCTCCATCAACGTCGTGCCTCAGCCCGGCGGCTGCTCCATCTGGCGATCGAGTTCGCGCACGGTGATACCGAGCAATTCTGCAGCTTTCGAATCGGACACGGCGCCTTCAGCCGCGGCCCGGAAGCATAGCCTGCGAAAGCGCTCCGGCCGCTCCACCGCGATTTTCCCCGGTTCGTCATATGGCGGCGAACGCCAGCCCAGACGTTCAAATTCGTCGAACAATTTGCGATACAGCGCGTCGCCGATGATGCGCAGATCCTTGAGCCGGTAGGTAATTGCCTGCACGCTGACTTTGAACACGGCCTTGAGCTCGAACAACTCTCCAAGAGACAGCGAACTCCTGTTTTTGCCCACTTCTTGCCATAACGTGTCCGCCGGCATGAGAAATGCGCTCGCAAATCGGTGCATCAGCTTCTCTCCAGACACGCCGTCAGGCGCATCGAGAATGTGATGTGCCAGCTCGTGAGCGAGCGTGAAGCGCTGGCGTTCTCCCGTATCGCGTTGGTTCACGACGATGACGGGCACGTCCCCACCCGCGCTGCGGCGTGCCCGGCACATCAATCCCGAGACCTTGTCACTCAAGGGCAAGGAAATGACCTTTATGCCCTTTTCTTCCAGAAACTCGGCCAGATTGGGTATGGGATCGATACCCAGGTTCCATGCAGCGCGCAGACGGCCGGCCGCGGCTTCGGCATCGGCCTGCTCGCGCACGGGAAACGGTGCGCCTTGTGGCGGGCTCCAGGCAAAGCTCGCCGCGCCGAGGAACTCTTCAACTTCGAGATAACGCTCGACTGCGGACAATACCGCCGCCTCGACCGCCGCCTCTTCTTTGCGGCTGGTCAACCGGTTCTTGCGGAACTCTATTGCCTCAAGCGTCAGATCGCTTTGACCGAGGAGATAGCTTTCAGAGACCCCCAAAGCACGGGCCAGGGACGTCAGAACGTCGGAACCTGGCATCATCTCGTCGCGCTCATATTTACTTATTGCCTGTGCAGATACCTTTTTGTCAATCTTTGCTTCCAGGTCGCGAAGCGACAAGCCCGCAGCTCTTCTAGCAATAGACAATCTGCGCCCAATCATGGCGAATCTCCCCTGATTATTCAGTATATTGATGATTATCAAATTTTCTAGTCATTTTGTCAATCCACGGATATTGCCATGCTTGGTCAACGACGTCTTTTACCTTATGAACTGAATCGACAGCCCCATGGCGCGCGACAAGACGTATGCCGACGAGAGGCTCGGCAAGATAGGATTGGAACCGTTCGAGTCGGCTTCGCCGGCGGTCGCCGCGGCGCTGGTCCGAACTTACGACGACAAGCTTGCGCCGGTGGTGAAGAAGGCCGGGATCAAAATGGAATGAACGGCCGCGCCAGAGGTCTGCAGAAGACCCCGCTCGCCGGTCACCGCGCCCCAGCTATTCGCACTGCAGCACGCCGTCCTTGATGAACGCCTTGCCGTTTACCGTGATCGTCGGCCGCGCCATCAGGCCGTCGAAATGCGTCGCGCTCACAATGGTGCCGCCGATATCGCTGCGGCCGATGGCGATGTGGGAGGTGCCCAGCGCTTTCTTGTCGTTGCGCACCGTGCCCATGATGGTGGCCTTGTGATTGAGGCCGACTGAAATCTCCGCCGGCGCGGCAAAGGAGTTCTCATCGCCGTGCGTCTCGAAGTAGCGCCGCACACCGTCCGCCTCTTTTCCCCCTTCGATCTTGACCACACGGCCTTCCTTGACCGTCAACACCACAGGCTGCGCGTAACGCCCCGGCGGCACATGACCGCAGATGTCCCAGACGACCCGGCCTTCGCCGCTGCCCTCCAGCGGCGTGGTGCGGCACTCGCCGAACGGCCAGGTACCGGCACCGCGCCTGTCCCCGTTGGGTTCGAGAATGCCCAGGACCCTGGCAACGCGTTTATCGGTCTTGACCAGCTTGGCCCTGATGTCGGTGCCCGCAGGCGTGGTGACGTGCACATCGCCGCCTTCCATCCAGTACTCGCGCACCCAGCGCTCGCGTTTGAGGATGAGATCCATGTCGGCTTCTTCGAGCTGGCAACCCGGCGAGGTCAGGATATCCACGGTCGCCTCCTCCATCAGCAGCACCCCCTTGTTGCCGCGATGCTCGGAGAATTCCGAATGGGCCAGAGCGGTGGTGGTGAGGAACACGCAGATATCGGCCCCGGCGAGCGCGTGCGCCACGGCCCTGGTCGGTTCGGCGGTGTGATGCGCGCGCGGCGTGTACATCATGAGCGTCGGGTCCGCTCCCTTGCTTCGCAGCACGGCCATCACCGCCTGGCAGATCAAAGGGTCCATGCTGGTATCGGTCACCACCATGACCTCTTCGGCGCGCCGGACTTTGGCAAACGGAAACTGCAGGGCGGCAACCAGATCGATGATCTTGTTCCCCGGTGACACATATTGTTCCAACATGACCACACTCTCCTTGTCGGGCTCGCGCCAAAATAAATCGATTAAGTCTTGCCATTCACATTCGGAATCAGGCCGCGACCGCGCCAGCCTCCCTGGATAGCGCCACCCGCAGATTCCCGCAGCGGACCTCCACCTGGCGCAGTCGCGGGCGTTTGCCCAGTTCCTTCAACAGGGCCAGCAGAGGCATGCGCGCATCGGGATCCCATTCGATCGGTTTTCTGTTCTTGTTGAAGGTCTCCAGAGCGGTGGGATTCAGGAAAATCGCCGTCAGCAGTTCCTCATCGGATAACGATCCCCTCTCCGCCCTGGCCTTCGCCAGCATTTTGTCGTGGAAATAGGCGCTCGGGTCGATCAGCGGCTGATCGCCGACCACGCGATCCAGCACATTCTGGTCGATGGGACCCGGCGACTGGCCGTAATATCCCCGGCAATACAAAGCCATCTCCCGCGGAACCGAAGAATAGCGTTCGCCGGTAACGACGTTCAGCGTGGCCTGCACGCCGACGAACTGCGAGAACGGCGTGACCATGACGGGGTAGCCGAGCTCCGCACGGACCCGCCCCGCTTCTTCGAGCACCTCGGGCAGGCGGTGGGCCATGCCGACACCGGCCAGCTGGCTCTCCAGGTTGGACATCATCCCGCCGGGAATCTGGTGCCGGATGGTCTGTTCGTAGGCGATCGGATCGAACTCGTCGGGTTCGTGGCACGGCCGGTTCTCCTTATAAGCCGCCCAGGCGAACCAGTCGTCCATTTCCCGCAAACAGCGCTCGTCCAGATCGAGCGCGCGGCCTTCTTCCCGGGCCAGCTGCACGATGGTGGCGTGCGGCGGAAAAGAATGCCCGTTCGCCAGCGGCGTGCTCGCGCCCCACAGAACTTCTATGCCCTGGCGGATGGCCTCGCGGTAACAGGGCGTCGAGACGCCGCTGTTCGGATGGGTGGAAAAATGCAGTTCCATCTCCGGCAACTCGGCCCGCACCCGGCCGATAAGCGCGCGGGCGC
>MEQV01000104.1:21784-23447 GCA_001770355.1 Betaproteobacteria bacterium RIFCSPLOWO2_02_FULL_62_17
GCCTTGGCGATGAAGTAGTCGTCCGTGTGCACCGGGCTGACCGCGAAATTCAGCAGTGCCTTGACGTGCAGGCCCAGCTCGCGTCCGACCTGGATGTGATAGGCCACGTTGCGGTAATCGTTCAGGCCGTCGAACACCTTGATGCCGAGAATGCCGATTTTGCCGAGCGTCTTCAGGAACAGCTCCACCACATCGTTCGGCTTTGGCGACCACCCGACCACGTTGCGCGAGCGCACCAGAAAATCGAATTGGGTGCGCGGCATGTGCTGGCGCAGGAGGCGCAGCCGTTCCCAGGGGTTTTCGTGCAGATACATGGCGGCCGTCTCGAACGAGACCGGGGCCATGGCGGCAACCTGATAGAACCCGGCGGCGTCCATGACAGGAGCGATGGGCAGCATCCATTGGGTCTTCATGCGCGTGGCCCACAGCGCCTGCTGGCCCATGCGCAGGCTCTCGTCGAGAACCCGCAGCGGCTTCATGCGGCGCGCTCCGGCTTGATCACGGCCAGCACCTGCCCGTACTCGACGAACTGCTCGTTGTTCGCGCGAATCTCGGTGATCACCCCGGCGCAGGGCGCGGTGACATGGTTCATCAATTTCATGATCTCGAGAATGGCCACCACATCGCCCTCCTTGACAACCGTGCCGATTTCGACGAACGGCGGCGCACCCGGCGAAGCAGCGCGATAGAAGGTGCCCGCGAGCGGCGCGAACACCGGCGTGCCTTCGGCGCTGCTGACGAATACCGTTTTAGTAAGCGGAGCGGCCGCGGCGACCGCTTGTTCGCGCACAGGGCCCGAGGCAGCGGCGAGGACGGAGGGTTCGGCCAGGGGCGCCGCGGCATGCGGCGCGGGCGCTTCCTTATCCTGCACGACGCGTACCTTCAGACCATCCAGTTCCAGCTGCAATTCCTGGAAGGGGGTCTCATCGACCAGCCGCAACACCCGGATAACGTCACTGAAACTCAGGTAATAGGCAGTCTTCTGCTCTGACACTGGTGCTCCTTCGTTACCCTGGGCCGATCGGCTCTCGATGGACCGGCTCACAGCGGACTCGGCCCGGTAATTTTCCCGGCCATCAAGGTTTCTTCGATCCAGCGTGTATGAATGCGGTTGCTGACGAAATCAGGCGTATCCAGGACCTGTAGCAGGAACGGGATCGTGGTGGGAATGCCTGCCACGACAAATTCACCCAGCGCGCGCCGCATGCGGCGCAGCGCCTGGCCGCGATCGGGCGCGGTCACCACCAATTTAGCCAGCAGCGAGTCGTAATGGGGCGGGACCACGTAGCCGCTGTAGCAATGCGTGTCCACCCTGACGCCCATCCCGCCCGGCGGAGAAAAGGCCGTCAAGGTACCGGGGCGGGGACGAAAGTTCTCGGCGGCATCCTCGGCATTGATGCGGCACTCGATGGCATGGCCGCGGGGACTGACGTCCGCCTGCACAAAGCTGAGGGCTTCGCCGCCTGCGACGCGCAATTGCTCGGACACAATATCGATGCCGGTGATGCCTTCGGTCACCGGATGCTCAACCTGGATGCGGCAGTTGACCTCGATGAAGTAGGCCTGCTGCGACTCGGGATCGAACACGAATTCGACGGTCCCGGCGCCACGATACCGCGTGGTTTCCCCCAGACGCACGGCCGCCTCGGTCAACTGATGGCGC